>JABLXY010000002.1:0-351146 GCA_013177795.1 Syntrophaceae bacterium | reverse complement strand
GAAGATGGCATCGGCGTCCTGCACGTAGACCATCCTGTCGGCAGGGACGTAAAGCCAGGCCTTCTCCGGGTTGATCACGAGCTCCTTTGCCGCAGGCTTGGTGTAGACCCATCGCATGCGCTTGGGCTTCTTGAAGTAGAAGACGCCCTCCTCCCGCTCCGTCTTCTTCATGGCCTTGAGGGTCACCGTCTGGGTGAACCGGGCCTTCACCTGGCCGGTCTGCTCGTAGGTGTCCTGGATCTTCCTGACCACGTCGTCGAGGCCGGGCGCTTCAGCCCCCCACGCGGGGGCCGAAAAAAAAATGAGCAGCAAAAAAACAAGGGGTAAAAAGGGGTTTTTCATGGTCGGCTCCGTTTGGCCCGCGGAGGGTGATTTCGCGACGGGGAAAGTGGCATGGTTTTTCAATGTGAACAAGTCCGCAGGGAAAGGGCCGCCAAGGGCCGGAAATGACGGAAAAACATGTAACACATTGAATTAATTGATGTATTCATTTGCCCAGTCCTTGGGCAATTCGGTAAAAAACGCTGTCATTCTTGAAGTTAAATCCTCCGTCAACAGCCTTGTCCACATATCTGTCCACACCGTTGTGGATGTTCGGGTCATGCCCTCGCGCCGTCCCCGGTATACCGGTCTTTCATGGCGGAGATGCCCCGGGATCTGCTGAGGGAATGGCTTTTGCCCGACCCATCGCGGGAAAGCCGCAAGGGAGGGGCCCGGTGGAATTCCCCCTCCCTGCCGGCCTCTGTTTACGCGATTTTCAGCCTCCACCCGAAGGGATCCTCGGCCAGGCCGTACTGGATCTCGAGGATCTGGTTGTAGAGCTTCTCGGTGACGGGCCCCGTCTTTCCGCCGTTGATCAGCAGCTCCTTTCCTCGGCAGAAGATCTGTCCTACGGGGGACACGATGGCCGCCGTTCCGGACGCAAAGCACTCCTTGAGGGTTCCCGCGGCCCCGGCCTCCACGACCTCGTCGATCGAAAGCAGCCGTTCGGACACCTTCATGCCGTTTCGCCTCGCCATCTGGATGACGGAGTCGCGTGTCACGCCGGGCAGGATGCTGCCCGTGAGCGGCGGGGTGATCAATTCATCCCCGATGAGGAAGAAGATATTGCTCGTCCCCACTTCCTCGACGTACTTGCGCTCGACGGCGTCGAGCCAGAGCACCTGGGTATATCCCCTGGCGCCTGCCTTCTGGCTGGCCATGAGGCTCGCGGCATAGTTGGCCGCGGCCTTGCAGTAGCCGATGCCGCCCCGCACGGCGCGGACGTACTCCTCCTCGACCCAGATCTTCGTGGGGCTGAACCCCTGCGGGTAGTAGGCGCCCACGGGCCCCACGATGACGAAGTAGAGATATTCGTTCGACGGGCGCACGCCGAGGGCCGGCTCCGTGGCGGCCATGGTCGGCCGGATGTACATGGAGGTCCCCAGTCCCTTGGGGATCCAGTCCTTTTCCAGGACGACGAGCTGTTTGAGGGCCTCCAGCGCGAACGCCTCGTCGAGCGTGGGCATGCAGAGCCTCGCGGCGGAGGCGTTGAGCCGCTTGATGTTCTCCCAGGGACGGAACAGGTAGACGGACCCGTCGGCACCGCGGTACGCCTTGAGGCCCTCGAAGATCAGCTGGCCGTAATGCAGGCTCATGGCGGCCGGGTCCAGCTGGAGGGGTCCGTAGGGCTCGATCCGGGGGTCGAACCAGCCCTGACCCGCCTTGTACTTCATGGTGAAGAAATGATCGCTGAAGATCTGGCCGAAACCCAGCTTCGACTCGTCCGTCGGCTTGGGCTTCATCCTGTCCGCGGGCACCCTGTTGACCTTGATTTCCATGGCTCTCGCAGCTCCCTCCTTTGCTCTAGGACGTTTCTCCCCTCTTGATTGCAGCATGGCCACCGACACGATGCTTCCTGCAATACACCTTTTGCGCCCCTTCCGTCAAGGCACGGGAGGGCGCCTAATTCCCGCGGTACTGCAACAGGTTGTCCTTGCCGATCTTCGAGATCTCGAGTCCCTTCATGGGCTCCCCCAGCGACTTGGACACCTCGGCCAGGATCTCGGGGTTCTTGTAGTGCGTGACGGCCTTGACGATCGCGGCGGCGCGCCTGGCCGGGTCCTTCGACTTGAAGATCCCGGAGCCCACGAAGACCCCGTCGGCGCCGAGCTGCATCATCATGGCCGCATCGGCCGGGGTGGCGATCCCGCCCGCCGAGAAGTTCACCACGGGCAGCCTGCGGTCCCGGGCCACGGCGCGGACCAGCTCGTAGGGCGCCCCGAGGTTCTTGGCCTCCGTCATGAGCTCCTCCTCGGGGAGCACGGAGAGCCTCGCGATCTCGTCGTTGATCGTCCGCATGTGACGCACGGCCTCGATCACGTTGCCCGTGCCGGCCTCGCCCTTCGTGCGGATCATGGCGGCCCCCTCGCCAATGCGCCGGAGGGCCTCGCCCAGGTTCGTGGCGCCGCAGACGAAGGGCACTTTGAAGTTCCACTTGTTGATGTGGTACTTCTCGTCGGCGGGCGTGAGCACCTCGCTCTCGTCGATGTAGTCGATGCCGAGGGCCTCGAGGATCTGGGCCTCCACGAAGTGCCCGATCCGGCACTTGGCCATCACGGGGATCGTGACGGCCTTCATGATGGCCTCGATGACGGCGGGGTCGGTCATGCGGGCCACCCCGCCCTCGGCCCGGATGTCGGCGGGCACCCGCTCGAGGGCCATGACGGACACGGCACCGGCGTCCTCGGCGATCTTCGCCTGGTCCGGGGTCGTCACGTCCATGATGACGCCGCCCTTGAGCATCTCGGCCAGGCCGGCCTTCACGGTCAGGGTTCCAAACTTTTCCATTTATTCTCCAAGCCTCCTTGTCACTTTATAAACCCGGCATGACTGGAATAATGGAATATCGGGTATTCTGCAAACCCATGACTCCATCACTCCCCGGCTAACTATACGATGCTTCGATCGAGGGCCCTGTACTGGATCGCCTCGCTGACGTGCTGCGGACCTATGTCGGCCTCGCCCGCCAGGTCGGCAATCGTCCGGGCCACCCTGAGCACCCGCGTGTAGGCCCTCGCCGAGAGCCCCAGCCGGTCGACGGCCATCTCGAGGAGCTTCTGCGACTCTGCGCCCAGCGGGCAGAACGCGCGAAGCTGCCTCCCCGTCATCTGCGCGTTGACACGGGCGGGACCGCCGTCGAAGCGCCGCGCCTGGGTCTCGCGGGCCTCCTGCACCCTCCGGCGCACGGCGGCCGACGATTCGGCCCGCCCCGCGCCCGCCAGTTCCCTGTAGGGCAGCGACGGCACCTCCACGTGGATGTCGATGCGGTCCAGCAGCGGCCCCGAGACCCTGGCGCGGTACTGCCTGACCTGCTGGGCGCTGCAGCGGCAGCTCCTGCGCACATCCGCCAGGTACCCGCAGGGACAGGGGTTCATGGCCGCCACGAGCATGAACCGCGCAGGGAAGGTGGCCGTGACCGCCGAGCGCGTGATCGTGACCTGCCCGTCTTCCAGGGGCTGGCGCAGCACCTCGAGGACATTGCGCTTGAACTCGGGCAGCTCGTCGAGGAACAGCACCCCGTTGTGCGCAAGACTGATCTCGCCGGGTCTCGGCGTGTGCCCGCCCCCCACGAGCCCCGCGTCGGAGATCGTGTGATGGGGGGCCCGGAAGGGCCTTGCCGCCACAATCGCCTCGCGCCGGTCCAGGAGCCCCGCCACGGAGTAGACCTTTGTCGTCTCCAGGGCCTCCTCGATGGTAAGCTCCGGCAGGATCGTCGGGAGCCGCTGGGCGAGCATCGTCTTGCCCGACCCGGGAGGGCCCGTCATCAGGATGTTGTGGCCTCCCGCGGCGGCGACCTCCATGGCCCGCTTTGCCTGCTCCTGGCCCCGGATCTCGCTGAAGTCGACGGGGTAGCTCCTCGCGGACTCGCAGGCCGTCTCGGCCTCGCAGGCCGCGGGCGGGATGTCCTTCGCCCCGTTGAGGAAGTCCGTCACGTCACTCAGAAACGCGACGGGGATCACCTCGACCCCCCGGACGAGGGCCGCCTCGCCGGCGTTTTCCGCCGGCACGATCAACCCCTTCGAGTTGTGCGCCCGAGCCATGAAGGCCGAGGGCAGAACCCCCTGCACGCCCTTCACCCGGCCGTCGAGGGACAGCTCGCCCACGACCACGTAGTCCCTGAGCCGCTCGCGCCCGACGAGACCCTCGGCCGCCAGGATCCCCAGGGCGATGGGCAGGTCGAACCCGGTGCCTTCCTTCCGGATGTCCGCCGGGGCGAGATTCACGGTCACCCGGTTCTCGGGGAAGCGGTACCCGGAATTCTTCATCGCCGCCTTGATGCGGTCCCGGCTCTCCTTGACGGCCGCATCGGGCAGCCCCACCGTCGAGAACTGCGGCAGGCCCGTCGAGATGTCCACTTCCACGTCCACGGGGAACGCGTCGATGCCGACCACAGCGCTGCTCAGGACCTTGACGATCAAGCGGACAACCCGGAAGCAATCAATTTTCTTTCAGTTTGGCCTGGTTGCGCATATTATATCACGAAACGAAATTTGCAAGCACTTTCGGCTTCCGTTTTCCTGGTACCTGCGGTATGAAAGGCGCCGACTTCTGAACGTCCCCTTTCTCCGTCTCAACCGCTGCGGGAACGGGAAAACCTTGCGGAACGGAGCTGCGCATTCGTGATCGGTTTCTTCGACTCCGGTTTCGGGGGGCTCACGGTGCTCAGGCGCGTCGTCGAGGCGCTGCCGCAGTACGACTGCGTCTACCTGGGAGACAACGCCCGCGCCCCCTACGGCACCCGCTCCGAGGCTGTGGTCCACCGGTTCACCCTCGAGGCCGTGGAGTACCTGTTCCGCCTCGGCTGCCCCCTCATCGTCATCGCCTGCAACACGGCCTCGGCCAAGGCCCTGCGGCGCATCCAGCAGGAATATTTGCCCGGCTCCTTTCCCGACCGCCGCGTTCTCGGCGTCGTTCGTCCTCTGGTCGAGGAAGTGGCCGACAGGGGGTTCCGCAGGGTCGGCCTGCTCGCCACGGAGGGGGTCGTCGCCTCGGAGGCCTATCTCCGGGAGATCGCCAAGCTCGACCCCTCGATTCGGGTCTTTCAAAAGGCCTGCCCGCTGCTCGTGCCCATCATCGAGGCGGGCGAGCAGGACTGGGAAGGCGCGGGGATGATCGTCCGGAGATACCTGGGAGAACTCATGGCCGAGGCGGGCACGATCGACGCGCTCCTTCTGGCCTGCACCCACTACCCGATCCTCTTCGACACGATCCGGCACCACCTGCCCGCACACGTCGAACTCCTCGAGCAGGGCCCCATCGTCGCCGAAAAGCTTGCAGACTACCTCCGGCGCCACCCCGAGATGGAGCGCAGGCTCTCCAAGGGCGGCACGCAGGAGTTCCTCACGACCGACCGGAGCGAGCGGTTCGACCGCCTGGCCCGCACGTTTTACGGCAAACCGATCCGCTCGAGGGTCGTTTCACTCGGGTAGCGGCGGGTGCAGCGGAGGCGGTGCGTACCAAAACCGTAACGCCTCCGGTGTCGAATTTCATTCATTATTCCAAATCGTTGCATCTTTGCCCCCTCTCCCTCCGGCGGTGCGGCAAGCGCCTTGACGGGCTTTTTCTTCTGTGCTAGCTTACGCCATTATTTTTGCGGCGAAGACCCCGGCGTCGCGGATGGAGCATGCCGAAGTTCACGCACCTGGATGAAAGAGGCAGGGCCCGGATGGTCGACGTCTCGGGGAAGCGCACGACACGCCGCGAGGCCGTGGCCCGGGGCCGGGTCCTCATGAAACCGGAGACGGCCCGGGCCGTCGAGGAGCAGACGATCGCCAAGGGCGACGTGCTCGCCGTCGCGAAGATCGCAGGCGTCATGGCGGCCAAGAGAACGAGCGACCTCATCCCGCTGTGCCACCCGCTCGAGATCACGGCCGTCGACGTGAGCTTCCGCATCGATGCCCGCCGCGGCGAGATCGGGATCGAGGCCGCGGTCCGGACGCTGGGACGCACGGGCGTGGAAATGGAGGCCCTCACGGCGGTGAGCGCCGCGGCGCTCACCATCTACGACATGTGCAAGGCCGCGGACCGCGCCATGACCCTGTCGGACATCCAACTCGTTCTCAAGCGGGGGGGCAAGAGCGGGACCTTTCGCCGGAAGGATTGACGGAAGCACGCCCGACGCAGGAACCCATGTCAACGAGGATCTACTCCATCCACAGGGCGCTCGTCCTGCCGCTGGCCCTGAATGCCCTGCTGTTGCTGACGGTGCTCGTTCTGACGGCCGTCCGGCCGTCGACGGCGGCCGAGAGGGTGCTGCTGGCGGCGGCGCTCGTCCCGATGGCCGTGATCGCCGTCGAGGCGTCCATGCGCAGGGTCGCGGTGGACGACGAGGGGCTCGTCCTGCGGAAATTCTTCAAGCAGCGCACGTTCCGCTGGGCGGACATCACCCACGTGGGCGCCCTGGCGGTGCGCAGGAAGGTCTACCTGGTGCTGACGACGACGAAGGGCTTCCACGTCCTGTCCAACGCCTACGGCCGGTTCGGGGATCTCGCCCGCGACGTGCTGGGCCGCATGGAAGCCCAGAGGGTCGAGGAAGGCGCCCGGGAGATCCTCGAGGCCGCCGGCCAGAACCGCGCAACCCTGTTTGCAGCCTGGCTCGCGGCGGCGCTCCTGATCATCGTCGCGGCCATGAAGATCGCATCGTGAAGCCCCGTCGGCCCCCGTGCATCCCGCGCCGCTCACAAAAGGAGAGGACATGAAAGTCACCAAGGCCCCGCCCACCCGCCGGCAGGCATCGACGCTTCCCGGCATCGACGAGATCTTCGAGAAGAAGCTCGAGGAGCTGATCATCGTCCTGTCGGCCGGCCAGGGCGCCAAGAGCCAGGTGTACGAAGAGGTCCTCGCCATGGTGGAGCGAGGCCTGATCCGGATCGCCCTGAAGCACAACAACAACGTCAAGTCCGCAGCGGCCTCGTTCCTGGGGATCAACCGCAACACGTTCCAGAAGAAGATGACCGCGTTGGGCATCCCCTGCGGAAAAGCGAAATAGGAATTGCCGAGTCCCATGCCATCAGTCCGCACACGCTGCTCCCCCCTCCGACACGGCCACCCGCCATCCGATACCAACACAGGGAACACCGGCCCGGGGGCCTTGCCCCTGCCGGGCGGCCCGCGCGCAGAGGGGACCGCGCCATGAAAATCGGCGTTCTCGCCCTGCAGGGGGCCTTCCGCGAGCACATCCGGATGCTGCGGGCGCTCGGCGCCGAGGCCGTCGAGATCCGCCTTCCCGCCGGGCTCGACGAGGTCGACGGGCTGATCATCCCGGGCGGCGAGAGCACGACGATGCGCAAGCTCATGACCGATTACGGGCTGGTCGAGCCCATCCGCGAATTCGCGGCCTCGGGGAGGCCCCTGTTCGGGACCTGCGCGGGGCTCATCGTCATGGCCGACAGGCTCGGCGGCCGCAGACAGGATCTGCTGAACCTCATCGACATCGACGTGGAGCGCAACGCCTACGGCCGCCAGGTGGACAGCCGGGAGACGGACCTTGCCGCCGAGGTCTTCGGGCCGAAGCCCTTTCACGCCGTGTTCATCCGCGCCCCGCAGATCATCGGCACGGGCCCCGGGGTGGAGCCGCTCGCACATTACCAGGGGCAGGTCGTGCTCGCCCGTCAGAAGAACATCCTCGTGGCCGCCTTTCACCCCGAGCTGACCGACGACACGCGGGTTCACGAGATTTTCCTGCGCATGGTCGACCCCAAGGCACGATACTTGAACGGCAAAGGGGTTGAAGAACCACCCCCCGGCCGAGAGACCCGATGAGCCCGGAGCTGCCGAAAAAAATCGCCGCCCTAATCGAAAAGGGGGTTTCCATCCCCTGCCCGTCGGCTGTCTGGGTCGGCGACGAGGTCCCCGCGGAGCGCATCCACGGCAAGGGGACCGTCCTGTTCCCCGGGACCCGCCTGGCCGGCGCAAAGACGCTGATCGGCCCCGGGGTGAAACTCGGCTCCGAGTCCCCCGTCACGGCCGTGGACTGCCGGCTCGGCCCCGGCGTTGAGCTCAAGGGCGGCTACTTCGAACGTTCCGTCTTTCTGCCCCGCTCCTCCATGGGCCCGGGCGCCCAGGTGCGGGAGGGGTGCCTCATCGAGGAGGAGGCCTCGGGAGCCCACACGGTGGGACTGAAGCAGACGATCCTCTTCCCCTTCGTGACCCTGGGGAGCCTCATCAACTTCTGCGACTGCCTGATGGCGGGGGGCACGAGCCGCAGGGACCACAGCGAGGTCGGGAGCTCCTACATCCACTTCAACTACACGCCCAACCAGGACAAGGCCACGGCATCGCTGATCGGCGAGGTGCCCCGGGGCGTCATGCTCCGCGAGCCCCCGATCTTCCTGGGGGGCCAGGGGGGCCTCGTGGGCCCCGTGCGGCTGGGCTACGGCACGCTGATCGCCGCGGGCACCGTGTGGGAAGACGACTGCCCCCGGGGGGGCATGCTCCTCAAGGGGGCGGTCCTGCGCTCGGAGCGCCCCCGTCACCCGGGGCTGTACCGGGAGATCCGGCGCAAGGTCTGCAACAACCTGCTCTACATCGGCAACCTCGCCGCCCTGCGGCAATGGTACGTCCACGTCCGCAGGCCCTTCCTGCAGGCCCTCGAGGGGGGCGAGGCGCTCTTCGAGGGCGCCCTGGAGGTGATCGACGGCGCCGTGCAGGAGCGGCTGAGCCGCCTCCGGGCGCTGGCCGCGAAGATGGAGGAGTCCATCGCCGTGGGCGAGAAGGTCCTCAAGGACCGCTCCAGGGGAATGCTGCTCAAACAGAAGCGGGAGCTCCTGCAGAGATGGCCCGAGGCCGAGCGCAGGCTCGCGGGCCTGGCCGACGAGGCGATCGGCGAGACCGGGCGCAACCGTTTCCTGGAACGAGCCGGCGACCGGCTGTCGCCGGGGGCCGGCGACTACGTCGCAACCATCCAGGCCCTGGACCGGGAATCCGCGGATGCCGGCACGGCCTGGCTGCAGTCCGTCGTGGACACGGTCGAATCCCTCGCCCTGGACACCTTGCCCTCCTTCCGGGGGTAGGGCAGCCGCCCGGGGGATGCGGGGCGGCGCCGATGACCGGCTGCACCCCGGGGTCGGCGGGGACTGTGAGAGGAACGTATGAACCAGACGATTTTCAGGCGGCTTCGTGCATCCTTGGCGAAGTGGCGCTTCTTTCTCGGCCGGGACCCCCGGCAGGCCCCTCCCTTCTCGATCATCCTGTTCCCGCTGCGGCAAGCGGTCCTCTTCTGCGGCATCGGCGGCATCCTGGCCGTCAAGAAGGGACCGAAGCCGGCCGCCGTCGACGCCGGCGCCAACCTCGCGTCCTGTTTCGCCGAGATCCGGAAAGTGCCGCTTGCCCGGGTGATCGCCGGGAAGGCCCGGCCCGGGGACTACCTCGGGGGCGAAGGCCCGCTGAGGGACATGGAGCGCGACCTCGTGCTGCTGAGACAGGAGCCGCATTTCCGGTCGCTCTTCTTCGATCCCGCGAGGGCGCAGGCCCTGCAGTCCCTGCTCCCCGAGATGACGGCCTTTCTCGCCGGGGAGGAGGGCCTGCTGGAGGCCGAGGCGGGGCGGTTCACCACGGCGGAGATGGAGATCATCACGGGCCGGCTCATCCTTTTCAAGGACATCCTCTGGGGCCTCGAGAAGGACATCCTGGCCAACATCGGGAAAACCCTGCACCTGTCCGGCGCCGGGCACGTCGGGGAGCTCACCCCGGAGAGCTTCGCCCAGTACGCCCGCGTCAACTTCCTGCTCAACTGCATCGACCGGCTCGAGGTCAGGGGGAGGGACTCGGCGGGACTCCAGGTCGCGCTCACGCTCCGGGACCGTGAAACCCTGGAGCGGGTCCTCGAGGAGATCCGGCAGCAGGGGCTCGAGGAGGACTTCCGCCGCCGCACGGCGGACGGCGATCTGCGCAACGGCTCCATCCACGTGGCCGACCACGTCCACCCCGACGGGGGCGTCTGGCTTTCCTTCGTCTACAAGACCGCCTCGATCATCGGCAAGCTCGGCGAGAACGTCCGCAACCTCCGCGAGGCCGTCCGGGGCGACCGCATCTTCCGCGCCTTCGCCCGGCAGGCCACGATCTCCGAGTCGGCCTTCGCACACACCCGGTGGGCCTCCGTGGGCTCCATCACCGAGGAGAACTGCCACCCCATCAGCAGCTTCACCCTTTGCGCGCCCGACGGGCAGGTCCCGCCTGCGGGCCTGTGCGCCATCCCGGCCCCGATCGCCGGGAAGTTCGCCGACGCCGTCGTGCCGGGGATGAAGGTCTACCCCGCCTACGGGCCGGGCCGCTGGACGATCAGCGTGGTCCTCAACGGCGACATCGACAACTACCGCATGCTGCGCTCGCTGCTCGAGTCGGCCTTCGGCTACGAGATCGCCCCCGAGGTCACGTCGGACACGAAGATCATCCCGCTGCAGGTGGAGCGTTACCTGCTGGCCGGCAAGACCCTCGAGGAGGCCTTCCGGATGGCCGTGAACGACTTCGAGGGCTCGCACGCCATCGCGATGACCAGCAACGTGGAGCCGGGCAAGATCTACCTCGCCCTCAAGGGCAGCGGGCAGGCGCTCTTCGTGGGCCTGCGCGAGGACCAGTACGTCTTCGCCTCGGAGCTCTACGGCATCGTCGAGGCCACCTCGCGCTTCATCAAGATGGACGGCGAGAGGCCCCGCGACCCCGGCAATCCGGAGACCGCCGGGCAGATCTTCGTGCTCGACCAGCACTCGGCGGGCGGCCTTTCGGGCATCCGCGCCCTCTACTACGACGGGCATCCCGTGGCGCTCACGGAGTCCATGATCCAGCAGGCCGAGATCACCACGCGCGACATCGACCGGGGGTCCTTCCCCCATTTCTTCCTCAAGGAGATCACCGAGTCGGCCCAGTCGGTCCGCAAGACCCTGCGCGGCAAGTACCGCATCATACAGAAACGGGACGGCACGCAAAAGGTCCGCTTCAACCTGGGGGCCGACATCCTTCCGGCGGATTTCGTCAAGCGCCTCAAGGCCAGGAAGATCCGCAAGGTCTACGTCATCGGCCAGGGCACCGCCGCCGTGGCCGGCCAGGCGATCGCCGACGGGCTGGCCCATTACCTCGAGGGCGCGCCCGTGAGCATCCAGGGGAAGAAGGCCTCGGAGATGAGCGGGTTTCTGCTCTGCGAGGACCTCTCGGACACGCTCGTCATCGCCGTGACCCAGTCGGGCACCACGACCGACACGAACCGCGCCGTGGCCATGGCCGCCGAGCGGGGCGCCACGATCCTCTCCATCGTGAACCGCCGCCAGTCGGACATCACGACGAAATCCCACGGCGTCTTCTACACGAGCGACGGCCGCGACATCGAGATGTCCGTGGCCTCCACGAAGGCCTTCTACTCGCAGATCGTGGCGGGGTACGTGCTGGCGCTGGCCTTCGCCCAGATCCTGAAGACACGGCCCGACGCGTTCATCGCCGGGGAGCTGGCGACCCTCGAGGCGGCCCCGGGCCTCATGCAGCGGGTGCTCGAGAGGAAGGACGAGATCCGCCGATCGGCCGAGACGATGGCCCGGCAGAAGAAATACTGGGCCGTCGTGGGCAGCGGGCCCAACAAGGCCTCGGCCGACGAGATCCGGATCAAGCTCTCGGAGCTGTGCTACAAGACGATCTCGTCGGACTTCATCGAGGACAAGAAGCACATCGACCTCTCCTCGGAGCCCCTCATCCTCGTCTGCGCCGCGGGCAACCCCGAGACGGTGGCGGGCGACGTGGTCAAGGACACGGCCATCTTCAAGGCGCACAAGGCCTCCGTCGTCGTCTTCGCCGAGGAGGGCGAGACGCGCTTCGACCGGATCGCCGACTCGGTGATCCGCATCCCCCGGGCCCCCATGCCGATGCCGGTGATCCTCAACACGCTGGCCGGGCACCTCTGGGGCTATTATGCCGCCTCGGCCATCGACGATGACGCGGCCTTCTTCCGCGCCTTCCGCAACGAGCTGAGCCTCGCCGTCGTCGAGCAGGACCAGAAGCACTACACCCTCTACCAGCGGATTGTGGACCGCAACCTCCACCGGGTGCTCAAGGACTTCGCCGAGCAGTTCACGGAGCGCAAGAACCGCGGCGTCCTCACGCTGCTCAACGCACGCACGATGACGGACATCTCGCTGCTGACGAAGTACGCGGCGGGCAAGCTCCCCCTGGAGGACTTCTGGAGCGACTTCGACGAAGGCGGGGCCGAGGCCTCGCCCATCGACCTGCTGAACATCGCCCTCGGGCACGCCGTCGACGAGCTCTCGCGCCCCATCGACGCCATCCGTCACCAGGCCAAGACGGTCACCGTCGGCACGAGCCGCAAGGAGGAGATGCTCCGCGGGGTGCTCTTCGACCTGCTGGCGAGCCTCAAGTTCACCCCCAAGAACCTGAAGGCCGACAACATCCTCGCCCTGGACCGGATCCAGAAGGCCGTCGCCGGCGTCCGGGGCTACACCCTCTACGAGATCGCCAACCTCGACCCGGACGGGCAGCCGACGGACGACACGACGATCTCCATCGTCAACCGCGGCGGGGTCTCCGTGGGCATGGTGTCCCGCGTGGAGACCTCGAAGGCCCTCATGGGCACGAAGCGCACCATCGCCCGCACGGGCGGCCTCTACGTGGGGCTGGGGCGGGCGGACGGCCAGCCGCTGGTCATCATCCCGCTCATCCGCGGGGGAACGGGGGTGAGCGGGCTGCTGCTCGTGCACGTGACATTCAACCCGGCCCTCACCGCCGCCGACAAGGCGGAGATCCTGGGCGACCGCTACCGGGACATCCGGAACCTCGTCAACGAGTACAATCTCCCGTGGGACGATGCCTATCTCGGGGAGATGCCCATCGAGATCCTGCTCGGCGAGTCCGTCGAGTTCATCGCCGCCAAGATCCGCAAGAACCTGGAATCCAAGAAGGAGGGCCCCGCCGCATGATCGCCATCCTCGACTTCGGCTCCCAGTACAACCAGCTCATCGCCCGGCGCGTCCGGGAGTGCCGCGTGTACTGCGAGATCCTCAGCCACGACATCGCGGCCGCCGATCTCGAGGCCCGCAAGGTCGAAGGCATCATCCTCTCGGGGGGCCCCGCGAGCATCTTCGACGAAGGGGTCCCGACGTGCGACCCGGGGATCTTCGAGCTGGGCGTGCCCGTCCTCGGGATCTGCTACGGCGTGCAGCTCATGGCGCACACGCTGGGCGGGAAGGTCACCGCCTCGCCGCTGCGCGAGTACGGGCCCGCCGAGCTCGAGCTCAACGAGAAGGGGAAGCGGTCGCTTCTGTTTGCCGGTCTCGAGGGACGCCAGCGGATCTGGATGAGCCACGGCGACCGGGTCACGAAGCTGCCGAAGGGGTTCTCCGTCACCGGCACGACGGTCAACTGCCCCGTGGCGGTCATGGAAAACCCCGCACGCAGACTCTACGGCGTGCAGTTCCACCCCGAGGTGCACCACACGGTCAACGGCATCGCCGTCATCCAGAACTTTCTCTTCCGCATCTGCGGCTGCAGCCCCAGCTGGACCATGGGCTCCTTCATCGAGGAGAACGTCCGGCGCATCCGCGAGCAGGTGGGGGGCGAGCGGGTGCTCTGCGCCCTTTCGGGCGGCGTGGACTCGTCGGTGCTCGCCGTGCTCCTCCACAGGGCCATCGGGAAGAGGCTCGTCTCGATCTTCGTGGACAACGGGCTGCTGCGGGAAAACGAGGTCGAGGAGGTCGTCTCCACCTTCCGGGACCAGTACCACCTGAACTTCCGGCTCGTGCGGGCGGGCGAGCGCTTCCTGAAGAGGCTAGCCGGCGTGGCCGACCCCGAGCGCAAGCGCAAGATCATCGGCCGCGAGTTCATCGCCGTCTTCGAGGAGGAAGCGAGGAAACTGGGCAGGATCAAGTATCTCGCCCAGGGGACGCTCTACCCCGACGTCATCGAGAGCACCTCGTCCTTCGGCGGGCCCTCCGTCGTCATCAAGAGCCACCACAACGTGGGCGGTCTGCCCGCGCGGCTCAAGATGTCGCTCGTCGAGCCCCTGCGGGTCCTCTTCAAGGACGAGGTCCGGGAGCTGGGCCGCGAGCTGGGGCTTCCCGAGAGCCTCGTGGGGCGGCACCCCTTCCCGGGGCCGGGCCTGGCGGTGCGCATCCTGGGGCCCGTCACGAAGGAGAAGCTCGCCGTCGTGCGCAGGGCCGACGCCATCCTGCGCGAGGAGGTCTGGAAGGCGGGCCTCTTCCACCACGTCTGGCAGGAGCTGGCGGTGCTGCTGCCGGTCAAGACCGTCGGGGTCATGGGCGACGGGCGGACCTACGAGAACGTCATCGCCCTGCGGGCCGTTACGAGCACCGACGGGATGACGGCCGACTGGGTGCGCTTCCCCCACGACGTCCTCGAAAAGATCTCGAGCCGCATCGTCAACGAGGTCAAGGGCGTCAACCGTGTCGTCTACGACGTGAGCACCAAGCCGCCGAGCACGATCGAGTGGGAGTGATGACCGGGAATAATGGAGGAATGGAGCATGGGGTTTTCTTGATCCCCATCATTCCATCACTCCGTGTGTGCAGGACATACAGATAGACTGGACAACCCGAACCGACCTCACCGAAAGGCATAGCGATGCGAACGAAATACATCTTCATCACCGGCGGCGTCCTGTCGTCCCTGGGAAAGGGCCTGGCGGCGGCCTCCATCGGGTGCCTGCTCGAGGCACGCGGCCTCACCGTGACGAACATGAAGCTCGACCCCTACATCAACGTCGACCCCGGCACGATGAACCCCTTCCAGCACGGCGAGGTCTTCGTCACCGACGACGGGGCCGAGACGGACCTCGACCTGGGCCACTACGAGCGCTTCACCAGCTCGAAGCTCGGCAAGCTCAACAACCTCACGACGGGACAGGTCTACTACTCCGTCATCTCGAAGGAACGCCGGGGCGACTACCTGGGCGGGACGGTCCAGGTGATCCCGCACATCACCAACGAGATCAAGGACTACATCCACCGGGCCTCGGAGGGCTGCGACGTGGCCATCGTCGAGATCGGCGGCACCGTGGGCGACATCGAGGGGCTGCCCTTCCTCGAGGCCGCGAGGCAGTTCCGCTACGACGTGGGCAAGCAGAACGCCGTGTTCATCCACCTCACCTGGGTGCCCTACCTGAAGACGGCGGGGGAGGTGAAGACGAAACCCTCCCAGCACAGCGTGGCGGCCCTTCGGCAGATCGGTATCCAGCCCGACATCCTGCTGTGCCGCGCCGAGAACTACCTCGCCGACGGCATCAAGGCCAAGCTCGCCTTGTTCTGCAACGTCGAGGTGGAGAGCGTCTTCACGGCCAAGGACGTGGAGCACATCTACGACGTGCCCCTCATGTTCCACCAGCAGGGCGTGGACGAGAAAATCGTCAACCTCCTGAACATCTGGACGGGCCAGCCGCGCCTGAGCGAGTGGGAGGAGATGGTCAACCGGATGAAGAACCCGAAGCACGAGGTGACGATCGCCGTCGTCGGCAAGTACGTCAACCTCGTGGACTCCTACAAGAGCCTCAACGAGGCCCTCGCCCACGGCGGCATCGCCAACGACGCACGGGTGCGCCTCGTCTTCACCGACTCGGAGAAGATCGAGAAGGAGGGGGTGGGCGACAAGTTCAAGGGCATCGACGGGATCCTCGTGCCCGGGGGGTTCGGCAACCGCGGGATCGAGGGCAAGATCCAGGCGATCCAGTACGCGCGGACGAACCGGGTCCCGTACTTCGGGATCTGCCTGGGCATGCAGGTGGCCGTCATCGAGTTCGCCCGAAACGTCGCCGGGATGAAGAAGGCCAACAGCACCGAGTTCGACCCCGAGACGCCCTACCCCGTCATCGACTTCCTGCCCGAGCAGCGGCAGGTGACGGAGAAGGGGGCCTCCATGCGCCTCGGCTCCTATCCCTGCGTGCTGGACAGCAAGTCCTTTGCCTTCAGCGCCTACTGCGAGCGCGAGATCGAGGAGCGGCACCGTCACCGCTACGAGTTCAACAACGACTTCCGTGAGGCGCTCACCAAGAAGGGCCTGAAGATCACGGGGACCTCGCCGGACAAGCGCCTGGTCGAGATCGTCGAGATTCCCGATCACCCGTGGTTCCTGGGCTGCCAGTTCCACCCCGAGTTCAAGTCCAAGCCCCGCAGGCCGCACCCGCTCTTTGCGGCCTTCATCGCCGCATCCCTGAAGGCCAAACAGCAGAAGGGCAAGAGCGGGAAAAAGAAAAAAGGGGCATAGAGTATCAGGTACAGGGAAGGCAACAAAAGAGGGCGGGGCCGGAAAGCGGCCCTGCCCTCTTTGTCTGTGCTGACCGGCTTGGAAACGACGGAAGTCAGGAAGACCGGAAGTTAAGAAAGCTGGAGATAAGCAATGACCGTCAGATCCTCCAAGCTTCTCATCTTCACAGCGTTACAACTTCTCCATTGCACTCAATCCACCTGGTGCGCCTCGAGGAACATCGCCTTCTCCAGCGAGTTGAAGAAGTTCTGGTAGGGCTTCGGATCCGTAACGGGACTGCGCTGGTACTCCGCGCTGGCCCGCACCAGCAGCTGTCTCTCCCCGCGGGGGCGGACCGTCACGGTGATCCGGAGCGTGGCGGGCGCCTGCAGCTGGTAGATGTCCGCCCGGCCCTTGCTGGCCGTGACGACCCCGAGCGTGTAGTCCGCCCGGTCGAGCATGAACCCCAGGTCCTGCAGGGTCGCGATGACGGCCCGCATCGTCCTTTCCTTGTCCGTCGTGTCGAAGGCCCGCGACTGGATGCTGCGCAGCTGGACCTGGCTGGTGTCCATGTCGAGCAGCCGGTCGTGGGTCGACATGCACCCCGCCAGGAGCAGCGGGACCAGGAGAGCCAGAAGGCATCGGCAGGGTCTGTCAGAAATCATGGGCCTCCAGGAACAATGCCTTGGCAAGCTTCTCGAAGAAGCTCCGGTAGATCATCGGGTCGTCGAGCGCCTCGATCTTCGTGAGGCGGCCGTCCGTGTCGAAGACGAACCGCTCGAACACGACCCGGACGGCGGTCTGCCGTCCCTCCGGCCCGGCGGGGCGGGTTGTCACGAAGGCCCGCATGACCTGATCCTTGTCGGGCGGCAGGGAGATCCCGACCATGGCCAGGGCCAGCCGCGCCGCCACCTGTACCGCATCCGTCGCGTCGCGCTCCTTCGACGCCGTCAGGACGCCGAGCCTCGCCTCGGACTCGTCGATGGTGAACCCCGTGTCCTGCAGCAGCGCCGCGCAGGCCCGGAGAATCCTCTGCTCGTCCGCCGTGTCGAAGCGTCGCGTCTGCGCCTGCCGCCGGGCGAACAGCTCCGGCGTCAGGCTCAGGTCCTTTTCGAGCGTGACGGCGGCGCAACCCGTCAGCAGAAGCACGCCCGCCAGCAGGACGCGGCCGATGCGGAGAGACGAGCCCATAACCGTCAGAATGTCGATGAGCGGTAGGCGAAGTCCCGGACTTTCTTCTGCTCGTCGAACTTGATGATCACCGTGAGCGACTTCTGCGTCGAGGAGCTGGCGCCGGAGCCCGTCCCGGCCAGGCCGCCTCCGCCGCCGGAGCCGCCGGTGAGGATGCCGAGGATCAGGGCCGTGCTCGACGAGTAGACGTTCTCCGTCGAGATGCGGTCGTAGACCCAGACTTCCCTGCCCTTCTCGTCCGTGGTGACGACATTGGGGGAGCCGAGGGCTTCCACCACCTGGGCGCCCGACATGCCCACGCGGATTTCGCGCTGCACCGTCCCGACGGTGAGCTTGTCGCCCTCGCGGGCCTTCTGCACATCCGCCGCGTGCATGGAGGCGCAGCCCGCCGACAGGGCAATCGACAGCAAGATCAGCGCGGCCGGTTTCCAGTGTCGCATGGTTCCTCCCCTTTTGCGGACCGGTCATTCCGTTCTTTGCCGCTATTTTGATCCGGTGCCCTTTTTTGTCAAGGCCTTTTGCGGACGGTCGCAATTCCCTGTGGACCGCCGGGCCCGCTACGTATAAAGTATGAGAAAATTTACCCGGAGATTTCATGAAGGCTCCCCCCTGCGCATTCAACGGGATCGTCGACAAGATCCAGGTCCTTTCCATGGAGGTCCGGACCCGCTTGTCGCCGCCGACGCTGGGGGATCGCCTCAAGGACGTTTTCGGGAGGGGAGGCCCGGGGCTGGAGCTGACGGAGGAGGGCTCCGGGTCGTTGACCTTCCGGGGCGCAGGAGGCCACGTGTCGGCGACCTTCCACCCGGCAGGGAACGGGACGCTCCTGCGGATCACCACGATCGGGTGGGCGGCGGCGGTGAAACGGTTCGTCGCGGAATTGCCGTGAACCGATGTCCACCCCGGGGCGCGCGGACACGCCCGCGAGCCGGGTATGCGGGCAAAAAAGACAGGAGGGAACGGAGATGAGGATTCGAGACGGATGGCTGCTCTGCGCGGCTGGGCTGGCCCTTAGCGCATTTGCGGCCGCGACGCCCGCCGTCGGGCAGGACCTTCAGAAGACCATGACCTACGACGACTATGCCGCCCTGCCGAAGCTCGAGATCGTGACCGAAGAGGTCGGGGGCACCTTCGCGTCGGCGCGGATCGAACATGTCTCTTTCAGGGACGTGGAGGGCATCGACCGCTACCACATGACGGGGATCACGGCCAAGGGCAGGGCCTCGGGCATGAAACCCCTCGTGCAGGACTACAAGAAGACCCGCCTCGCCGCAAAGGACCTGATGGCCAGGCTGTGCGGGAAGAGGAAGCCCGTCGTGGAATCGGACCTGCTCTACCCCGACCACTTCACGACCCAGTTCCGATGCCAATAGGGCTCGAGGGGTTCACGCCCTCACGCCGACAACGAGACGCCCGCGGACCTTCCCGGCCAGGAGATCGGCGGCGTACCGGGGGACGTCGGCAAGGGGGATGATGCCGGGGGTGATCTTCTCGAGCGCCCCTGCCGGCAGGTCACGCACCAGCCTGGACCAGGCCGCCTTGCGCCGCGGGATCGGGCACATCACGGAGTCGACGCCGCGAAGGCTCACGGCCCGCAGGATGAAGGGCATCACCGTCGTGGGCAGATCGGAGCTGCCGGCAAGCCCGCAGTTCGCCACGCAGCCGCCGTAGTTCATCTCGGCCAGCACCCGGGCGAGGACCCTGCCGCCCACCGTGTCGATCGCACCGGCCCATCGCTGGCTCTCCAGCGGCCGGGGCATCTCGGACCACTCCGGCCCGGCGACGAAGTCCGTGGCGCCGAGGTCCTGCAGGTATTCGTGCGTGTCCTCCTGGCCGGGCGCCGTCAGGACGGCGACCCGGTAGCCCAGATTCGCCAGGACCGCCACGGCCACGCTGCCCACACCGCCGGCCGCGCCGGTCACGAGGACCGTTCCGCCGCCGGGCTTGACCCCCGCCTCCTCGAGCGTCATGATGCACAGCATGGCCGTGAAACCGGCCGTGCCGATGGCCATGGCGTGGAGCGTGCTCAGGCCTTCCGGCAGCGGGACGAGCCAGTTGGAATTGACGCGGGCCCTCTGGGTATAGCCGCCCCAGAAGCGCTCACCCACGCTCCAGCCCGTGAGGACGACCTTGTCGCCCTCCCTGTAGAACGGGGACTTCGACTCCAGGACGGTGCCCGCCAGGTCGATGCCCGGCACCATCGGGTACGTGCGGACGATCGTCCCCGTGCCGGTGACGGCCATGGCGTCCTTGTAGTTCAGCGAGGAATACTCGACGGCCACGAGAACGTCGCCCTCGGGAAGATCGCCGACCGTCAACTCCTCGACGGCGTGCCGGACCCTGTCGCCCTCCTTCCGCAGCACCAATGCCTTGAACGTGTCGGACATCTTGCCCCCCTCCTTCGTCGGGTTCGGGTCTCCCCGGTCAGTGCCGTCCATTCCGTCCGTACCGTCAAATCCCCCCTGCCCCCTCCGTGAAAGGGGGTGTTGTCTTTCCGGGTCCCCCGCTGCACCTGTGCGATGGAAGGGGATGGTCCTGCCTTGGCGCCTGATGCCTGCCGCTTGCGCCTTCTACCCAGCCTCTGCGAGCCGCACGGGCCTCTGCTCGAACTCGTCGCTGCGGATGAACTGCACCGCGTTCTTGAAAAAAGCCAGCCCCATCCCCTCCTCGGGGAGCTCCTCCCGCGTCCAGCGGGGGTGGTTCGTGAAGTGGGTGTAGGCCTCGGGGTGTGGCATCAGGCCGAAGAGGCGCCCCGTCTCGTTGCAGATCCCGGCGATCGCGTCGACGGCCCCGTTGGGGTTGGCGGGGTATTCCATGGTGGGTTTGTCGCTGTCCTGCGTGCAGTAGCGCACGACCACCTGCTGCTGCCGGTGCAGGCGCCTGAGGACCGCGGCGCTTTTGGCCATGAACTTCCCCTCGCCGTGGCGCACGGGGAGGTAGACCCTCTTGAGCCCCCGCGTGAAGACGCAGGGCGACTTCCCGTTGACCGCAAGCCACACCCAGCGGTCCTCGAAGCGGCCCGAGTCGTTGAAGGAAAGCGTCACGGTCTGCCTGAAGAATTCGTCGTCGAATGCGGGCAGGATGCCGAGCTTCACCATAAGCTGGAAGCCGTTGCACACGCCGAGGATGAGCTTGCCCTCGGCGATGAAGCGCAGGAACTGCTCGCGCAGGGGCTCACCGCTGCCCTTCACCCTCGCGTGGATGATCCGGTTGGCGGCCGCCTTGGCCGAGCCCAGGTCGTCGCCGTCGAGGAACCCGCCGGGCAGGTTCAGGAAGTGGTAATCGTCGAGGCGCTTCTCGCCGCTCAGGATCTCATGGATGTAGACGATGTCCACCTCGTCCGACCCCGCAAGCCGGCAGGCGTGGGCCATCTCCCGCTCGCAGTTCGTCCCGTTGCCCGTCAACACAATCGATTTTACGATTCTCGGCATTCTCTTCCTTCCCTGCTTTGCAGTTGAGAGGGAAAGGTTCCGAAGCCCGGGTTACGGCTTTTTCGGGCACCGCACGCATCGAAGCGGAGCGGCCGCAGCGCAAACTGTTTGAGCCCGAAGGGCGAGTTTTTGCGTCTGCAGCGCAGCGAGATGCAGTACGGTCGAAAACGCTGTATCGGGCGAGGAACGCTTTCCATCGAAATCGCTAAAAGCGAAGCGTCCTCTGCCATGCTTCCTTCAGATCTTCGATTTTCTCCTCGAGGATCACGCCGCCCCTCAGGCCCTTCACCCGGAAGAGGCCCCCGGCCGTCACGGCGCCGACGCAGGCCAGCGCGCTGCCCGCCATCGCCTCCTCGAAGGCCGCCTTCTTCTCGGGCCGGACGGTGACGACAAAGCGGCTCTGCGACTCGGAGAAGAGCATCTCGTCGTCGCGGGCGATCCCGCTTGCGGGCACCGCCGCCAGGTCGACGTCCATGCCGAACCCCCCGGAGAAGGCCGTCTCGGCCAGGGCCACCCCGAGGCCCCCGTCGGAGCAGTCGTGGCAGGAGGCCACGAGCCCCTCGCGGATGGCCCTCGCCAGGGCCCGGTAGAGCGCCAGGGCGCGCGCGCCGTCGACCTTCGGCACGTCGTTGCCCACGAAGCCGTGCAGGGCATACCACTCGGATCCCCCGAGCTCCCGTTTCGTCTCGCCGAGCACGTAGACCAGGTCCCCCGCGCGCTTGGCGTCCATCGTCACGGCCCTGCGCACGTCCTCGATGCGGCCGATGACCGAGAAGAGCAGCGTGGGCGGGATGGAGATCTTGGTGTCGCCGATCTGGTAGTCGTTCTTCATGCTGTCCTTGCCCGAGATGCAGGGCACGCCGTAGATGCGGGTGAGCTCGTAGAGGGCGAGGTTGGCCCGCACGAGCTGGGCGAGCTTGTAGTGGCCGTCGGGCGTTTTCTCCGACTGGACGGGGTCGCACCAGCAGAAGTTGTCCAGGCCCGCGAGCCTCTCCAGCGAGCCGCCCACGGCGACGGCGTTGCGCACGGCCTCGTCGATGGCGCAGGCCGCCATGTGGTAGGCGTCGATGTCGCTGTAGCGCGGGCAGATGCCGTTGGCGACGACGACCCCTTCGGTGGACTCGAGCACCGGGCGGATGACGGCGGCGTCGCTGGGCCCGTCGTTGGCGATGCCCACGAGCGGCTTGATGACGCTGCCGCCCTGGACCTCGTGGTCGTACTGGCGCACGACGTACTCCTTGCTGCAGATGTTGAGGCGCGCAAGCATCGCCCGGAGGGCCCGGCCGTAGTCGGCGGGCTCGGGGATGTCGGGCTCGGGGTGCCGCGGGGGGACCCACTTCGCGGCAAGCCGCATCTGGGGGACCCCTTCGTGGAGGAATTCCATGTCGAGGAAGGCCGCCGTCTTGCCGCCGTACCGGACGTGGAACTTGCCCGTGTCGGTGAACGTGCCCAGGATGGTGGCCTCCACCTCCATCTTGCGGGCCAGCGCCATGAACTCGTCGATGTTCTCGGGCTGGACGGCCAGGCTCATCCGCTCCTGCGCCTCGGAGAGCAGGATCTCCCAGGGGGCGAGGCCCGCGTACTTGAGGGGGGCATGGATCAGGTCCATCTCCACGCCGCCCGACATCCGCGCCATCTCGCCCACGGAGGACGAGAGGCCGCCTGCGCCGTTGTCGGTGATGGCCCGGTACAGGCCGCGGTCCCTGGCCAGGAGCAGAAAGTCCGTCATCTTCTTCTGCGTGATGGGGTCCCCGATCTGGACGGCCGAGACGGGCGAGTCCTCGTGGAGCTCCTCCGAGGAGAACGTGGCCCCGTGGATGCCGTCCTTGCCGATGCGGCCCCCGGTCATGACGACGAGGTCCCCCGGCCGGATCGACTTGACGTGGCTCGGCTCGCCGAGGATCTCGGCGGGCATGAGCCCCGCCGTGCCGCAGTACACCAGAGGCTTGCCGAGGTAGCGGTCGTCGAAGACGATGCAGCCGTTGACCGTGGGGATGCCGCTCTTGTTGCCGCCGTGCTCGACGCCCTCGCGCACGCCCTCGAAGATGCGCCGCGGGTGCAGGATCCGCTTCGGCAGCGGCCTGTCGTAGAAGGGGTCGGCGAAGCAGAAGACGTCGGTGTTGAAGATGAGCCGCGCGCCCTTGCCCGTGCCGAAGGGGTCGCGGTTGACGCCCACGATGCCCGTGAGCGCCCCGCCGTAGGGGTCGAGGGCCGAGGGGGAGTTGTGGGTCTCCACCTTGAAGACGAGGTTCCAGTCGTCGTTGAACTTGATCACGCCGGCGTTGTCCACGAAGACCGAGAGGCACCAGTCGTCGGCGCCGAGGCGCTCGCGGATCTCCTGCGTCGAGCGCTTGATGCAGCTCGCGAAGAGCGAGTCGATCTCGAGGCGCCTGCCGCCCTCCTCCTCGTAGGTGATGAAGCTGTTGAAGATCTTGTGCTTGCAGTGCTCGGACCAGGTCTGGGCGAGGGCCTCGAGCTCCATGTCCGTGATCCTGGGCCCGAGGCCGACCTCCCGGCGCGCCGCGACGACCGCCGGGTCGTTCATGTAGGCCTGGATGGCCTTCATCTCCTCGAGCGAGAGGGCGAGCGTGCCGCGGCTGCTGATGGCCATCAGTTCCGCGTCGGGCACGTTGAGGTCGATCTCCGCGATGCGGGGGTCGTCGACGCCCGTCACCTTGGGCACGGTGGGCTTCATGCCCTTTTTCGGGTCCCAGCCCTTCCCTTCGACGATGTCGTAGCGCTCGATGAGATCGTTGGCGAGCACGCCCGAGGCGATCCGCTCCGCCTCGTCCCGGCTGATCCTGCCCCGGATCACGTACTGCCGGGACGTGTAGACCTTCAGGGGCGTGCGCTTGCCGATGAGCAGCTCGATGGCCTCGGTGGCCGTCTTGCCCACGTTGTCCGTGACCCCGGGGCGGAAGCCCACCTCGATGAGCCAGTCGAAGCTCTCGGCCAGGCCGCGGTTGACGGCATACCGCTGGATCACGGGGTCCGACAGGGGGCCCGAGGCGGCCTGCCGGAGCTCCGCCTTCGTCAGGGCGCCCTCGATGGTGAAGACGTCGATGGTGCTGACCTGCTCCACGTCGAGCCGGAGGTTCTCGACGATGCGCCGCCTGACCTTCTCGCCCAAAGCGTCGCGGATGTTCTTCCTGAAACCGATTTCGATCCGGTTGACCATGGCCTCTCTTCCTTCCCCGCTCAGCGGAGACTGTATTTTGCCAGCTTCAGATGCAGGCCCCGGCGGCTCAGACCCAGCTGCCGGGCCGCCTTCGAGATGTTGCCCTCGCACTCCTCGAGCGCCCGGAGGATCATCTGCTTCTCGATGTCCTCCGTCTTCTCCCGGATGAGATCCTTGATGGACCGCTTCTCGTCCGGCGCGCCGGCCTGCGTTCGGGCCTCGACGGCCTCGATGAGTTCCGCGGGGACGTCGCCCATGACGATCCTCTCGCCCCGGGCCATGAGGACGAGCCGCTCGGTGAGGTTCTCCAGCTCACGGATGTTGCCGGGCCAGTCGTGATCCATCAGGAGATCCACGACCTCGGGGTCCGCGCCGGCGATCCGGCGGTCGAGCTTGCGGTTGAACTTCCCGATGAAGTAATCGAGCAGGGCCGGGATGTCCTCCTTGCGCTCCCGCAGGGGCGGGACGTGGATCGGCATGACGTTGAGGCGGTAGAACAGGTCCTCCCGGAAACGGCCCTCCCTGACGTCCTGCTGGAGGTTGCGGTTGGTGGCCGCCACGAGCCGGACGTCCACCTTGATCGTCTGGATGCCGCCGACGCGCTCGAACTCGTGGTCCTGGATCACCCGCAGGAGCTTCACCTGCATCTCCCGGGGCAAATCGCCGATCTCGTCGAGGAAGAGCGTCCCCTTGTGCGCGAGCTCGAAGCGCCCGGGCTTGCTGGAGACGGCTCCCGTGAAGGCGCCCTTTTCGTAGCCGAACAGCTCGCTCTCGATGAGATTCTCGGCGATCGCCGAGCAGTTGATCTTGATGAAGGGGTTGAGCTTCCGGGGGCTGCCGGCGTGGATCGCGTTGGCCACGAGCTCCTTCCCGGTCCCCGTCTCGCCGGTGATGAGGATCGTCGTCGTCGTCGGGGCCACCTTCCGGATGATCTCGAAGATCTTCGCCATGTGCGGGCTCGACCCCACGATCTCGCTGCGGTCGATCTCGGCCGGCGCCAGATGGATCTCCTCGTCGCTCAGCACCCGCGTCTTCACGGCCTTGCCGATCACACGCTTGAGCTCCTCCTGGTCGAAGGGCTTCGTGATGTAGTCAAAGGCCCCCTTCTTGAGGGCATCCACGGCCGTGGCGACGGTCCCGTGTGCCGTGATGAGGATGACGGGGATGGACGGGTATTCCTCTGCCATGCGGCTCAGGAGACCCATGCCGTCGAGCTTCGGCATCTTGAGATCGGTCACGCAGGCCGTCACGTCGTGGCGCCTGAGCAGGGCGAGGGCCTCGAGACCGTCGGCCGCGGTCTCGACCTCGTAGCCCTCCTTGGTCAGCATCGCCTTGAGCACGAGGCGCATGTTGACCTCGTCGTCGACGACGAGGATCTTTTTCCTCGGAATTTTGGACACTTGCGTTCCCATGGACGGGTGATTGAAAGCCCGACTTTAGTTTACTTTGCGCCGGGCGTCAAGGCTCTTTGAGACCGTGTGCCCGTGACGATTTTGTTTCTTCACAGGGCTGTCCGAGAGGTCTCGGCACGGGTTGCCCCGAACAAAACGAAGCTGGGAAGCTGAGAAGTTGTGAAGCTCGGATCATCCGCGGATATGAGATCGTCTCCTGCCCGTCCAAGCTTCTCAACTTCCCAACTTCTCAACTTCGCATCGTGACAGGATGCGCCCCCGGTCACCCGCCTCCTTACCCCTGGGGCAGGTTGAGCCGGATATAGAAGACCGACCCCTGACCGGGGATCGATTTCGCACGGATGGAACCGTTGTTGTTCTTCACGATCCGCTGGCAGATGGCCAGGCCCAGGCCCACGCCCCGCTCCTTCGTCGTGAAGAAGGGCTTGAAGATGCTCTGGAGATCCTCCTTGGACATCCCCCTGCCCGTGTCGCGGACGGAGATCCCCACGGCCTCGCCCTCCTCGCTCTCGATGCGGGTTGTCCGGATGGTGAGGGTGCCCCCGTCGGGCATGGCCTCGATGCCGTTGAATGCGATGTTGAGGATCACCTGCTTCATCTGCTCGCCGTCGACGCAGACCTGCGGCAGGCCGGGGTGGAGGTCCGTCTCGATTGAGATCCCCTCGGGCAGGCCGCTCACCCGGATGACCTCGACGGCCTTCTCGATGATGCCGTTGATGTCGTGGAGCTTCGGGCTCACGGCGTAGGGTTTCGCGTAGTTCATGAACTGCGTCACCACGTTGTTGAGCCGGTCCGCCTCCTCGACGATCACGTCGAGGAGCTTCTGGTTCTCGGGGTTTGCCTCCTCGGAACGAAGGACCTGGCCGGCGCCCTTGATGGAGCCCAGGGGGTTGCGGATCTCGTGGGCCAGCGCCGTGGCCATTTCCTCCAGAAGCTGCGACTTCTCCCTCTCCAGCTCCTGGTCGAAGCCGTAGATCGACGAGAAGATGTCCTTCGCCTCGGGGAAGAAGTAGTTGAAGACCTTCTTCATGATGACCCGGAAGGGGTCGTAGGAGATGACGATGATGAAGGAGGCCGTCAGCACGTGGGTGAAGTACACGGGCTCGATGCTGCCGAAGAGCCCCAGGATGAAGAAAAAGGTGCCCGTTGCGAAGAGCGTGACGACGGACAGGACGAGCCCGCGCACCATGATCTCGTAGAGCTCGGGGAGACGGGGATGCAGGATGATGATGAGCACGAAGTACAGCAGGCCCGCCAGGGCGAGGTTGGAGATCGGGGGAAAGCGGAACCCCAGGTAGTGGAAGACGTCCAGAAGGCTCACGGCCGCCGTGATGGCGCAGGCCATCGTGACGTAGACCATCCGGGTGCGCTCCACCCCGGGGGCGCGCCCGCGGATGAACAGCAGCAGGGCGCCGAGGCAGGTGAGGATCGTGAGCCACAGGTACGCCAGGAGCGCGGGCTCGAACCAGGGCGCCTGTGCAAGCGGCGTGAAGAACGCCGCGGCCCAGAGCAGACTCACGGCCGATGCGGCGGCGACCCCCTTGCGGGACAGGACGCTCTTGCCGCGGAGCATGCTGCGGGTAAACTCGATGAGGAGCGGCGGCAGGAGCAAAAACCCCGCCCGGCTCAGAAACCCCCAGAAGGGGTCCTCGAAGAGGCTGTTGAAGAACGTCCCCCCCTTGTGGAGGAAGAGGGCCAGGCACACGAGCGCGAAGGAGACCTGGACGGCGTCCCGTTCCTTCTTGAGGAGCAGGGAGACGGCGATGGTGAGGCTCACCGCCGCCAGGATGAAAAGTTCCATAGGCGGTCCCGTCCCGGGCGAAAGAAAAAAGACCATCGCCGCGCGCGCTCTGACCCGGCCGCGGCATGGCCCCTGGCTGCTCCCCCGGATCGCGTGGGGTTCCGGGGGCTCAAGTGTTTGGAATCATACCGGGAACGGCACGGCAAGTCAACACCCGGGACGTTGCAGCGCCGAAACGCCGCAGAGCGGAGAGGCCGGACGGGAGCCGGGCGGGTCCGCCGGCGGGATGACGGCGGCCCCGGCCTTTAGAATGCCCCTCCGCCCAGCACCTTGTAGAGCGTCACCAGGTTGGCAAGGCGGGCCAGGCGGACGGCGATGAGCCCCTGCCTGGCGCCGTAGAGCGAGCGCTGCGCGTCCAGGACGCGCAGATAACTGTCGATCCCGCGCTTGTAGCGCGCATCGGAGAGGCGGTAGCTCACTTCGGAGGCCTCCACGAGCGACCGCTGGGCCTCGAGCTGCTCCCCCAGGGTTGCACGCTGGGCCAGGGCGTCGGCCACTTCCCGGAACCCCGCCTGGATCGCCCGTTCGTACCGGGCCAGGGCGATCTCCCGGTCCACCTTCGTCACGTCGTAGGCCGCCCACGTGCGGGCGTCGAAAATCGGCACGACGATCCGCGGCACGAAGGACCAGGTCTCGGAGCCCGACGCGAAGAGCCCGGAGAGCTGATCGCTCGCCGTGCCGATGCTCGTGGTGAGCGTGATGCGGGGAAAGAAGGCCGCCCGGGCCGCGCCGATGTTCGCATGGGCCGCCTTGAGCTGGTGCTCGGCCGCGACGATGTCCGGCCGGCGCTGCAGCACCTCGGAGGGCAGGCCCGGGGTGAAGTCCCTTGGCTCCGCCACCTCGTCGAGGGCACCGGGCAGAAGTTCCGGGGGCACAGGGGAGCCGACCAGGAGCCTCAGCGCATTCTCATCGAGGGCCGCCTGGGCCGCGTAGCGGGCGATGTCGACCCGCGCCGCGTCCACCCGGGTCTGGGCCTGGCGCAGGTCCAGCTCGGAGGAGGCGCCCACCTCGGCTCGCTTCCGGATCATCTCGTAGGTCTGCAGCTGCGTCTCGAGGGTCGCCCGGGCGAGTTCGAGGTTCTCGCGGTCGGCGGCAAGGGCGAGGTACACAAAGGCCACCTCGGCGATCAGCGCGATCTGCGCGCCCGCGCGGGCCTGCCCCGTGGCGAGGTACTGCTCGAGCGCCGCGTCGCTTAGGTTCCGGATGCGGCCGAAGAGGTCGATCTCCCAGGCGCTGACGCCCGCGCTGACGCTGTAGTACTCCGTGGTCCTCGGCTGGCCGCTGCCCGACAGGATGCCGGGGACCCGTTCCTTGCTGAAGGCCGCGCCGGCGTTCACGGTCGGCAGCAGCTCGACGCGCTGGACGCGGTACAGGGCCTGCGTCCGCTCGACCTGCAGGGCGGCCACGCGCAGGTCGCGGTTGTTGGCAAGCGCCATGCCGATGACCTGCCGCAGTTTTTCGTCGACGAAGAAATCCTTCCACGGCACGTCGGCGGCGGCCTCCCCCGGCTTGCCCGCCTGCTGCGCGGCGCCCGGCCAGGCGGCGGGAACGGGCGCCTCGGGCCGGGAGTAGGTCGGCGCCAGGGAACACCCCGCCGCGCACAGGACGGTCAGGCCCAGCAAGACGATCAGCCGTCTGTTCATGTCATCGATCCCCCGATGGATGTGTTTCTTCTGCTCCGGTGACCCGCCCGCCGGCCCGTTTGGCCATGAACCGTTCCCGGATGCCCGAGAGCAGGCCCCCCATCCCCGCGAACACGCCCGCGGCGGGCGTCCCCTGACCCTTCCCGGCTTTCCCGATGAACGTCTCGACCAGCACGAAGAACAGGGGGGTGAAAATGATCACCAGGACGGTGGCCGTCACCATGCCGCCCAGCACGCCCGTGCCGATGGCATTCATGGCGCCCGCCCCGGCGCCGGTCGCCACGGCCAGGGGCAGGACGCCGAACCCGAAGGCCAGCGACGTCATGACGATCGGGCGGAAGCGCAGCCTCGCCCCCTCGAGGGTGGCCTCCACCAGCCCCATCCCCTGCTCGACGCCCGCCTTGGCGAACTGGACGATCAGGATCGCGTTCTTGGTGGTCAGGCCGAGCGTGGTCAGCACGCCGATCTGGAAATAGACGTCGTTGGGCAGACCCCGCAGGCTCGATGCGATGACGCCGCCGATGACCCCGAGGGGCAGGACCAGCAGGACGGCAATCGGGATGGGCCAACTCTCGTAGAGCGCCGCCAGGCACAGGAAGATCACGAAGATGGAGAAGGCGTACAGCAGCGGCGCCTGGGCTCTGGACATCCGCTCCTGGTAGGACAGCCCCTGCCAGTCATACCCGACGCCCTGGGGCAGTTCGCGGACGAACCCCTCCATCGCCTGCATCGCCTCGCCGGAACTCCGGCCCGGCGCCGCCTCGCCCACGATGTTGATCGACGGGAAGCCGTTGAAGCGCTCCAGCTTCGGGGACCCGGTCGTCCAGTAGCCCGAGGCGAAGGACGAGAAGGGCACCATCCGGCCCGCGCTGTTGCGCACGTGGAGCCGTTCCAGGTCCGTGGGCAGCATGCGGTAGGGGGCGTCGGCCTGGACGTAGACCCGCTTGACCCGACCGGCGTGGATGAAATCGTTGACGTAGGCGCTCCCGAAGGCCGCCGCGATCGTGTGGTGGATCGAGGTGATGGGGACGCCCTGGGCGCCGGCCCTCTGCCAGTCCACGTCGACCCGGTACTCGGGCACGTCCTCCAGGCCGTTGGGCCGGACCTTGGTCATCGCGGGGCTCCTGGCCGCCATGCCGAGGAGCTGGTTGCGGATCTCCATGAGCCTGGCGTGTCCCAGGCCGCCGCGGTCCAGCAGCTGGAAATCGAACCCCTTGGCCTGCCCCAGCTCCACGACCGCCGGCGGCGCGAAGGCGAACACCATGGCGTTGCGGATCTTCGAGAATTCCGCCATGGCGCGCCCGGCGACGGCCCCGACTTTCAGCTCCGCGCCTCTGCGCAGATCCCAGTCCTTGAGCTTGACGAAGGAGAACCCCGCGTTCTGCCCCCGGCCCGAAAAGCTGATGCCGGAAACGGTGAACACGGCCTCGACCGCGTCCTTTTCGTTCTCGAGGAAATAGTCCCGGACCCGCCGCAGGACCGCGTCGGTCTGCTCCAGGGTCGAGTTGGCCGGCAGCAGCGCCTGCACCGTGAGAATGCCCTGGTCCTCGTCGGGCAGGTAGGCCGTGGGCATCCGCATGAACAGGATGCCCATGGCGCCGACGATCAGGACGAAGACGGCCAGGTACCGGAGCTTGTTCGTGATGGACCGGCGGACCATGCGCATGTAGAGGTCCCGGGTTTGAAAAAACGCGCGATCGAACCGCAGGAAAAACGGGCGCAGGAACCAGACGGCGTTCTCCGCCGGCTCGTGCCCCTTCGGGACCGGCTTGAGAAGCGTCGCGCAGAGCACCGGCGTGAGGATCAGGGCCACCAGCACGGAGAGGAGCATGGCGGTGATGACCGTCACCGAGAACTGGCGGTAGATGACGCCCGTGGAGCCCGGGAAGAAGGCCATGGGGCCGAACACCGCCGAGAGCACGAGACCGATGCCGATCAGGGCGCTCGTGATCTGGTCCATGGACTTCGCCGTGGCCTCCCGGGGCGAAAGACCCTCCTCGCTCATGATCCGCTCCACGTTTTCCACGACGACGATGGCGTCGTCGACGAGCAGGCCGATGGCCAGCACCATGGCGAACATGGTCAGCATGTTGATGGAGAACCCGAAGATCCCCAGGGACGCAAAGGTCCCCAGGATGACCACGGGCACGGCGATCGTGGGGATGAGGGTGGCCCGCATGTTGCCCATGAACAGGTACATGACCAGGAACACGAGCACGATCGCCTCGAAGAGCGTCTTGAACACCTCCTTGATGGCCACCCGGACGAAGGGGGTCGTGTCGTAGGGGTAGACGACCTTCATGCCCTTGGGGAAGAAGTGGCCCAGTTCCTCCATCTTGGCCTTGACGTTGTCGGCCGTCTGCAGGGCGTTGGCCCCGGCGGCCTGGCGGATGGCCATCCCGGCGGCAGGCATGCCGTTGAACCGGGCCTGGACGTCGTAGGTCTCGGTGCCCAATTCCGTCCGGCCCACGTCCCGGACGCGCACGACGGAGCCGTCGGGGTTGGTGCGCAGGGGAATGGAGGCGAACTCCTCGGGCGTCTTGAGCAGGCTCTGGACGATGATGCTGGCGTTGAGCCGCTGCCCCTCGACGGCGGGCGCGCCGCCGAACTGCCCCGCGGAGACCTCGACGTTGTAGGCCCGGAGGGAGGTGATGACGTCCTGGATCGTCATCCCGTAGTTGGTGAGCTTGTCGGGGTTGAGCCAGATCCGCATGGCGTACTGGCTGCCGAAGATCTCCACCTCGCCCACGCCGGGGACCCGGGAGAGCACTTTTTCCAGGTTGGACTGAGCGTAGTCGCGCAGGTCGTTTCCGTCCATGCTGCCGTCTTCCGAGATCAGGCCCACGAACATCAGGTAGTTGCGGGTGGACTTGCTGACCCGCACGCCCTGGTTGCTGACGACCTCCGGCAGGTTCGCCATGGCGAGCTGCAGCTTGTTCTGCACCTGCGCCCAGGCCAGATCGGGGTCGGTGCCCGGCGCGAAGACCAGCTCGATGCGGCTCGACCCGGACGAGTCGCTCGTCGCGGTGAGGTAGAGCATCCGCTCGAAGCCGGTCATCTTCTGCTCGATGATCTGGGTGACGCTGTTCTCGACGGTTTCGGCCGAGGCCCCCGGGTAGTATGCCGTCACCGCGATGGACGGCGGGGCGATCGGCGGGTACTGGGCGATGGGCAGGTTGTAGATGGCCAGAGCGCCCCCCGCCATCATGATGATGGCGATGACCCACGCGAAGACGGGACGGTCCAGAAAGAATCTCGACAGCATCGCGCGCCTCCCCTCACCTCGGCTTCGCGGCGGCCGGCTCTGCGGCCTTGCCGTCGGGGACCTTGGCCTCGCCGTAGGGGACGGCCCTGACGGTCATGCCGGGCCTGACCTTCTGCACGCCCTCGACGATGACGCGGTCGCCCGGCGCAAGACCGTCCGAGACGAGCCACTTGTCCTTGATCGTGCGGACGACGGTGAGCACGCGCTGCTGGACCTTGCCCTCGGCATCCACGACCAGGGCCAGGGGGTTGCCCTTCGGGTCGCGGGAGACGCCCTGCTGCGGGACGAGGATCGCCTGCTCGTTGACACCCTCCTCCAGCACGGCGCGGACGAACATGCCGGGCAGCAGAATCCGCTTCGGGTTGGGGAAGATCGCCCGCACGATGAACGACCCCGTCGTCGGGTCCACCGTGACGTCCTGGAACTGCAGGGTCCCTTCCATCGGGTAGGCGGTCCCGTCCTCCAGGATCAGCCTGACCCGGGCCCGGTTGGCGCTGTCGCGCCTCAGGGCGCCGCTCGCCATGGCCTTCTGCAGCTGCAGGAGCACGGCGCTCGACTGGGTGACGTCGACGTAGACCGGGTCGATCTGCTGGATGGTCGCCAGGGACGCCGGCTGGTTCGCCGTGACCAGCGCGCCCACCGTGACCGACGACTTGCCGATCCGCCCGCCGATGGGCGCCGTCACCCGGGTGTAGCCCAGATTGATCCGCGCGGCCTCCACGGCCGCCTTGCCGGCTGCGATCTCCGCCTCGGCCTGCTTGAGGGCGGCCATGGCGTCGTCGTGTTCCTGGCGGCTCACCGCCTTGATCTCCACGAGCTCCTTGTAGCGCTCCGCCCGGAAGCGGATGGCGGTGATGTTGGCCTCCGCCCGGGCAAGCGATGCCTTGGCGCTGTCATAGGCGGCCTGGTACGTCGCCGGGTCGATCTGGTAGAGGACGTCGCCCGCCTTCACGTCGGTGCCCTCCCTGAAGAGCCTCTGCTGGATGATGCCGCTCACCTGGGGCCGCACCTCGGCGATCAGGTAGGCCGATGTCCTGCCCGGCAGCTCCGTCGTGACGGCGATACGCTCTGGCTTGACTTCGACCACGGCCACCTCCGGCGGGCCGGCCTGCCCCGGCCCCTTGCCCGCGGTGTTCTGGCAGCCGGCCAGCAGGCTCACCGCGGCGAAAACCGCGGCGGCAAGAATCACCCCGTTTTGCTTGCGGATTGGCATGCGACACCTCTGTGTTTGACTTCGTCCGCCTGCCGCAGCCGAAGCCTCGGCGGCGGGAATGGGATCCCTGCCCGTTCGACGGGTTTCCGCCCTGCCGGCGCCGACGCTCACCGGCCGGGCTCCTCCTGCCTTCTGACCGCGTCCCAGCAGGCCTCCGCCGCCTTGCGGATCAGCACATCGTCGAGTTCCACGAATCCCAGGATTTGATCACGCAGGAGGGAAAGGGCGGGCCCGAAGGCCAGGGCAAAGTGGACGGGCATGGGCAGGTCCTTCAGCTCCCGGCGGTCGATCCCCTCCTGCAGGAGATGCCGGAACAGATCGATGTCCCGCGCTTTCCCCAGGAGACGCTCCCGACGAAGGGTCACCCCGTAGGGGGAGTTCATGTACTGCTCGATGAACCGGAAGTGGATCGCGTGGTCCATGAAATACCGCATGATCATGGTGGAGAGATGCATGAAGCGCTCGCGAAGAGGGCGGCCGACGGAGTAGCCCTGCATCAGGTACTCCACCACCGTCTTCTCCAGGTCGCTGAAGATCTCGGCGATCAGCGCCTCCTTGCTCTCGAAATAGCGGTAGATCGTGCCGGCCCCCACGCCCGCCCTCTCGGCGATCATGGCCATGGGGGCCCCGTGAAAGCCCTTCTCCGCAATCAGTTCGAGGGCCGCCTGCATGATCTCCTTGCGCTTGTCCGAATTCTTCATGCTCGAACCTCTGCATCATCCCTATCGGAATGAACGTTCATTCCTTTACACCTTTCCTTCCCCCCAGGCAAATAATTTTTTCGGTCCTTGTATACCCCCCTTCCCAGTGTGAAGCGAAGTATACACCCCGGTGCCCATCCCCGGGCCTCCGGCCATTTGCCGAATTTTCTTTTTACGTATTCATTACAAAGGCTTACGATGATCTTCCCCCAACCCGGCCGCCTGGCACAACGGTTGCTCCTACACGGCCGGGCCGCAGGGAGCGGCTCGTTCGACAAAGAGAGAGACAGCGAGAAGCAGCGAAGGAGACGACGACAAATGGCCAACGGCAAGACCGCCATCGTATTTCCGGGTCAGGGTTCCCAGCGCCACGGGATGGGCAGGGATTTCTACGAGAGCATCCCCGAGTGCCGGCGGATCTACGAGGAGGCCTCCGACGCCCTCGGTTGGGACGTGGCCGCACTCTGCTTCGGCGAGGACGAGAGGCTCAACCTGACCGCCTATGCCCAGCCGAGCATCGTGGTGACGGAGATCGCCATGCTGAAGGCCATCATCGACAAGTACGGCATCACCCCCGACGTGTTCGGCGGGCACAGCCTCGGCGAGTACACGGCCCTGGTGGCCGCGGGCGTCCTGCCGCTCGAAACGGTCATCCGCATCGTCCACATCCGCGGCAGCCTCATGCAGGAGGCCGTCCCGGTGGGCGAGGGCGGCATGGCGGCCGTCATCCGCAAGGACCTCAACTCCCGGATGATCCGCGAGCTGCTCGCCGACCTGCCCATCGACGTGGCGAACATCAACTCGCCCAACCAGATCGTCATCAGCGGCCACTCCAAGGCCATGCCCGAGGCCGAGGCGCGCCTCGCGAAGGCCCTGGCCGACGAGAGCCCGGCCCGGTTCGTGGCCCTCAACGTGAGCGCCCCCTTCCACAGCCGGTTCATGCAGGTCATCGAGGAGCCCTTCGAGGAGGAGCTGGCCTGCGTGCGGCGCCGGATGAAGGCCGAAAACGCCGTCCGGGTCACCTCCAACTTCACGGGCGGCTTCCACTCCCCCGACCGGGAAGAGGTCATCGAGCGGCTCGTGGCGCAGCTCTCGGGCACCGTCCAGTGGTGCGACAACATGAGGGCCATCGCCTCGCAGGCCGACACCGTCTACGAAATCGGTCCCAACCGTCCCCTCCGGGACTTCTTCAAAACGATCGGCGTGACCTGCATCTCGCTGACCACGCTCGCCTCCGCCGAACGGGCCTTTTCCGGCAACTGACCGGCAACGGGCCGCCCCCCTGCGGGGATCATCCGAACACGCACACACGCAAGGAGAACTCCATGGATTTCCGCCTCAATGAAGACCAGCAGATGTATGTCGACACGGTCCGGCGCTTCGTGAAAAACGAGATCCTCCCGAACATCCTGCAGATCGACAAGTCGCACGAATTCCCCTACGGGATCATCGCCAAGGCCTGGGAACTGGGCATCCTCAACCTGAGCATCCCGAAGGAGGTGAAGGGCTTCGAGATCGACGCCGTCTCGTCGGCCCTCATCATCAAGGAGCTCTCCTACGGCGACACGGGCATCTCGACCTCGGCCATGTGCAACGACCTGGCCAACACGGTCATCGCCCAGCACGGCAGCGAGAAGCAGAAGCAGGATTTCCTGGGGCCCTACGTCCAGGCGCCCCTGCTGGCCTCCTTCTGCCTGACCGAGCCCGGCGCCGGGTCGGACAACTCGTCGATGAGCACCTTCATCGCAAAGGGCCCCGGCGGCAAGTACATCCTCAACGGGGCCAAGTGCTTCATCACCAACGCCTCCTACGCGAGCCAGTTCACGGTCTTCTGCAAGGTGGGCAAACCCACGGCGCAGCTGCTGGCCTGCTGCATCGTGCCGACGGAGGAGATGTTCCAGGGCGGCAGGCCCAACCTGCCGGCCAAACCGCAGACGGTGCTCACGGCCAAGGGCGGCGGCCGGATCGTCCTCGGCAAGCCCGAGGAGAAGCTCGGGCAGCATCTGTCCAACACGGCCACGGTCACCTTCGAGGACGTCGTCGTCGACGAGAGCCAGATCATCGGCGACAGGCGCCAGGGATTCAAGTACCTCATCGACGTGCTCGACTACGCCCGGCCCATGGTCGCCGCCATCGGCGTGGGCCTGGCCCGCCGGGCCCTCGATCTCACCCTGCAGTACACCCGCGAGCGCAAGCAGTTCGGCCAGCGGATCTGCGACATGCCCGTGGCGCGGGAGACGCTCGTGGCCATGTGGAAGAAGGTGGAGCTGGCGGAACTGGCCCTCATGAAGGCGGCCGTCAAGGTCCAGGAGCGCGACGAGGACCGCGGGATGTACTCGTCGCTGGCGAAGAACACCGCCGCCGAGGCGGCCCTGTTCTGCGCCAACGAGGGGCTGCACCTGCACGGCGGCTACGGCTACATGCAGGAGTACGAGATCTCGAAGCTCGTCCGCGACGCCCACATCATCGACATCTACGAGGGCGTGCGCGAGGTGCAGCACATGATCATCGGCAGGGAGCTGGTGTAGGACGGCCGGCACAGGCGGCCATAAAAGGCAAAGGGTCATCGGTAAGGCAATGCTGTACTTACATGGACTGGGGCACTTCTACCCGGAAAACGTGATCACGAACCGCTTCCTGAGCGATCTGGACATCGGGTCGAGCGAGGAGTGGATCGAGGAGCGCGTGGGGATCCGCGAGCGCCGCACGGTGCTGCCCCTCGATTACATCCGGGCGACGAAGAACCGCGACGTCCGCGCCGCCCAGGAGGCGAGCCTCTACACCAACGGCCAGACGGCGGCCCTTGCGGCCCGCATGGCCATCGAGCGGGCGGGGATCGCCGCGGGGGACATCGGCATGGTGATCTCCGGCAGCTCGGCCCCCGACGTGGCCTCGCCGGCGGAGGCCTCCACGGTGGCCGCCGAGCTGGGGATCGACGTACCCGCCTTCGACATGAACTCGGCCTGCACGAGCTTCTCCCTGCAGATGCACGTCCTGTCGAACATGCACGCGGGGGCCCTTCCCCCGTACATCCTGGTCACGCAGCCCGAGAACCTGACGCGCTGCCTCGATTACTCGGACCGCCGCTCGGCATGCCTCTTCGGCGACGGGAGCACCGCCGCCGTCGTGTCGCTCACCGTCCCGTCGGACAAGGTCATCGACGCCACCCGCTTCGACGCCAAGCCCTCGTGCTGGGACAAGGTCTCGATCCGCCGCACGGGCCACTTCGGGCAGGACGGCAACGCCGTGCAGGGCTTCGCGATCCGCAAGACGACGGATGCGCTGCGCATCCTCCAGGCGGCCAACCCCTCGCTCAACGGCCATCTCAAGTTCGTGGGCCACCAGGCCAACCTCGGCATGCTGCGGACCGTCTGCGAGCGCTGCGGGATCTCCCCCGAGAACCACTGGCACAACGTCGAGTGGTTCGGCAACACGGCCACGGCCGGGGCCCCGGGGTCGCTGAGCCTGCACTGGGCCGACCTCGCGCCGGGCGACCATGTCGCCCTCGTGCAGGTGGGCGCCGGGTTGTCCTGGGGACACATGATGCTGGCGGTAAAGGAGAGGCCATGACCTACCAGGAATTCATGGAGAAGAGCCACTTCGATCTCAAGGAGATCCTGGCCATCGCGTACGGCAACCTCGTCTCCGACCCGCCGAAGGGCATGGACGCAAAGCTCCCGGCGCCGCCGTTTCTCATGATCGACCGGATCCTGTCCGTCACGAAGGACAACCGCCACGGGGCGATCGTGGCCGAGCAGGACGTCCGCCTGGATGCCTGGTACTTCCAGTGCCACCTGCCCGGCGACCCGGTCCAGCCGGGATGCCTCTGCGTGGATGCCGTCTGGCAGCTCCTGGGCTTCTACTGCCTCTGGCGCGGTGCCCTGGGGACGGGGCGTGCGCTGGGCTGCGGCGAGATCTTCTTCAGCGGCCAGATCCGGCCCTACAACCGGGTGGTGCGCTACGAGGTGAACGTGAAGCGTTTCCAGCGGCTCAAGGACTCCGGGGCGAGCATCGTCATCGGCGACGCCAACATCTTCGTCGACGGCGAACAGATCATGACCTTGAAGGACGCCCGGACGGGCGTCTTCCACGGGATCGCCTACCCGGACTACCCGCACAAGTCGAAAAACGCCGTCGGCGGCGTGATGGTGAGGGAGGAGAGATGAGCGACAAACCGGTAGCCGTCGTGACGGGGAGCGGAACGGGGATCGGCGCGGCCTGCGCAAGGGCGCTGGCGAAGGAAGGCTTCCGCGTGGGCCTTCACTACAGGAAGAGCGCCGAGAGCGCAAAGGCCCTCCAGTCGGCGCTGGGCGACGCCTTTCTCCTGCAGGCCGACCTGGCCGACCTCGACCAGGTGGAATCCCTGGTCAACGCGATCAAGGAGCAGGCCGGCCGCGTGGACGTGCTCGTCAACAACGCGGGGCTGTCCATCAACGCCGACATCCACACCATGAAGGTGGAGCAGTTCGACGAGCAGCGGGCCATCACGCGGGGCATCTGGTTCCTCACGAAACGGGTGCTTCGCCAGTACATGCTCCGGAAGGGGAGCGGGCGCATCATCAACATCTCCAGCGTCGTGGGGCACACGGGCAACGCGGGGCAGATCCCCTACACGATGGAGAAAGCGGCCCTGGACGTCTTCACGAAGTCGCTGTGCCGCGAGCTGGCGGGCCGCAACATCCTCGTCAACTCCGTGGCGCCGGGCTTCATCGACACGGAGATGACCGCCGTGCTGCCCGGGGAGATCCGGGAGCGGCTCCTGGCGGGCGTCCCGCTGGGCCGGATGGGCAGGCCCGAGGAGGTGGCCGAGGTGGTGGCCTTCCTGGCGACGAAGGGCTCCTACATCACGGGAAGCGTCATCCACGTCAACGGGGGGCTCTATGGCGGCTGATCGCGAAACGAGGCAGAAGGTCCTGGCGGCGGTTCCGCAGCAGGCCCCCTTCCGCTTCATCGACGAGATCCTGGAGCTCGACGAGACGCACATCGTCGGGGCCTACCGGTTCAGGGAAGACGAGTGGTTCTACCCGGGGCACTTCCCGGGGCGTCCCGTCACGCCGGGGGTGATCCTCGTGGAGGCCATGGCCCAGACGGGGGTGGTCGCCTTCGGGCTCTACCTCGTCATGGCGCAGGGCCGGGAGGAAGAGCTGCAGAGAGGGAATCTGACCACCCTCTTCACCGTCATCGAGGCCGTGGAGTTCGCGGGCATGGTGAAGCCGGGCGAGCGCGTCATCATCCGGGGGGAGAAGGTCTATTTCCGGAAGGGGAACCTGAAAGCGAAGGTCAGCATGGAGAGGGAGAACGGGGAGCCCGTCGCCTCGGGTGTGCTGGCCGGCATGGGGGTCAGCGTGCAATGAGAACGAGGATTGTGATCACGGGCCTGGGGATCATGGCCCCCAACGGTCATGGCCTTGCCGAATACGAACGCGCCCTGCGCGAGGGCCGCTCGGGGATCCGGTATATCCCGCACCTCAAGGAGCTGGGGTTTGCCTGCCAGGTCGGGGGGGTCCCGCAGAACTACGAGGCGCTTCGCGACCAGTACTTCGACGCCGAGGATTTGCTCTCGGTCAACGACAACATCGGCTACGCCTGCATCGCCGCCATCGACGCGTGGCGCGACGCGGGGTTCTCCGTGCCCCGGCCGGACAGCGCCGCGGTGGACTGGGACACGGGGGCCATCATGGGATCCGGGATCGGCGGCATGGACACCATCGCCGGCCAGGTCGTCCCGAAGGTCAACGACCGCCAGATCCGGCGCCTCGGGAGCACGGTCGTCCAGATGGTCATGAACAGCTCCACGAGCGCGAAGATCGCCGGGCTGCTCGCCTTGGGCAACCAGGTGACCTCCAACTCGTCGGCCTGCAGCACGGGCAACGAGGCCATCATCGACGCCATGCTGCGCATCCGCTGCGGGCTGGCGAAGCGGATGATCGCCGGGGGCTCCGAGGGATCCTCCCCCTACATCTGGGCGGGCTTCGACGCGATGCGCGTGCTGTGCCGGAAGTTCAACGACGCCCCCGAAAAGGCCTCCCGCCCCATGAGCGCCACGGCGGCCGGCTTCGTGCCCGGCTCGGGCGCCGGCGCCCTGATCCTCGAGGACCTGGAAACGGCCCGGAAGCGGGGCGCGAGGATCTACGCCGAGCTTCTGGGCGGGGCCGTCAACTGCGGCGGGCACCGCAACGGAGGGTCCATGACCGCTCCCAACCCCGAGAGCGTCCAGCGGTGCATCCGCGCGGCCGTGGCCGACGCGGGGATCTCCGTCGCCGACGTGGACGCCGTCAACGGGCACCTGACGGCCACCTTCGCCGACCCCCACGAGGTGAAGAACTGGGCCGTCGCGCTCGAGCGGACGCCGGCCACCTTCCCCTGGATCAACGCGACCAAGTCGCTCGTGGGCCACTGCCTCGGCGGGGCCGGGGCCGTGGAGTCCGTGGGCGTGGTGCTGCAGCTCCACAAGGGGTTCATCCACCCGTCGGTGAACTGCGAGGACGTGCACCCCGAGATCGCCGACTTCGCCCCGCGGATCCCGCAGGAGATGATCGAAGACCCCAAGGTGAAGATCTTCGCCAAGGCCGGCTTCGGCTTCGGCGACGTGAACAGCTGCATGATATTCAAACGATGGGACGGCTGAGGGCTTAAGGCGAATAGCGCAATGCCCAGGGCAAATGAAACGGGCCTAAGGCGACTGGCAAAAGGCGAAGGGCCGGGGGGCAGAGAACTTCTTTGGATTTCCCCCGGCTTTGAGCCCTTTGCCCCTAGCCATTCTATTCTATTGAAGGAGTCTGACATGGACGAGAAGAAGATTTTCCAGGAGCTGTGCAACATCCTCAAGCTGTACACGAAGAACCCCGAGCTGCTCGACACGGCGACGAAGGACACCCACATCCTCAACGACCTGAAGGTCAACTCCGCGCGCCTCGTGGACGTGGTGATCAAGTGCGAGGACGTCTTCGGCATCTCCATCGACGACGACGAGGCGGACAAGATCCGGACGATCGGCGACGCCGTCGAGATCATCCTGAAGAAGGCAGCGTAGACTGCGGAAGCCGGGAAGTTGAAAAGTTCCCGGATCCAGCGATAACCCACGTCATCGCGAGCGAAGCGTGGCGATCTCGCCCTTTTCATGAGATTGCCGCGCACCCTGCGGGTGCTCGCAATGACCCGTTCTAAGGGCGTTTCAGCTTCTTGTCGCTGGATTCGGGAAGCTGTGCAGTTCGGAAAAGCCGAAAGCCACTCGTGCAATCCCCGTTTCTCCGAACTTCCCAACTTCATCGCTTCGCCGTACCATCAGCACCTGCGAAGTGAAGGAAAGAGAAGCACAAATAGAACGAAAGATGGACAGAAGCGATCAACGGTGGCTGGCGGTTCAGCAGGTGCTGAGCCTTTTGGCCGCGTTCCTCTACATCCCCCTCGTTGCCGCCGTTATCCGGCTGATGGGCTACCGGTTCCGGGACCTGAAGGCCTTCCGGCGGCAGTGCAGGGAGCACTTCAGCCGTCACGACGGCGGCTGGCTCATCTGTGCCAACCACCTGACGCTCATCGACTCGGCGTTCATCGCCTTTGCGATGCTGCCGTGGTGGCACTACCTGTTGCGATACCGGCGATTCCCGTGGAACCTCCCGGAGAGGCGCAACTTCAACCGCAACCCCCTCGACACGGCCGTCTGCTACCTCATGAAGTGCATCCCCATCACGCGGGGCGGGGACCGCGAGGAGGTGAGACGGACCCTCGAAAAGTGCGATTACCTGCTGAACACGGGTCACTCGATCCTCGTGTTTCCCGAGGGTGGCCGTTCCCGGACGGGGCGGATCGACACGGAGAATTTCGCCTACGGTGTGGGCCGGTTCGTGAAAAACCTTGACCGAATCAAGATTCTGTGCATTTACATGCGGGGTGATCGCCAGGCGACGTGGAGCTCCATCCCGGAGCCGGGCGACACCTTCACCATGGCCGCGGACGTCTTCGAACCCGAGAGGCTCGCGTACGACGGTCTCAAGGCCCAGAGGGACTATGCCGGGCAGATCATCCGGAAGCTGTCCCGGATGGAGGAGAGGTATTTTGAGAGTCGGCAACGACATCGTGGATTTGACGGAACTCCACAGCAGGGAGAAGAGCCGGGACTCCCGGTACGTCAACCGGGTGTTCACCCCCGCTGAGCGGAGGCGCATCGGAAGCTTCCCGGAGCCTGACGTTCTTCTTTGGGCGCTCTGGGCCGGAAAAGAGGCCGCCTTCAAGGTGCTCGCAAAGAAGGACCCGGCCCTGCCCTTCATCCCCCGGAACTTCGAGGTCCACCTGGACGACTACGGTCTCCGCGGCACCTCGACGGACGCCGGGACCTGCAACCCCCCCGTCGAGGGGGCCGTGCTGACCCCCGAGGGGCCGGTCCCCCTGCGGATCTACCGCCGCTGCACGTACATCCACGCCCTGGCCCTTTCGGAGGGGGAGGAGTACTTCGATTACATCTTCTGGCGGGTGGAAGTCCTGCCTGAACTGAGAGGCGTGGATTCCCTCGAAGTGGAATCCCGCATCGTCCGCGAGGCCCTCAAACGCTGTGTCGCCGCGCACATGGGCTGGAACCCGAAGGAAATGGAAATCCGCCGGACCGAGTCGGGAGGCCGTCCCGGCCCGCCCCGCCTGTACTACCAGGGGAAGCGCACGACGCTGGATCTGAGCCTCAGCCACGACGGCCGGTTCGGGGCCTACGCCGTGCTGATGCTCAACCCCGACGACAGACCTTCCCGGACCGGCAAGCCGGGCATCTCCCTCCGGGCCGGGGACGCAGCCCGTCCGTGAAGGACCACGGAGCCCGTCATCACGATTTCCCCCATCCCCTCGCCGGAGGGGCCGTGCAACCCCACCCCCCTCATCCCCAACGGGAGGGCGTGCGTAGGCGGCGGCCGCCCCGCGCGCCACGTTGCCGCTGACAGGGAAGGGGCCTAGCGGGATTTTTCCTCGGCGTCTCCCGAAATCAGGATGCCCAGGATTTCCTTTCCGTAGATTTTCGCCTTCTTGGGTGAGAGGCCCCCGCTGCGGACCAGGCCGTCGAGGGAGAGGGAATCGGTCTTCGCGATGTCGAAGAGGTCTTGGTCCGATAGGATCATGAAACGGGCCGTGTTCGTCTCCTGGGCCTTGCGGAACCGCCAGCGGTACAGGTCGCGCAGGCGCCGTTTCTTCTCGGCGGAAAGCGTGTCGTAGCCCGGGATTCCCCGGTAGCCGCGGAGGTTGAACTTCTTCTCGGACCACCGCACGGCGGCGATCCCCTCGAAGGCCCGCGCCGCCTGCCATTGGAGGCCCTTCGCCTCGATCTCCGCGTTGAGCCTCCGGTACAGCGGGATGAGGTGCTGGGTGTCCTCGACGGCGTAGTGGAGCTGGTCCTCCGTCAGGGGGCGCTTCTCCCAGCGGGATCGCTGCATCTTCTTGGGCTTCTCGAGACGCAGGCCCAGGTATTGCTCGATGACGGAGGAAAGGGACAGGTGGTTGGACCCCAGCAGGCAGGCCGCCCGGTGCGTGTCGAAGACGTTGGCGAACTCGAAGCCGTAATCCCGGTTCAGGATCCGGATGTCGTTGTCTCCGGCGTGGATGACCTTGACCTGGTTCGGGTTGGCAAAGACCCCGCCGAGAAAGGACAGATCCATGGCCGTGTCAAGGGGGTCGATGAGGTAGATGCGCTGCTCCGTCCCGATCTGCAGCAGGCAGAGCTTCTCCCTGAAATAGCGGAACGAATCGTACTCCGTGTCGATGGCGATGACCGGGGAGCCCTCGATGTCATCCCGGACTTTCGAAAGTTTTTGCTTGGCGTCCACCCACAGCCACTTGCCCTTCATGCAGCCCGCCTGACAGGTTTCTTCGGGTTTGTATATAAACCTCTTTTTCGCGAACTGCAACCGGAGATGCGGGATCAGGCCGGGCGGGGGCCGTGAGCCGCCGTCAGAGGGGAAGGAACCGCAGGGCCTCGACGCCGATCAGGAATGCCGTGACGGCCAGGAGGGCGGCGTAGTCGGCCCGGGTGAGCTTCAGCTCGTGCAGGTAGGTGCGGGGCCCCCGGTGATAGCCCCGGCCCTCCATGGCCAGGGCAAGCTCGTCGGCGCGGCGGAACGTGCAGAGGATCAGGGGGATGACGAGGGAGGCCGCCTTCCGGAGCCGCCTCACGGGGCCGCCGGCGCCGAAATCGGCGCCCCGGGCGACCTGGGCCTCCCGCATGCGCTCCACCTCCTCGAGCAGGGTGGGGACGAACCGCAGCGCCACGGAGACCATGACGGCCAGATCGTGGGACGGCAGGCCGAGGCGGCTGAAGGGCCGGAGCAGCCTCTCGAAGCCCCCCACGAGCCCGGAAGGGTCCGTCGTCATCGTGAGGATCGCGGCGCACACGACGAGGGCGACGAACTGCCAGGTCACAGCCGTCCCCCGCCACAGCCCCTCCCAGGTGACCGCCGGGAGGGCGGCGACGATCGGCCGCCCGTCGGTGAAGAACAGGTGCAGCCCGAAGAGCAGCGCAAAGAACCACGCCAGGGGCCTGAGCGCCCCCATCATCCGGCCGCCGGAGAGGCCGGCGAGCGCCGCCGCCGCCAGCAGGAAGGCCGTCACGGCGAGGCTCTCGGCGGCGCCCGCGTTCAGGATGACGATGCTCGCCAGCAGCGTCGCGACGATCTTCACCCTCGGGTCGAGCCGGTGCACCGGCGAGTCCCCGGGGACGTACTGTCCGAGGAGAAGGGTCTTCACCGGCTCCCTCCCGCCGCCTGCCCGAGGAGGGCGGTGATTTCGCGAAGCGCCTCGTCCACGGAGAGGACGTCGGGCCGCACCCCGCAGCCCCGGTCCCGGAGCCGCCCCATCAGCTCCGTGACCTGGGGCGTGGCGAGCCCGATGGCCCGCAGGGCATCGGCCTCCCGGAAAACGTCCCTCGGGACGCCGTCGCGCACAATCCTGCCGCCGCTCATGACGACGACACGGTCGGCCTCGACGATCTCCTCCATGCTGTGCGTGACGTGGATGACCGCAATGCCCTCCTGGCGGAGATCCCAGAGGACGTTGAGGACCCGCTCTCGCCCCGCCGGGTCGAGGTAGGAGGTGGGCTCGTCGAGGATCACGTAGGCCGGCCTCATGGCGAGCACGCCCGCGATGGCCACGAGCCGCTTCTCGCCGCCCGAAAGCGAGTGGGGGGCGCGCTTGGCAAGCCGCAGCATCCCCACCATCTCGAGGGCCACACCGACCCGCCCCCGGATCTCCGAGGGCGCAAGGCCGAGGTTGCCCGGCCCGAAGGCCACGTCCTCCTCGACGGTCATCCCGACGATCTGGTTGTCGGGGTTCTGGAAGACCATGCCCACGCGGCGGCGGATCTCGCGGTGGGCCTTCGGGTCTTTCGTGCTGAGGCCGTCGACCAGGACCTCCCCCTCCTGCGGGACGAGCAGGGCATTGAAGTGCTTCACCAGGGTCGTCTTGCCGCACCCGTTGGGGCCGATGAGGGCCAGGTACTGCCCCTCGGGGATCTCGAGGCTCACCTCCCGAAGCACGGGGGGGGCCTTCGGGTCGTATCGGGTCGTCAGCCCTCTTGCCTCGATCATATCCGGACCCTGTCCCTGACCCTGAGAGTGATGAACGCAGCGGCGGCGATCTTGAGCGCATCGCCCGGCAGAAAAGGCAGCACGCCGACGGCGGCGGCTTTTCCCACGGAGAGCTTGCCGACCGCGACGAGCTGGAGAACGCCCAGGGCGTAGACGGCGGCCGTGCCGGCCAGCATGGCGAAGACGACCCAGACGAGCCCTGGGTTTTCCCGCCACCGGACGATCTTGCCCGTCACGTAGGCGCCGGCCACGAACCCGACGAGGTAGCCCCCCGTGGGGCCCAAGAAGACTCCCAGGCCCGCCTTGCCGCCCGAGAACACCGGGAGGCCGATCACGCCGAGGACGAGGTAGATCAGCTGGCTGAGCGCCCCGAGGCCCCCCCCGAGAAGCGAGCCTGCCAGGTAGAGAAACAGCGTCTGGAGGGTCACGGGCACCGGCTGCAGGGGAATCGAGACGAGCGCCCCCATCGCCGTGAGCGCCCCGAACAGCGAGGCGTAGATCATTCCTCTTGTCGATAACCGGTCAGTCGTCATGGGTGATAATCCTTCATGCCATGGGCGAAGGGCTCAGGGCAATCAGAGGGGACTTCCTTGCTTTTGCCTTTTGCCTTTTGCCTTTTGCCTTTTGCCTTTTGCCTTTCGCCCATCTTCGTCTGCCTGAATCCCTTCGCCTTTCGCCCTTAGCCCTTCGCCTCTTGGATGTACTCCACATCCCCCGCGATGACGTGCTCGACGGTGCCGTCCGCCCCGGTCAGCACGAGTGCGCCGTCATCGCCGATCCCCGAGATGATGCCCTCGAGGCACCGGTCGAACGAGCGCACCCGCACCCGCCTGCCCGCCATGTCGGAGAGTTCCCTCCAGCGCCGGATCACGGGGCCGAACCCTTCGCGCGCGGCACGGTCGTAGTGGCTCTCGAAGCGCCCGAGAAAGTCGGCGAGGACCTCCGCGCGGCTCACGGGACGGACGGCCTCGGCCGCAAGCGACGTCGCCCGTTCCCGCAGCTCGGGGGGGAAGCGCCGGCGGGGCGTGTTGACGTTGATCCCCACGCCGATGATCAGGTAGTCGATGGCGTCGATCTCCGCGGCGGCCTCGACGAGGATGCCGGCGACTTTTTTCCCGCCCGCCAGGACGTCGTTCGGCCACTTGATGCTCACGCGGCCCGGGACGATCGGGATGAGCGCTTCCGCCAGGGCGACACCGGCCAGCAGGGTCGTCTTCGGCGCCTCGGCCGGCTGGAACCGCGGCCTCAGCAGCAGCGACAGGTAGATCCCCTCGCCGGCGGGGGAAAACCAGCTGCGCCCCATTCTGCCCCGCCCCGCCGTCTGTGACTCGGCAATGACGACCGTCCCTTCGGCGGCCCCTGCGATCGCCAGGTCCCTGGCCAGCCGGTTCGTCGAGTCCACTTCCCGCTCGCAAACGATACGGCGGCCCAGGCGCGCCGTGCGGAGGGAGGCCTCGATCTCCGAGGGAACGAGCCTGTCCAGGGATTCCCGGAGCAGGTAGCCTTTTCGCGTGGAGGATTCGATGACATAGCCCTCGCTGCGGAGGCTGCAGACATGCTTCCACACGGCGGTCCGGGAAATCCGCAGCTCGCGGCTCAGCTCCTCCCCGGACACCCATCCGCCCCCCGCTTTCTTGAGGCGGCTGAGCATGTGCTGTCTGGCGCTCGATTCCATGACGACATACGCCCCCTGCCGAAGGGGGCGATATGCCATATCATCATCGGCGGCAATTGTCAACCATGTGCATTGAAATGGTTGACAATCACGACGGCTCGCCGGCCGCAGGGCAGAGCACAATAGGTCTTGCCCGGCTCGGTCATTTCATGTATGCTTCCGTTCTCATTCGGAAAAACGGAGGTCACCCATGGGCAGTCACAAGAAGCACGAGAGAAAAAAGGAACTGCAGCGGAAGCGGAAGCGCCGCGAGAAGAGGAAGAAACTGATCGCCAAGGGCCTCAACCCCGACGAGAGCAACAAGATCCACAGGATGGCCTGATCGAACCCCCGTCAACCCAGGGCCGACGCCCCCTGTCAATGCGGCGTCGGCACTGCCTGCCAGAGCATGATCAGCCCCTTGCGCACCATCATGACGGCAATGGCGGCCAGGAGGATGCCCGCCAGCTTGGAGAGGGCCCTCGATCCTGCGCGGCCCAGGACCCGGTGAATGGGCTCGGAGAGCCAGAACACGGCGCCGGCGATCACGATGTTGACCACCGTGGCCGCCACGACGGGCACGACACCGTATTCGCCGACGAGGACGAAGATCGTCGTCAGCACGGCCGGCCCCACGATGAGCGGCACGCCGATGGGGACGACCCCCAGGCTTTCGGTGTCCACCTGGGCGATCCTCTTTTCCACGGTGATGACGTCGGTGAGCGAAATCGTGAACAGGAGAATCCCCCCGGCGATGAGAAAATCCGCCACGGTGATCCCGAGGTAGTGGAAGACCCACTGCCCCACCGCGAGGAACACGAGGGCCACGGCGAGCGCCGTGACCATGGACTGGACGATGATCCTCCGGACCACGCGGGGATCGGCCCCTTCCGTCAGGTGCATGAACAGCGGCAGGATGCCCACGGCATCGACGGCGACGAACAGGGGAAAGAAGCAGAACCAGAAATCACTCATGGCACAAACGATTCGGCAAGAGGACCCCTCCGGTTGACCGATTTCGCCACTGCATCACGACCCGCATCCAGCGATAAGCCTTGTCATCGCGAGCGAAGCGCGGCGATCCCGCCTTTCCCGTGAGATTGCCGCGCACCCTGCGGGTGCCCGCAATGACCCGTCCTGAAGGCGTTTTGCGTTTCTTATCGCCGGATTCGGGCATACGGTGGCAGCCCCACTCCCCCTACTTCGTCAGCTTCGAGGCGATGGCGGCCACGTGCCTCCCCTGCCAGCGGGCGGCGGCCAGCTCGTTTTCGCTGGGCATGCGTTCGCCCTTGCCGCCGGCGACCGTCGAGGCGCCGTAGGGCGATCCGCCGGTGATCTCGTCGATCCGCATCTGCCCGGCGAAGGCGTAGGGGAGCCCGACGACGACCATCCCCTGGTGCAGCAGGTAGAGGTGAAAGCTCAGGATCGTGGACTCCTGCCCCCCGTGCTGGGTCGCCGAGCTCGTGAAGACGCTGCCCGCCTTGCCGACGAGGGCCCCCTTCGCCCAAAGCCCGCCCGTCGCGTCGAGAAACTGCCGCATCTGGCCGCACATGTTCCCGAAGCGCGTCGGGGTGCCGAAGATGACGGCGTCGGCGCTGCCGAGTTCCTCGACGGTGCAGACCGGGACGCCGGCCATGGACTTCTGAGCCTCCAGGGCCCCCATCTTGCCGAGAACCTCCTCGGGGAGCGTCTCGGGAACCCTTCGCAGCACGGCCTCCGCACCGGGGACCTCCCTCACCCCCTCGGCGACAGCCTGGGCCATCTTGTAGACGTGACCGTACATCGAGTAGAACACAACGAGCACCTTCATGGGTTTCTCCTTTCGTCGAAAAAACGGGCGAACGGCACACGGCGAAAGGCTTGAGGAAATGTCCGTCCCAAGCCCCTTCCCCTCTCCGGCACACTCCAATCATGAAACGGACGGCTTCAGGTTCCGTTTTCGCTGCCCCCCTAATCCGCCGTTCCGTCCCTGAGTTGCTGAACGGCGCCGGCGATGATCTCGACGGCCCGGTCGATCTCGTCCTCCGTCGTGTATTTTCCCGTCGAGAGGCGGATCGTCCCGCGGGCCCACTCGAGGGGGACCGCCATGGCCCGCAGGGTCCTCGACACCTCGACGGACGCCCCGTGGCAGGCCGCCCCGGCCGATGCGGCAAGCCCCTCCATCGCCGCGAGCAGGGCCCCCGCATCGAGCCCCCTGAAGCTCACGCTCAGCGTGTTCGGCAGCCGTTGTTCGGGGTGACCGTTGACGCGCACGCCCTCGACGGCGCGCAGCAGGCCGTCCTGCAGCCGGTCCCGGGTCTTCCGCATGCGCTCCCGATTGCCGTCGAGGTCGCGCCGGGCAGCCTCGCAGGCCGCCCCGAGGCCGGCGATCCCGATCACGTTTTCCGTGCCGGCACGCCGCCCCGCCTCGTGACCGGCGCCGTGCATGAACGTCTCCAGGTGCACCCCCTCGCGGATGTACAGCGCGCCCACCCCCTTGGGGGCATAGAGTTTGTGCCCCGCCACGGTCAGCAGATCGACGCCCAGATCGGCCGCATCGACGGGGATCTTCCCGACGGACTGGGCCGCGTCGGTGTGCACCAGCACCCCCCGCCTGCGGGCCAGTCGGGCGATCTCGGCCACCGGCTGGATCGTGCCCACCTCGTTGTTGGCGTGCATAACGCTCACCAGGACGGTCCTGTCCCCGATGGCCCTCTCGAGGGCCGCCAGGTCGACGAGCCCCGTCGCATCGACGGGGATCACGCTGACCTCGAAGCCCTCAGCCGACAGGGCATGGCAGACCTCCATGACGGCGGGGTGCTCGACGGCCGAGGTGACGATGTGGTTGCCCCTGCGGCGCAGCGCCCGCGCGGCCCCCTTGACGGCGTGGTTGTTCGACTCGGTGCCGCCGCTCGTGAAGAGGACCTCGCCGGGACGGCAGCCCAGGAGGGATGCCACCTGCCCGCGGGCCTCCTCGACGATCCTGCGGGCCTCGACGCCGTAGACGTGGGCGCTCGAGGGGTTGCCGAAGTGCTCGCGGATGCAGGGAAGCATGGCCGCGGCCACTTCAGGGTCGATGGGCGTCGTGGCGTTGTAATCGAGGTAGATGGGCTTCATCGGACACAGGGTACGGGGGTCAGGGTCCAGTCGATCGAGGGGGACTCCCTTCTGCCTCGCTGCCTGTTGCCTGCGGCTCGAGGCGTTCAAAACGATCGCATGTCGGGAAGAATCTCCACGAGCACCAGCCCGGAGAGGATGTTGAGGAACAGAAGAACGAGGGTCATGGCGCCGGCCCAGCGGTGGGCCTTTCGGATCTCCGCCCGACGCTGCGGGAGCACGAACTGCATCTGGCCCAAAACGGGGGTCGCGACCGCGCCCAGCGCGACGACGGCGCCCGTCCAGGCATGCAGGACCTGGAAGTGGGGACCCCCGAAACCGGCCACCATGGCGACGGCCGCCGCGATGCCGCAGAGGACCGCAAGCGAGCCGCAGGCCCCCAGGACCCGGTGGCCGCGAAGCCACCAGGGCCTTTTCCGCATGAGGCGGGCCACGGTCACGCCCGCCGTCATGAGCACGAGACCGGCGATCATGCAACCGGCATGAAGATAGAGGAGCACGATCCCCCTCCGTGATGGGCTCCGGAGCCCCGCAGCGATGCGGGCGGCCGGGCCGGGATGCCCCGGCCGCGCTCTACACGCCCGGGGAATACTTCGCGGTGATGGATCCCCGGATATTGCAGACGGCGGTCACCTCGAGGGTGTCGGCGCCCGTGGCGGCCACCTGGAAGGTGTAGACGAAGGTGTCGCCGGACTGCTTGGTGTACTCGCCCCGCGCGACGACCTGGCCGTTCTTCTTCACGACCACCTCCTTGACGTAGTGCCGGTCGGGGTTGTTCGAGGGGTGGGTGATCTTCACGGAGAGCGTCTGGGTCTTGACGTCGTAGGCCAGATCCATCCTGTCGGGGCTGTGCGCCAGGCCCGAGCCGGGCAGGCTGAGAACAAAGAGGGCGCAAACCAGGATGACCAGCATGCGAGCGGAAACCGTTTTCTTCATGGGAGCACTCCTTTCAAATAATGTTGCTATTTTATCACGGGGCTTCGAGCAGCCCCAGCATTTCTTTCACCGTGTGCACCGGTTTGGCACAGGAGAAGTTCCGGCACACGTAAGCCGTCGCCCGGCCCCGGTCGGCCTTCATGTCCTTCGTATACGGGGCGATCGCCGCCAGCGCCCCCGACCCCGCCCCATGCGGCCGGAACAGCAGGACCCGGTTGGGCAGGAAGGACCGCCTCACCGCATCGAGCATCGCCTGCGTGTCCGGCGCCCCGGGTCTGCCGGCGACGATGATTTCCGCCGCGGGGCCTGCGAGAAACTCGAGGGCGACCATGAGCTGGGAATAAGCCGAGGGGATCTGCCCGACGCTCCGGGCAACGGCGCGGGAGACGCCGATCGCCTTCCTCTCCAGGTCCTGCCGCCCCGTGATCCGCGACAGGCGAAGGAGGTTGAGCATCATCACGGAGTTGCCCGAGGGGATCGCCCCGTCGTAACTGTCCTTCTGCCGAACGAGGATCGTCTCCGCGTCGTCAGCGGTAAAGAAAAAGCCCCCGTCCTTCTCATCGTGGAAATGATCGATCGTATTATCGGCAAGCTCGAGGGCGGTCTTGAGGACGCCGGGCTCCAGGGTGGCCTCGTAGAGCTCCAGGAGCCCCCAGGTCATGAAGGCATAATCATCCAGCATCCCGGCCACGGCGGCCTCGCCGTCCCGCCAGCGGTGCATGAGCCGTCCCCGGCCGTCCCGGAGGCGGTCGAGAACGAAACGGGCGGCCTGCGATGCAGCCTCGGCCCAGTCCCGGCGGCCCAGCACCGCGGCACCCCTGGCCAGTGCGGCGATCATGAGGCCGTTCCAGTCCGCGAGGACCTTGTCGTCCCTGCCGGGCCGTGTCCGGCCCCCGCGGAGACGAAAGAGCTTCTCCCGTGCCGCCTCGAGGGCGGTGCGGGCCTTCTGTGCGGGCATCGACAGCGCGTCGGCCGCCTCCTCGACGGTCCGGGCCATGGACAGGACATTCCGCCCCGTCCGCGTCCCCGTGGCCTCGTCGCGGAAGTTCCCTTCCTTCTGGATGCCGAAAACCTCGATGCAAACCGCGGCCTCGTCCGGCTCGAGGGCGTCGCGGACCTCCCGTTCGTCCCAGAGGTAGAACTTCCCCTCCTCGCCCTCGCTGTCGGCGTCCTCGGCGCAATAGAACCCCCCTTCGGGGGCCCTCAGGTCCCGCAGGACGTAGGTGAAAATCTCCTCCGCCGTGCGCGCGTAGAGGGGCTTGCCCGTGGCCTGGAAGGTCTCTAGGTAGGCCAGGGCGAGCATGGCCTGGTCGTAGAGCATCTTCTCGAAGTGCGGCAGAAGCCATCGCGCATCGGTGGAGTAACGGTGAAACCCGTAGCCGAGCTGGTCGTAGACCCCGCCGCGGCGCATGGCCGTGAGGCTCTTCTCGACCATCTCGAGGGCCTTCGTCTCGCCCGTGCGCCTGCCGTGGCGCAGCAGAAACAGGTAGTGGTGGGGCGCGGGGAACTTGGGCGCGCCGCCGAACCCCCCGTGGCCCTCGTCGAACTGCCCGGCGAGCGCGTCGAAGGCCGCGCGGCAGGCCGCGACTCCCGGGGCATCCGCCGTCGATGCCTCGGCGGAGAGGTTCCGCAGGGCCGTCATGACCTTTTCGGCCGACGCGCGCACATCGCCGCGCCGGGCCTTCCAGACGCGCTGGACACCCGGGATCAGCTCCATCATCCCGATCCTGCCGTGCCGGTTCTCCCTCGGGATGTAGGTGCCCGCGAAGAAGGGTTCCCGGTCGGGGGTCATGAAAACGGTCAGCGGCCAGCCGCCGCTCCCCGTCATGAGCTGGCAGACGGTCATGTAGACGCCGTCCACGTCGGGCCGCTCCTCGCGGTCGACCTTGATGCAGACGAAGGTCTCGTTCATGAGCCGGGCCACCTCGGCGTCCTCGAAGGACTCGCGGGCCATCACGTGGCACCAGTGGCACGTGGAGTAGCCGACGGAGAGGAAGACCGGCTTGTCCTCCCTGCGGGCCCGCTCGAAGGCCTCCTCGCACCAGGGGTACCAGTCCACGGGGTTGCGGGCGTGCTGGAGCAGGTACGGGCTCTTCTCGCGGATGAGCCGGTTGGGCTTGGAGTCGCTTTTCGACAGGTCGGCACTCATGCCTGCCTAATCCCTTAAGGTATCGGAAATCACCGCAGGTGCCGCCGCCCCAACGCGGGCGTCAGGGGACAGGCAGCAGGATCGGATTCCCGGCACTTCGCTGACGTCATTTCTTCAGGATGTCCGTCAATGCCTCCTGCAGCGTCGGGTAGCGGAACCGAAACCCCGCGGCCTGGAGCTTCCGGGGCAGCGCCCGCTGCCCCTGGAGGATCACGTTTCCGAATTCCCCCTTCATCAGGCGGAGCATGAACCCGGGCACGGGGGGCAGGAAGGTCGGCACCCCGAGAACCCTGCCCAGCGTGCGCGTGAATTCGCGGTTCCGGACGGGTTCCGGGGCCGTGCAGTTGACCGGCCCGTCGATCGCCCGGTTTTCCTCGATCAGAAACTCGAAGATCCGGGCCAGGTCCATCTCGTGGATCCACGAGAGCCACTGGTTGCCGCTTCCGAGGTCGGCCCCGAGGAACATCCGGAAGACGGGGACGATCTCGCCCAGCATGCCCCCGCTTCGGCCCATGACGATCCCGAAACGCATCAGCACGACGCGGGCCCCGTGCTCCCTCGCCCGGAGGGCCTCCGCCTCCCACTCCCGGGACAGCAGGGCCAGGAAATCGGTCCCCGGGGGGGAGTCCTCCGTGAGGTCCTCGTCGCCGTGATAGCCGTAGTACCCCGCGCCGGAGGTGCTCAAGAGGTGCGTCTCCTTTCCCTTGCGAGGCGCCAGGGCCTCGACGAGATGCCTCGTGGTGAGGATGCGGCTGTCGCGGATGATGCGCTTCGCCTCGTCGGTCCAGCGCGTGAAGATCGAGGCGCCGGCGAGGTTGATGAACACCTCGTGGTCGGGGACCTGCTCCTGCCAGGCCCCGCGGACCGTGGGGTCCCCCTGCAGGGCCTTGACGCCCGCGGGAAGGTGGCGGGACGGCTCCCCCTTGCGCATGAGAACCGTCACCGCGTGCCCCTTGGCCGTCAGCTCGCGGGCGAGCGTCGTGCCCACGAACCCCGTTCCGCCGGTCATGAAAATGTTCACGCGCCGCCCCCACGCAATCGTTCGTGTTTTCTGTTTTCCATGCTTCGTCTCAGCAGCAAGCAGCAGGGTTCAAGCAGCAAGGTGAGAAGAAGACGATCCTCTCTTGCTTTGTTGCTTGTTGCCTACAGCTTGTGCCTAATCCTTGTCCCCGATGAGCGGGAGGACCTTGTCGATCCTGAAGTAGACGATGAACTTGTTCTCGTCGCCGTACTTGCCGGCAACCTCGGGGTGCTTCTTGCGGCGCATCTCGGCGACCTGCTGAGGGTCCTGGATCTCCCGGATCCTCGTGAGGTAAAGCCGCCTGCCGACGTACCTCTCGCCCGCCTCCTTGAAGAGATAGCATGCCCGCGGGTTCTGCTTGATGTTGTGGTGGGTGAGCCGGTCGGCCATGATGAAGGCCACGGTCTCATCGTCGATGAAGTGGGGTTTGGCGTAGACCGCGGCATCGACGGCGCCTGCCGTGTCCGCCGTGGCCAGGATACCCATGCCTGACGCATTCTCGAAGTACTCGCTGAGCTTCATGGCCACCTCCAGAGGCAATAGTCTGTCTCGTCGGGTCTGTTGACGGCTGCTGGAATCGAAATCAGCCTTTTCTCTTTGCCGCCCGGTCCTGCGCGGGCCGACCCAGCATGTCCACCGCATGTCGGGCCGCGACGAGAAAGACCGGCCTCGGGTCCATGCGGTGCGCCCGGAGGCACACCTCGGTGAACTTGACGGCGTGCTCGTCGCCGGTCGCCACGGCCCGCGCGACGAGATCCTCCGTGGGCTCATCATACGCATCGTAGGGGGCCCTGTCAATTTCGCGCCCGATGGCGGCGTAAAGGGCCGCCGAGGCCTGCCAGGCGTAGCGCAGGGCGACGCGGCTGATGTCGGGCAGCAGGCTCGTCGCCATCAGGCAGACGGCCCCGGGCCCGGTCACCCCGTGGATGAAGGTGATGACGCTCCCCCGTGTCTTCGCGTTGGCCAGGTAGACGCGGACGAAGGCCTCGAGCAGATCGACGGCAAACAGCGAGATGCCTTCGGGAGGCGCCGTGAGGTTGATGACCGGCTCGAAGGGCGCAAAGCCGCTGAGCCGCCGCACTTTCTCGTAGATGAGCCCCTCCGTCAGGCGCTGCCCGTCGGGCAGGGAAGGGACCCGGTCGATCGCGGCAAGGGGGTTGCGGGTCTCCGCATCGGGCAGCGGGAAGCCCGGCAGAGACTGGTAGCGGGCGGCCCAGTAGGCCAGGGCCCGGGCCAGCTCGCGGATCTTCGCGGGGGACTCCTCCCGGTTGAGGCTGCGCACGGCATGCCCCGTTCGGATGGCGCCGTGCCAGGCCGCCCCCACCATGCCGGGCAGCAGCCGGGGCACCCACACGTTGAGCACGGTGCACCAGTGCTCCTCGCGCAGCTCCTCCTCGAAACAGCTCACCCAGTCGGCATAGCGGCCGGCACTCCCCAGCGCCTCGAACCAGTACCCGCTGAAGACGGGGAGACCCGGGGACGGGTTGCCCCGGAGACGCCTACGGTACGCCGTGACCCAGTCCACGACGGCGTCCCCGCGCCCCAAGGCCAGCAGGGCCTCGGCGGCCATGGGCCCGTGACTCGAAAACCCCGGGCCGTACTCGGGCCCGCAGTCCTCCAGGAGCTCGAGGGCCTCATCCATGACATCCATACACGTTTGCTCCCCGGCCGCGATCCCCCGCGGTCGCGGGCCGCGCGGCGCCTTGCACCGCTCAGCGGGCGCCGCCCTTGAGAAGGGCCGAAAACCGCCGGTTGGCCGCCTCCCAGTTCACGATGTTCCAGAAGGCCTCGACGAACTTCGCCCGGAGATTCTTGTAGTCCAGGTAATAGGCGTGCTCCCAGACGTCGAGAACCATCAAGACCGGCAGCGCGGGACAGACGTTCACGTTGTGCTTCTCGATCTGCAGGACGAGGGGCCGGTTCGATATCGGGCACCAGCTCAGGGCGGCCCAGCCGGAGCCCTCCACGGTGAGGGCCGCCTGGGTGAACTCCATCCGGAATCGTTCGAAGCCCCCGAACTCCTTGTCGAGGGCCGCCCCGAGAACCCCGGGGGGCTTTCCGCCGCCGCCTCTGCCCGCCGGCGCGAGGTTCTCCCAGAAGAGGCTGTGCAGCAGGTGCCCGCCCATGTGGAAGGACAACTCCTTGAGGGCGGCCTTCATGTCGAGGTCACTGCCGGCCTTCCGGGACTGCTCGAGCCGCTCGAACACCGCGTTGGCCCCCGTCACGTAGGCCTGGTGATGTTTCTCGTGGTGGAGCTGCAGCTGCTCCCCCGAGATGTGCGGCTCCAATTCCTTGTAACCGTAGGGCAGTTTTGGTAAAGAGTAAAAGTGCGGCTTTTCCATGGCTTGATCCCGTCCTTTCCCGGGAGGAATCTCCCGATCGGGTCTCCCGGCTGGAAGCGCGTACCATCCCTGCGAAGAAGGCCCGGCGGGTCCCCGACCCCGCGGGCCGCCAAAACGCATCGTGTTTGCAGTGTACCGCAACGGCGCGTAGAAAAACAGGCGAAAAATCCTCCGGGCCGCGGGACAGCCCTCGCGGTCTTCACGAGAGGAGCGGCGGGATGAAGAAAGACGAGCGCAGGACGAAGGCGGATCTCATTGAGGAGCTGGACGCCCTGCGGGCGAAGACGGCCCGGCTGCAGGAGGCCGAGACGGCGCTGCGCGACACCGACGCCCTGTACCGAAGCCTGGCGGAAAGCAGCCCGGTGGGCGTCTTTTTCCTGGTGGGCGGGAAGTTCCGGTTCCTCAACGCCCGGTTCGAGCAGAGCACGGGCTACCGTGCCGACGAGCTCCTGGGACAGGACTCGCTCGTCATTGTCCACCCGGAGGACCGGGAGCAGGTGCGCAGGGACGCCATCGAGATGCTCCGGGGACGCAGGAGCACGCCGTACGAGTTCCGCGCAATCACCAAGGACGGCAGGGTCCGGTGGATTCTCGGCACCGTGGCGCCCGTCACGTTCCGCGGCGAACGGGCCGTCCACGGCAGCTACATGGACATCACGGAACAGAGGGAGACCCGGCAGCGGCTCGCGGAGATGGAAACCGTCGGCGCCTCCATCCTCGACGCACTGCCCGTGGCGGTGCTCGTGCTGCGCGAACGGACGATCCGGTTTGCCAACCGGGCCGCGGAGGAGGTCTTCGGCTGGAAGCCCGATGAGCTCACGGGACGGAGCACCCGGGTCCTCTACCGCAGCGACGCCGAATACGAAGAGATCGGGCGGCGCTTCTACCCCGTGCTGGAGAGGCAGAGGACGCACAGCGAGGAGTTCCCCTGCCGGCACCGGGACGGCCGCGACATCCTCTGCTACGTCAGCACGTCGCGCATCGGTGAAACCCTCCAGGAGAAGGGCATCGTCGCCACCTACGAGGACATCACCGAGCGGAAGCGCGCCGAGGCGGACCTGAAGGAAAGCGAGCAGCGGCTTCACCGCATCATCGACGGGTCGCCCATCGCCGCCTTCGTCATCGGGCGGGACCACCGCGTGCTGCACTGGAACCGGGCCCTCGAGGAGATGAGCGGGCTCCGGGCGTCGGACGTAATCGGAACGGACGGGCACTGGCGGGCCTTTTACCCCGCGAAGCGGCCGTGCCTGGCCGACCTGCTCGTCGACCAGGCCTTCGAATCCATCCCCGTCTGGTACGCGGACCGCTGCAGCCCCTCGAAGCTCATCGAGGAGGCCTACGAGGCGACGGATTACTTCCCCGGCCTGGGCGACGGGGGGAAATGGCTGCGGTTCACGGCGGCCGTCATCCGCGATTCCTCGGGATCCCTGGTCGGCGCCATGGAGACGCTGGAGGATGTGACGGAGCGGAAAAGCGCCGAGGAGGCCCTGAGGGAAAGCGAGGAGAGGCTCCGGGCCATCCTGCATGGGTCGCCCACGCCCACGTTCGTCATCGACGGCCGCCACCGGGTGATCGGCTGGAACCGCGCACTCGAGGAGTTGACGGGCGTCCGGAGCGACGACGTGATCGGCACGGCAAACCATTCCAAGGCGCTCTACGGCCAGGAGCGGCCGACGGCGGCGGACCTGCTCGTCGACGGGGCGGCCGACCTGGCCGAGACGATCCGGACGTGGTACGGGCCGAACCTTCGGCGCTCGGCGCTGCTCGACGAGGCCTACGAGGCCACCGTGCCCATGGCGTTCCCCGACAGGGAGGAGAAGTGGATCCACTTCACCTCGGCGGCCGTGCGCGACAGAAAGGGGGAGAGGATCGGCGCCGTCGAGACGATGACCGACGTCTCGCCCCTGAAGCGCGCCGAGGAAGAGCTCAAGCTCACCGTCGAAAAGCTCCGGAAGGCAACGGCCGGCATCATCCGGGCCATCGACCTCATCGTCGAGACGCGCGACCCCTACACGGCGGGCCACCAGCACCAGGTGGCGCGCCTGGCCGAGGCCGTCGCGCGCGAGATGGCCCTGCCCGCGGACACGATCGAGGCGATCTACGTGGCCGCCTCGATCCACGACCTCGGCAAGATCACCGTGCCCGCCGAGATCCTCAGCAAGCCGGGGCGCATCAGCGACATCGAGAGGGGGATCATCCGCACGCACCCGCAGGTGGGATACGACATCCTCAAGACCATCGACTTCCCGTGGCCGATCGCGGAGATCGTGCTGCAGCACCACGAGCGGCTCGACGGCTCGGGCTACCCCCGCGGACTGCGGGACGGGGAGATCCGCATCGAGGCCAGGATCATCGGCCTCGCCGACGTGGTGGAATCCATGGGCTCCCACAGGCCCTACCGGCCCACGCTCGGCATGGAGCGGGCCCTCTCCGAGATCCGGAAGAACCGGGGCATCCTCTACGACCCGGAGGTCGCCGATGCGTGCCTGCATCTCATCGAGCAGGGGCGCTTCGCCTTCGAGGAGCCGCCGGGAGACCTGCATCGGTAACACGAGGCTCCGTGCGGGAGCGCAAGAAAGGAACGAGTGCATGACGAACCCCGTCGACACCTTCGCCGTCGAAGACAGGCACATGCCGCCGTTCTTCACCAAGATTCCCCTCTCGATTGAGCGCGGCGAGGGGATCTACGTCTGGGACGAGTCCGGGAGGCGCTACATCGACTTCACCGCCGGCTGGGGGGTCACCTGCCTGGGGCACGCCCACCCCGCCATCGTCGGGGCCCTGGCCGAGCAGGGGCGGAAAATTTTGCAGAACCCCAACTCGGGGCTCACCTACTCCCCCGCCCGCGCACGGCTCATCGAGCTGCTCACGGGGATCCTGCCGCCCGGTCTGACGCGGGTATTCTTCTCCAACAGCGGCGCCGAGGCCAACGACGCCGTCATCAAACTCGCGAGAAAGGCGACGGGGCGGATGGACGTCATCTCGACGGAGCAGAGCTTCCACGGAAGGACGATCAGCACGGCCTCCGCCACGGGGCAGGCGAAGCACCGGGAGCGGTTCAACCCGCTCATGCCGAACTACCTCTTCGTCCCCTACGGCGATGCGGGGGCCGTCGCGGAGGTTCTCGGCGATAAAACGGCAGCCGTCATCCTCGAGCCCATCCAGGGCGAGGGCGGGGTCAACGTGCCCCCGGAAGGCTACCTCCGGGAGGTCGAGGCGCTCTGCCGCAAGGCGGGCGCCTGCCTGATCGTCGACGAGGTGCAGACGGGCTTCTGCCGGACGGGCCCGATGTTCGCGGTCACGGAACTGGGCGTGCGGCCCGACTTCATGACGCTGGCCAAGGGGATCGCCGGGGGCTTCCCCTTCGGGGCCTTCGCGCTGACGGAAGAGGTGTCGGCGAAGCTCGAGAAGGGCGACCACGGCGGCACCTACTGCGGAAACCCCTTGGGCTGCGCCGTGGCCTACGCCGTGATCCGTCATCTCATCGACAACGACATCGAGCTCAACGTCCGCAGCGTCGGGGCCATGATCCACGAACGGATGCTCCTGTGGCAGCAGCGGTTCCCCGCGATGGTCACCGACGTGCGGGGGCGGGGCCTGCTGCTGGCCATGGAGATGGCCGGCGCCTCGACGGCGGAGCGTGTCTTCGCCGAGGCCCTCAAGCGGGGGATGATCCTCAACTTGATCCAGTCGAAGGTGATCCGCCTCTGCCCGGCCCTTAACATCACGCCCGGCGAGGCCGAGGTGGCCCTCTCGATCCTCGACGAGGCCCTCGAGGCAGCCGCCGGGACATGAGTCCCGCCGACACCGGAAGGACGGGCGCAAGGAACCCGAACCCATGATGAAAATCAACTTCACACGGACCAACGGCCCCCTGGACGAGCTGATCGACACCCTGATGGACACGGCCGGGGGCATCCGAAAACCCGAACTCGTGCGCGAGATGATCATCGCGGCGCTCAAGGCCGGGCAGGAAAGCGACGAGAGCGCCGATCTGAAGCTCATGAACTCCACGCTCAAGGAGATGCGGTTCACCTCCAAGGTCTTCGCCCCCTACCGCGCGGTGCGCAAGGTCACGGTGTTCGGCTCTGCGCGCACCCTGCCCGACGACCCGGTGTACGGCATGGCGAAGCTCTTCGGCAGGCGGCTTGCCGAGGCGGGCTACATGGTGATCACGGGCGGCGGGGGCGGCATCATGGAGGCCGTCAACGCGGGTGCCGGCCCCGAGCACTCCTTCGGCGTGAACATCCGCCTGCCCTTCGAGGAGAAGCCCAACCCCGTGATCGAGGGCAACCCGCGGTCCATCAACTACAAGTACTTCTTCAACCGCAAGGTCGCCTTCCTGAAGGAGTCGGACGCCGTGGCGCTCTTCCCGGGCGGCTTCGGCACCCTCGACGAGGCCATGGAGACCCTCACCCTGGTGCAGACGGGGAAGCGGAACCCCATGCCGCTCGTGCTCGTGGAAACCCCGGGCTCCTCTTACTGGGCCCGCATGATCCGGTTCCTCGAGGAGGAGCTGCTGTCGCACCGCTACATCTGCCCGTCGGACTTCGCGCTCTTCGAGCGGGTCCTGTCCGTGGACGAGGCCGTGGATCGGATCCAGCGGTTCTACCGCCGTTACCACAGCCTGCGCTACGTGCGCGGGAAGCTGGTGATCCGGCTCACCTCCCCGCTGGGCGACAACGACGTCGCCGCGCTGGAGGCGCGGTTCAGGGATATCCTCCTTCCCGGGGGCCGCATCGTGCCCGCGGGGGCGCTGGACGAGGAGCGGGAGGACAACGACGAGGTGGACCGCCCCCGGCTCGTGATCGATTTCAACCGGAGGGACTTCGGCCGGCTCCGGAGCCTGATCGACGCCATCAACGAGTTCTGACGCAACCCGAACGGAGACGCCCATGGAGCCCGTGAAATTCCAGGACAACACTTTCCGCGACGGCCACCAGTCCATCTTCGCGACGCGGATGACCACGGAGGACATGATCCCCGTCGCCGAGAGGATGGACGAAGTCGGGTTCTGGGCCGTGGAGGTGTGGGGGGGCGCGACGTTCGACGCCATGCACCGCTTCCTGAACGAGGACCCCTGGGAGCGGCCGCGCATCCTCAAGCGGTACATGAAAAAAACCCCCTTCGCCATGCTGCTGCGGGGCCAGAACCTCGTCGGCTACCGGCACTACGCCGACGACGTCGTCCGGGCCTTCGTCGACCGGGCCTGCGAGATCGGGATCGACGTCTTCCGCGTCTTCGACGCCCTCAACGACCTGCGGAACGTCGAGACCGCCGCCGCCCGCATCCGGGCCAACGGCAAGCACTTCGAGGGCGCCGTCGTCTACTCGCTCACGGGGCGGCGCCTCGGCGGCGACGTCTTCAACCTCCCCTACTATGTCTCGAAGGCACGAACCCTGGAGGAGATGGGGGCCGACTCGATCTGCATCAAGGACATGGCGGGCATCCTGGCGCCCTACGACGCCTTCCGGCTGTTCACGGAACTGAAGAAGGCCGTCGCGGTCCCCCTGCACCTCCACACCCACTACACGAGCGGCATGGCGTCAATGACCTGCCTGAAGGCCATCGAGGCCGGCGTGGACATCGTGGACACCTGCGTCGCCCCCTACGCCATGCGGACGTCGATGCCGCCCATCGAGCCGCTCCTGCTCACCCTGGAGGGCAGCGAGCGGGACCCGGGGATCGAGATGGGCCGCCTCGTCGAGATCGGGCATTACCTCGAGTCCCTGGCGCCCCGGTACGAGAAGCACATCGCGTCCAACTCCCTGTCGCTGATCGACGAGAGCGTGATCGCCCACCAGATCCCCGGCGGCATGACCTCCAACCTCGTCAGCCAGCTCAGGGAGATGAATGCCCTCGACCGGCTCCCCGACGTCCAGCGGGAGATCCAGGCGGTCCGCCGGGAGGCGGGGATGCCGCCGCTGGTGACGCCGACCTCCCAGATCGTCGGCTCGCAGGCTGTCATGAACGTGCTGGCGGGCCGGTACCGGACGATCAGCAACCCGTTCCGCGACCTGCTGTTCGGCCTCTACGGGAAGACGCCCGCCCCGGTCGACCCGAAGGTCCGCGAGATGGCCCTGCGCGGCAACCAGAAGGGGGTCTGGATCACGGACCGGCCGGCGAACCACCTCAAGCCGGAGATGGAGGCGGCCCGCCGAAAGCTGGGCGACCTGGCCCGGACCGAGGAGGATGTCCTGACCTACGTCCTCTACCCCGCCTCGGGGGAGCAGTTCCTGAAGCGAAAATACGGCCGGGAATAACGAGGCATTTTCGCAAGGCGGAGAGGCAGCCAAGCGGCTCACCATGCGCCGATGGCTCGAAGCGGATCCCGACGACCTCACGAAAGATGTTCGGGCCGAACCGGCCTCTGCACCCAAACGCGGCGCCGCGCACAGGCGTGAATGCCCGGGCTGGGGAGTGTTCGCACTGATAGCGTAGTGATGAAAGGCAGGCGTGGCATCCTCAGTTGGCCGAGCAACCACCATCGCGTTCAAGGCGGACGGCGTCGGCGTTCCTTCCGATATGGAATTGCCGGTGTTGAGAAGAGAATCCGGCCGAGCACCGGCAGCTGCAATCCCCGATTCAACGATCGCTGCCTGGCCGCCCGCTCTTATGTCTCAAGAAACGGCAAGGGTTCATCCCTGCGCCAGGCGGTGGCCTGGCAGGATGCGATGAGGTCGCCCGCGGCGTTTCGGACCTCGATGAGGAAGTGGCTGACCCGCCGGGTGCGGTTGACGAGCCTCGCCTCGGCCTGCAGGATGTCCCCGTCGTTCGGGGCCTTCATGTAGGAGACGCTCACGTTGAGCGCGATTTCGATCTTGCCGCTTGAATTCGAGGCGAACTGGAACGCCTCGTCGATGAGGGAGAAAAGCGCCCCGCCGTGGCAGCGGCCGTAGATGTTGCGGTGCGCATCCGTGAAGGGCATCCGCACCAGCGCATATCCATCTTCGACCCTGACGAGTTCGAGGCCCAGCAGTTTCGCGTAGGGCTCGCTCTGAGCCCGCCGGCGCAGGGCCTCAATGATCTTCTCGCTCATGTCCTCCTGCCGAAATCAAATCCCCCGAGTCCGGTCAAGAACATACAGACGTAAGCAGCCCTATGTGAGAAGGTAAGAGGGTTCGAAGGTGAGAAGGTTGGAGAATCGGAGAGCAGGCATTGGCCGCGAACTTATCCAACATTCTTACCCTCTCACCTTCTTACCTTCTCTTGCTCGGATATACCCCGTTGAACAATCGCTCAAAGGCTGTACACCTTCTCCCCCGGCAGCACCGTGAACCCGCTCTTCGTCAGGATCTCGATGGCGCGGTCCGTCGCGTTGAACCGGAAGATGATGATGGCGTGCTCGCCGCTTCGCTCGACGAAGGCGTACATGTACTCCACGTTGATGTTTTCCTTCGAGAGCGCCTCGAGGATGCTGTGCAGCCCGCCCGGCCGGTCGGGGACCAGCACGGCCACAACACTCGTGCGTCCCACGGTGAAGCCGTTCTCCTTGAGGACCTGCTTGGCCTTCTCCACGTCGTTGACGATCAGGCGGAGCACCCCGAAATCGGAGGTGTCGGCGAGCGAGAGGGCACGGATGTTGATGCCGGCATCCCGCAGCACGCGCGTGACGAATTCCAGCCCGCCCGGCTTGTTCTCGAGAAAGATGGATATCTGCTCGACCTTGTTCATGGGTGCACCCCCTTCGTGCGGTCTCAAATGGTTCGCTTGTCGATGACGCGCTGCGCCTTGCCCTCGAAGCGCTGGATCGTCTTGGGCTCCACGAGCTTCACCTTGGTCGAGATGCCCAGGTAGTCCTTGATGTCCTTCGTGATGCGGCGGCTGAGCTCCTGCAGCACCTTCACCTCGCCCGTCTCGGCGAAGACCTTCTCCCCCACCTCGACCTGCACCTCCAGGGTGTCGAGGTTGCCCTCGCGGTCCACGATGAGCATGTAATGGGGCTCGATGCCCGGGATGTTGAGCAGCACGCCCTCGATCTGGGAGGGGTAGACGTTGACGCCGCGGATGATGATCATGTCGTCGCTGCGGCCCGTGACGCGGTCCATGCGCACAAGCGTCCGGCCGCACCGGCAGGGCGCCTTCACCAGCCGGGAGACGTCCCGCGTCCGGTAGCGGATGAGCGGGAAGGCCTCCTTGGTCACCGTTGTGAAGACCAGCTCGCCGACCTCGCCCTCGGGCAGGACCTCGCCCGTTTCGGGGTTGATGATCTCGGCGATGAAGTGGTCCTCGAAGATGTGCAGACCCTGCTTGGCCTCCAGGCACTCCATGGAGACGCCGGGACCCATGACCTCCGAGAGCCCGTAGATGTCGAGTGCCGTGATGTTGAGCTTGTCCTCGATCTGCTGCCGCATCCTCTCGCTCCAAGGCTCGGCGCCCAGGACGCCCACGCGCAGCTTCAGGGATCGCATGTCGACGCCCATCTCCTCGCCCTGCTCGGCCAGGTAGAGGGTGTAGGAGGGGGTGGCGCAGATGGCGGTGGGCCCGAAGTCCTGCAGGATCATGATCTGCCGCTTCGTGTTGCCGCCCGAGATGGGGATGACGCTGGCGCCGAGCCGCTCGGCCCCGTAGTGGGCCCCGAGGCCGCCCGTGAAGAGGCCGTAGCCGTAAGCGTTGTGGATGATGTCGTTCTTCGTCAGCCCCGCCATGACGAAGCACCGGGCCATGAGCTCGGACCAGGTGTCGATGTCGCGCCTCGTGTAGCCCACGACGGTGGATCGGCCCGTGGTGCCCGAGGAGGCGTGGACCCGGACGACACTCGACATGGGGACGGCGAAGAGCCCGTAGGGGTAGTTGTCCCGCAGGTCCTGCTTGGTCGTGAAGGGGAGCCGCTTTAGGTCGTCGAGGGACCGGATGTCGTCGGGCTTGACGCCGACGTTGTCGAAGGCCCGCTTGTAGAACCCCACGGTGTGGTAGACGCGCTGCACGACCTGCTGGAGCCTCTTGACCTGCAGCGCCTCCAGTGCTTCGCGCGGCAGCGTCTCGAATTCCTCGTTGTAGATCATAGTCCCCTCGTGCCTCCTCGTGTTGGTGTCAAAAAAACGGGAAAACAGGGCGAACTATAGCCGAAATCCACGCCCTTTCATAGCGGATTTACGAGTCGTGCCTCTCGGGTATGCAGATGCTCCCATCCCGGTAGCAGCGCCGGATGTATACGTAGCCGCCGGCCAGGGCCACGATGATCACGCCGATCCCGATGAGCTTGAGCCCGTCGAGCTCCTTCACGTCGAGGATGATGACCTTTCGGGCGATCGCGATCATCGCCACCGTCATGACCACCTCCACGTGGACGAGCCGGTGGTCCAGGTACATCCGGATGGATTCGAGCAGCTCGATCCCGATGAGGATCAGCAGAAACATGCCGAAGATCTCCAGGAGGCGGTTCACGTCGAAGAGCAGGTACGGCGGCGTGCTGAGGTCGCGGATGATGATCCAGGCCAGGTCGAGGGAGGCAAAGAGGACGACCAGGGCCATCATCACGACCAGCGCCCGGATCACGACGCCTTCGAGCTTCTCCAGGTATTTGAGCATGACAGACTCCGCGGGAGGGGATGGCCTTTCAGGGTATTTCTATCACAACCGGCGGGAAGAGCAAAGGGTTTGTGGTTGGAATGCGGCTGGTTCGTGCTTATAATAACAAAAAATGCGGCAGCAGCACCGAACGCATGAAAGGAACCCGAACATCACATGGCCACGATCAAGATCAAGGGGATGACCTGCAGCCACTGCGCCACGGCCGTCACGAAGGCCCTGAGCGGCATCGAGGGGGTCCGCAACGTGAACGTGGATCTCGCGAGGGGCGAGGCGACCTTCGAGGAGACCCAGCCCGTCGACAGGGCCGTCATCGCGGAGCGCATCCGGAAGGCAGGGTACGACGTTGCCTGAGAAGATCGCGTTGGGCATTGCCGGCATGTCCTGCGCCGCCTGCGTGCGGCGCGTGGAGGAGGGCCTGAAGGCCCTGCCGGGCGTGCAGGACGCCACGGTCAACCTCGCCTCGAGCAAGGCCCTCGTGGAATACGATCCCGAGGCCGTGAGCGCGGAGGTCATGGCCGCAGCGGTGCACGACCTGGGCTACGAGGTCGTTTCCCGGGAACCGGTGGGCCGCGGCGCCCTGGAAAAGACAACCATTTCAATCGGCGGGATGACCTGCGCCGCCTGCGTGCGCCGGGTGGAGCTTGCCCTGAAGGAGGTCCCCGGCGTCGAGGAGGCCGCCGTGAACCTGGCCACGGGCCGCGCCACGGTGACCCACGGCCCGGAGTGGGCCGGTCCGGGCGCGCTCCGCAGGGCCGTCACGGAGGCGGGCTACGAATACCTGGGCCTCGTCGACGAGACGCGCGGGGACCCCATCGAGGAGGCCCGCGGGCGGGAGATCCGGGAGCTGACCGTCAAATTCGCCGTGGGCATCGTCCTGAGTGTGCTCATCTTCATCGGCACGATGCAGGAGTGGTTTCCCTTCCTGGGCGGGGTCCCGCGGCAGGCCATGCTCTACCTGCTCTTCGTGCTGACGACGCCCGTCGTCTTCTGGGCGGGAAGCCGGTTTCACTCGGGGGCCCTCAAGGCGTTGAGACAGAAGACCTCGGACATGAACACCCTGGTGTCCGTCGGGTCGCTCTCGGCCTACCTCTACTCCGCGCTGGCAACCTTTTTCCCGTCCCTCTTCACCCGCGCCGGCCTGGAACTGCACGTGTACTACGACGGGGCGGCGTTCATCGTGAGCTTCATTGTCCTGGGGCGGCTGCTCGAGGCGCGCACGAAGGGAAAGACCTCGCAGGCCATCAAGCGCCTCGCGGGGCTCAAGCCCCGGACGGCCCGCGTGATCCGCGACGGGCAGCCGGTCGACGTCCCCGTCGAAGAGGTCATGAAGGGGGACGAGATCCTCGTGCGGCCCGGCGAGAAGATCCCCACGGACGGCATCGTCCTTGCGGGCGCCTCGGCCGTGGACGAGTCCATGCTCACGGGCGAGAGCATGCCCGTCGCGAAGGAGCCCGGCAGCAGCGTCTACGGGGCCACGATCAACCGCAGCGGCAGCTTCACCTTCCGGGCGACGAAGATCGGGGCCGAGACGGCGCTTGCCCAGATCATCCGCCTCGTCGAGGAGGCCCAGGGCTCGAAGGCCCCGATCCAGCGGATCGCCGACCGCGTGGCCGCCGTGTTCGTGCCGGCCGTCATGGCGATTGCCGCCGTCACGTTCGCCGTCTGGGCCTTTTTCGTCCCCGACCCCGTCCTGACGCGGGCGCTGCTCAATTTCGTCTCCGTCCTCATCATCGCCTGCCCCTGCGCCATGGGACTGGCGACGCCGACGGCCGTCATGGTGGGCACGGGGATCGGCGCCGAGAAGGGAATCCTCATCAAGGGGGGCGAGAGCCTCGAGAAGGCCCACAGGCTGACCATGGTCGTCTTCGACAAGACGGGGACCCTGACCGTGGGCGAGCCCCGCGTCACAGACGTCGAGACGGCTCCCGGCGTGGGGCGGAACCGGGTTCTGCAGATCGCCGCCTCCGTGGAGGCGCTTTCGGAGCACCCCCTGGCCGCCGCCATCGTCGAGAAGGCGAGGGGCGAGGGGATCGCGCCGGTCGCCGTCGAGGGGTTCGAGGCCCTCTCCGGACTCGGTGCAAAGGCCCTCTTCGAGGGGGTCCCCGTGCTGCTGGGCAACCGCAGGCTCATCGAGCAGGAGGGAGTGCGCCTTGACGGGCTGGGCGCGGCGGCGGACAGGCTCTCCGGGGAGGCGAAGACCTGCGTCTACGTCGCCGTCGGGGGCCAGGCGGCCGGCGTGATTGCCCTTTCCGACGTGCCGAAGGACACGGCCGCCGAGGCGCTGCAGGACCTCAAAGGCATGGGACTCAAGGTCGCCCTGATCACGGGCGACAACGAGGCCACCGCCCGGGCCGTGGGAAGGGCCCTTGGCATCGACCGGGTGCTCGCCGAGATTCTGCCGGGCGAAAAGGCAAACGAGATCCGGCGCCTGAAGGCGCAGGGCGAGATCGTCGCCATGGTGGGCGACGGGATCAACGACGCCCCGGCCCTCTCGGCCGCCGACATCGGGATCGCCGTCGGGGCCGGGACCGACGTGGCCATCGAGGCCTCCGACATCACGCTCATCCGTGACGACCTGCGTGCCGTGCCCGAGGCGATCCGCCTTTCCTTCCGCACGATGAGGACCATCCGCCAGAACCTCTTCTGGGCCTTCATCTACAACGTCATCGGGATCCCCGTCGCCGCGGGCGTCCTCTACCCGTTTTTCGGCATCCTCCTCAATCCCGTCTACGCGGCCGCCGCCATGGCGCTGAGCTCCGTGTCGGTGGTGACCAATTCGCTCCGGCTGCGATGGTCATAGCGACTCACGCCGCGGTCAAATGCAGGGAAGCTGCGAAGCTGAAAGGTGCTAAAAAAGTTCTCGCCCTGTGCAGTTAAGGCGGGGACTGCACAGGGCGAGGAGGAAGGGGAGGGAATCCTATATCGATATCCTCACAGCAGCCTGTAAGGATAAGCGCGTTTCGTCCAGATGCTGGCCGGGTAATCGGCCTGCAGCCTTTCATAGGCCATCTTGAGCGGCTTCGCGTTGTGCGTGCTCTTGTACTGGCAGATCCCTTTCAAGTAGATCGCCTCGGCCGTCGACTCGCTCCTCGGGTACTTCTCCACGATCTGTTCGAAGTATTGCAGGGCCTTGTCAATCCTGTCGGCATCGAAATGGACCTTGCCCACCCCCAAGAGGACCGAGGGGATGAGCTCCTCGGGCGGCAAAAACCCGACGGCCCTGTGATGTTCCTTCCCTTCGCCGTTGACCGTGATCAGAGTCGGTGTCCACTTCACCATGTACTTGTCCGCCCAAGGGCCTGCATCGCCGGAAATCTTGACCGGTACGACGTTCTCCTCGATGAGATCGATGACCGTTCGATCCGGGTACGTCAGCCTCTCCATGTTGCGGCTGTCGGTCAGCCCTGGGTCGTGAAAGAAGATCAGGATCGGTTTTTCCCTGGCTTTCCGCCGCTTGAGAGCCTTTTCCAGGTCCGTCTCCCAACGAATGCGATCAGGCAAATCGATCGTCCTCCAACGTAACACGGGGACTAAACAGAACGCATGTAACGGCAAAGCAAACATTCTGCCACGATCAGGATGTCGGCCATATTCTGCCAACATGCCGATATTCCTTCATGTTTCAGAATCCTGCCGGACAGCCGCCCCCGGGGAGCAGCGACAAAATCCCCCCTCATGATTCGGGAGAGACCCTCGCCGCACCAGGGCATCCGTCCGGAAGTGCCCTCCCGACGGGCTTCCGGGGGCAGCGACCCTTTCGTCACGCCCCTGCGACATGCATGTCGCGGGACGGGAGCCGCGGCGAGCTGCCCCGGCGGGTGCAAGAGCCCGTTCCGCGGGCGTCAGGAAAGAGGGTGAAGAGCTCCCCGGCCAGGGTCAGGGTCAGGCGGGCAGGATGCAGTCCGGTCCGTCGTGGGAGGCGTTGTTGACGGCGGTCGTCACGTCGTAGGCGTCCATCTCCTCCGCGGGATAAGGCATCAGCACCGACTCGAGCAGGCCGCGGTCCTTTTCGGCGGGATCGAGCCAGAGATCCTCGAGCGTCACGGGCACGATGACGGGCATGCGGTCATGGATGGGACGGACGAGATCGTTTGCCTCCGTCGTGACGATCGTGCAGGTGCGGATCTCCTGCCCCCCAGGGGCTTTCCAGGTCTCGTAGAGGCCGGCAAAGCCGAAGGGCTTTCTCGACTTGAGGAAAATGTACACCGGCACCTTGCGCCTGCCCGCCCGCCGCCACTCGTAGAACCCGTCGGCCGCGACGAGGCAGCGGCGCTTCGCGAAGGCGCTGCGGAAGCTTGGCTTCTCCGCCAGGGTTTCGGCACGGGCGTTGACGAGGCGGTTGCCGATGGAGGGGTCTTTCGCCCAGGAAGGGATGAGCCCCCAACGCATCGGCTCGATGCGCCTTTCTCCGTCCCGGATGACGCAGAGGATGTCCTGTCCCGGGGCGATGTTGTACCGGGGCCGAAGCCCGGACGGCGGCGACGCGCGGAACCGCTCGGCAACTGCGACGAAGGGGCTGACAAGGGTGAATCTTCCGCACATGATCAGATTCCGGCTTTCCCCGATTCCGCCCGGGACCCTCCGCCGGGCGGCTATCCGTCCATGGGGCTCAACATGTGGTGCTCGTCGTACATGCATCGGTCCTGCACGAAGAGGATCCCGTTTTCCTCGGCAAGCCTGCGGGCCTCCTCGTTCCGAATCCCCATCTGGAGCCAGATAACGGAGACGTCGCCTCTTTCCTTCTTCCTGGCAACCGCCTCTTTCACCGGCTCCAGCGCCGCCTCGGAGGGCCGGAATACCTGCACCACATCGATCCGCGCCGGGATCGACTTGAGGTCGGGGTAGCATTTGCGCTTCAGGATCGTGTCGGCCGTCGGGTTCACGGGGATGATGTCATAGCCTTTCTTGGCGAGGTATGCCGGCACCCAGTGGGCCGTTTTCCCCGGGTCCTTCGACATGCCGTAGACGGCAATGGTTCGATACCTCTCCAGAATGTCCCGTATCGTTTCGCGGGTGACCATGTCTCGGCTCCTGTTTGATGTCCATGTCAATGTACCACAACCCGGGCGGCCGAAAAACCCCGAAGGCCGCAACCCTAGCCCACGTTCACATGCTTCCACCGCCCGCCGCGAAACCGCAGGCTCATGAGGATCGAGTAACCGATCATGGAGACCACCATGGCGACCCACACCCCGGTCGGCCCCCAGCCGAGCGTGATCGCCAGGACGTAGGCCAGCGGCAGCCGGATCCCCCACATGGCGGCCACGATGATCCACATGGTGGCCCTCGTGTCGCCCGCCCCCGTGATGGCCCCGGACAGGATGGTCCCCAGGGCCAGAAAGGGCTCGGAGACCATGTTGATCCGCAGGTAGTTGGCCGTCTCGTTCAGGACCTCCGGCGTCCGTGCCAGGATCGACGCGAACGCCTCGGCCCAGATGAAGATGGGCAGGGCCAGCGTCCCGAGCAGGACCATCCCCGCCCCCGCGGTCTTCCAGGCGAGCATCTCCGCCCTCTGCGGGTTGCCCGCCCCCAGGTTCTGCCCGGTGAGGACGGAGGCGGCCATGTTGAGGGCGAAGGCCGGCAGGAAGATGACGGCCTCGATCCGAAGGCCGTTGGTCAGCGCGGCCAGGGCCGTGACCGCCCCCTCGCCCACCCGGGACAGGATGTTGTAGAGCACGATGCTGCCGGCCTGCCAGGCGACCTGCATGAAAACCGACGGCCAGCCGATGTCGATGATCCGGCCGATGGTGCCGAACTCCACGCGCCAGGGCTCGGTGAACACGCCCCGCCACCGCTGCGTCGCCAGCAGGGCCAGGCTGATGAGCATCCCCGCGGCAAACGACGAGGCCGTGGCCAGCGCGATGCCCCGGTATCCCATCGCCGGGAAGGGCGGGATCCCGAAAACCAGGGCGAAATCGCCCGCGATGTTGACGAGGCTGACAAAGAACATCGTCAGCAGGGGCTTCTGCACGTCGCCCGCGGCCCGGAAGACGGCATTCGCGATGATGAGCAGGTAGTTGGGCCCCAGGGCGAAGGCGAAGATGCGCAGGAAGTCCTCCGCGACGGCGCGGATCTCTGCGGGCATGCCCGCCAGGGCCACGATCTGGCGGCAATAGACGAGCGTGGCGGCGGTGATCACGACGGCGACGACCGCGCCGAACAGCAGGGACTGCCTCGCGATCCCGACGGCCCGCCCGGGGTTCGACGCCCCGACGGCCCGGGACACCATGGCGATGGTCCCGACGCCGATGGCGTTGGCAACGATGATGACGATGAAGAAGAGCTGGGTGACGAACCCGATGGCCGCCTGGATGTCGGGCCCGATGAAGCCCGCCACGTAGAGATCGGCCAGGCCCACGAGGAAGTTGAAGACCATGATGAAGAAGGTGGGCCACGAGAGGTGCCAGATGTTCTTCCAGAGGCTTCCCTGCGTCAGCTCCGGGGGGTGATGTCCGCCGATGGTCCGTGCTCCATTTCGCCCGCCGGCCTCAGGCCGTCATTGATGATGAGGCGCGAAACCGGGAGAGACCGGGGAGTGGCGCTCTCCGGTCTCTCCGGCCGTTGTTTTTTTCGTCTTCCCCGTCCCTCTGTCCAGGACCCGATGCCCTGCCTCAGTATCGGAACAGGGCCGCCACCGGCTCCTTGTCGGGCATCCGGTCACGCTGGACGGCATAGACCTTCCCGCCCGTCCCCAGGGTCTGGACCGCCGCAAAGTCGATCAGGTCCTCGTCCCCTTTCTGCCCGCCGTTGTGCAGAACGACTTTCCCCGTCTCAGGGTTGAAGGTGCCCCATTTCTCCTTGCCCACTTCCACGAAGAGATACCCGACCCGTCCGTGATGGGCGGCCGGCACGATCTCCTCGAGGTTGTTCGAGGCGAGACCCGTCCCGAGCGACTGCCGGTAACGCACCCGGGCCTCCTCCTGCTCTCTGAGGAACCAGGGCTCCACGATGGGGAGGGCCTGCGCATGGAGCTCCTCGGCGCTTGCCTGGTCCGGGTTGCCGATGATCGCCGTCTCCATGAGGCAGGGGTGCGTGTTGACGTCCCGGTACAGGGAAAAGACATACTCGACCCCGGCGACGATGAGCGGGTCGCGCTCATCCTTCAGGACCGACCGGAGGGTCTTGTCGATCTGTTGGAGATACCGGAGCACGTTTTCCTTGGTGTACACCTCGTCGGTCCAGGCCGTCGAACCCCGGGGCCCCGTGCCCCCCGACGAGGAGGAGCGGGAACGCAGGCGCTTGCCGACCGCGTCGACCTTGATCACCTCGTCGATGTTCCGCGGCATCCCCTCGGGCCGCGTCTCCTTCACCCCGTAGCGCGAGCACACCAGCAGGCGCACGTCCTTCTGGCTCAGGGCCAGCACGTAGAAGCGGCCCTCGGTGTTGAACAGGGGCAGCAGGGGCTTGACGTTGAACCGCTCGGCCAGGATGACCGAGGGCTGGAACTCCACGGGAAGCCGGTAGCTCCGGAAAAAGTCGGGGCACAGGAACAGGGCGAGCCCGCTGGACTGCTGCCGCCAGAAGGGGTTGTTTTTCACGAGGGCCTGGACGGGTTCGAGGAATTTCTCCGCCTCGACCGCGCGGCGGCCGCCGCTGACGAGCCGCTCTTCCGCTTCCTTGAGGAGGTTCTTGAGCCGGATGGCGTTCTGCTGCACCTCCGCGCCGGCCCTGTGCGTGGGCATGTAGATGCTCAGGCTCGGCGCCTTCCCCTTTTCGATGAGAAGCCTCAGTTCGTCTTTGGAAAGCTCGTTCATAAACCCTCCGTCAACCCGTGTATTGGATGTCCGCCGCCTGTCCCGGCGTCCGGGGCTCAGCGCCCCGCCCGCACGGCAAGGGCGGCATCGGTGCGGTCCGTGATGATCCCGTCGATCCGGTCGTCATCCAGGAACCGTCTGATCCGGTCTGTGTCGTTCACGGTCCACACGGCGATCCTTTTGCCCGCTCCCCTCATGCGGTCCAGGAGATCCCCGCGGGCCAGTGTCTCCTCCGGGATCAGCCACTCCGTGTCACTGTGCAGAATCGCCCGTGTCAGGGCGCCGGCGTCGTCGAAGATGAAGCCGGTCCGGATCCCGGTGCGGCACTGCCTTGCCCTCTCGACGGCACCGGCATGGAAGGAACTCACGATGAAATCCTCCATCCGGAGCATTCCGGCAGCGAGCCCGACGATCACCTGCTCGTAGCCCTCTTCCTTCAACTCGATGTCGAGGCCGATCCGCCCGCGCGCAAGCTCGAGAGCCTCCCCGACTTCGGGAACATGAAACCCCGAGGACCGGGCCCTGTCCCGGACCTGCCGCAGGGTCATCTCGCTGAGGGGAACGCCCGAGATGTCGGGGTCGTGGTGAACGATGTACCGAAGGTCCTTCGTGCGCCGCACGTCGAATTCGATCATGTCCGCACCCAGGTCGATCGCCTTCTGGAAGGCCTCCAGGGTGTTCTCATGGGCCGGAGACGTGGCGCCCCGGTGGGCGATGATGAGCTTGTTCTTGCCGTGCAATGGCTAAGCCTTTCCCCGGGTCCGTTGACAACCCCGGAGGGGAGGCATCTTAAATGGGAAGTTTGGAAGCTGTGAAGTTATGAAATTCGGAGAAGCAGGCTGTGTGCGATCGACTCTCGGGTCATCCAAGCTTCTCAACTTCTCAACTTCGAAGCTTCTCTCTTCATGCGCGGGACGCGCCTTCGGCCGCCTAGCCGCGGATCATGACCAACATCATCTTGAACCGCTCCACCGCCTTGAGAGCATGAGGCTCGCCGGCCGGCATGATGATCATTTCCCCCTGCTTCACCACATGAGGGTTGCCGGAGATGACGACCTCCGCCCGCCCGTCCAGGATGCACACGAGGGCGTCGAAAGGCGCCGTGTGCTCGCTGAGCCCCTGCCCTTCGTCGAAGGCAAAGAGGGTCACCGTGCCCTTCTCCTTCTGGATGACGGCGCGGCTCACGACCGAACCGGCCTGGTACTCGACCAGACGGGCCATGTCGAGGGGTTTCGCGGTAAGGGACTCCTTTCTCCCCTGGATCGCGGTGACCATGCGGATGGCTCCTTTCGGCGGGGCGGGCCCTCCTCGGCAGACGGGGAGGGGCGTTCTCGAGGCGGATGGGTCCGGATAATTCAAATTAACAGACCCTCGCGGATACTGTCAAGATTGACGGGATTCTCACGCAAGCCTCTCCTGCACCGGGGCGCAGACGGGGGAGGCACGCCCCCGGACGGAACGGATGCATGCCATGAGCCCGGAAAAGGCGAACGGCTTCTCGAGGTAGCCGTCGGGTGCAGGGTGCCATTGGCGGTGCGCGGCGACCCGCCCTGCGCCCACCAGGAGGATCACCGCTCTGTCACCCGGGAGGGGCAGTTTCATCATGCTCGCCAGGATGGAGTGGCACGCCATCCCCGAGATCTCCTCGTCCAGCAGCATGAGCAGCGGCCGGTGCCGCCTCGCCGGGTCGGGGCAGCGGCCCCGCTGCCGAAGGAACTCGAGAGCCTCGCACCCGCTTCTCACCTCGTGGATTTCGTTTGCAGGCAGGCCGCGCCTCAATGCGCCGATTGTGACCTCCGCGCGCGGACGATCGAAATCGCCAAGCAGGACATCGGCTGCCCGGCCGGCTTGCACGCCTTGCCCACCGCCGGCCCGGGCCAGCCGCCAGGGACAAGGGCTGCTCTCGTCGAACCAGAGGATGCGGCCTTCCATCGGCTTCAACCTCCGCATGGCGATCAAACGGATGCGCAGCGGCCGCAAAACGAGGCCGGGGTGCGCATATCGGAGAGGCTGCCCTGTACCCGTCCCGGTCTCAGGCCCCCTTGACGGCCCTTGCAACCTCCCGGCCGAGGTTGGCGCAGGCCTCGAGGTCAGCCGGCTTCGGCTGCCACTTGGCCCTGACGCCGGGTGCGGCCACGGGGATCTTGCATCGCTGCAGGTGCTCCTCGATGAGCTTCACCGACTCGCCGCTCCAGCCATAGGACCCGAACGCCGCACCGATCTTGTTCTGGAACCGCAGCCCCCGGAGGTCCTCGAGAATCGGGGCGATCGTCGGGAGCACCCCCTGGTTGACCGTGCAGGAACCGATGATGACGGCCTTCGTCCTGAAGATCTCCGTGATCACGTCGTTGCGGTCCGTGACGGCCATGTGGAAGATCTTGTAGGGGACGCCCTCGGCGGCCAGACCGTCGCCCACGGCCTCGGCCATCCTGCGCGTCGCCTCCCACATGGTGTCGTAGAGGATCACGGCGGTTTTCTCCGGCGTCTGTGCCGCCCACTGCTTGTACTTCGTGACGATCTGCAGGGGGTCCTTCCGCCAGATCACGCCGTGGCTCGGGGCGATCATGTCCACGGGCAGGCCCAGGCCCACCACCTCGTCGATCTTCTTCGAGACGAGGGGGCTGAAGGGCGTGAGGATGTTGGCGTAGTACTTCAGGGCCTCCTCGTAGAGCTCCTCCTGGTCGACCTGGTCGTTGAACCGGAACGCCGTCGCGTAGTGTTGGCCGAAGGCGTCGTTGGGCATCAGCAGGTTGCGGCCCGCCAGGTAGGTGAACATGCTGTCGGGCCAGTGGAGCATGGTGGCCTCGATGAACACGAGCTCGCTCTTCCCGATGGGGATGCGGTCGCCCGTCTTGACGGTGCGGAATTTCCAGGGCCGGTGATAGATCCCCTCGATGCTCTCCGCCCCCCGCTTGGAGACGACAAGCTCGGCGTTGGGGGCATGCTGCATGATGAGCGGAAGCCCCCCCGAGTGATCGGGCTCGGCATGGTTGGCGACGATGATGTCGATCTCGGCCGGGTCGACGACGGCCTTGATGTTCTCGAGCCACTCCTCCTTGAAGGGGCCCCAGGCCGTGTCGACCAGGACGGTCTTCTCGTCCCGGATGAGGTAGGAATTGTAGGTGGAGCCCCGGTGCGTCGACAGCTCGTGGCCGTGAAACTTCCGCAGGCCCCAGTCGACGATGCCCACCCAGTAGACGTCCTTCATCAGTTCCGTGACCATTGCATCCTCCCGATTCGAAAGATATCTCGCGTCCATCGTCATTGTACCCATCCCCGGCCGCGAAAGAAAGGGGCAAAGCGCGGCAGGCAACTTTTTCATTCCCCGATAGGTAACGTCAAGTGTTATGTGTCATGACGAGGAAAGGGGTCATGGTTTTTTCTTTCAGGTTCTCATGGGTAAAGATGGCATAGAGGATTCTCTCCATGCTGGTTCGATCGGAGAAGACGCCCATGGGCGGGTTCTCCTGCGGACCTCGCGGAATCTGCGTTCGATGAGGTTGGTGGTCCGGATCGTGGGCCAGAGCTTGGGATGGGGCAGCCGGAAGAACGCCAGGAGTTCTTCCTCGTGGCTCATGAGGCTCTTGACGGCCTTGGGATAGAGCGGGCGCCAGATGCGGCAGAAGCGCTGCAGGACGGCTTGGGCCTCGCGCAGAGAGGCGGCATGGCTGATGGCGTGCAGGTCCTTCTTCATGGCGGCCTGGTCGCTCTTGCGGGCGTAGTTGAGGACGTTGCGGGTTTTATGCACCCAGCAGCGCTGCAGGGGCACCTGCGGATAGACAAAGGGCAGGGCGGCCAGCAGGCCCCGGCCCCCGTCGGTGATGATCATCTCGAGCCCCTCGCCCGTGAGTCCCCGTCGATACAGATCCGTGAGGAAGACCTCCCAGGCGCTCTGTGACTCGGCGTGGGCGATCCGGAAGTCGATGATCTCCTTGCGGCCCTGGGCCGTCACCCCCAGGACCACCAGGACGACGCGCGTGGAGGCCCCGGCTCCGGTTCTGCGCTTGAGCACCACCCCGTCGAACAGCAGGAACCGGTAGGCTCGGCGCAGCGGCCGTCTGTGGAAGGCGCTCACGGCCGCATCGAGCCTCCGGGCCACCCGGCTCACCGTCGTGGCGCTGACGGGCTCGCCCAGAACCGGCATCAGGGCGTGGGCGATCTTGCGGGTGGAGATCCCGAGGACAAAGCACGCCAGGATCATCCGCTCCACGCAGCCGATGCGGCGGGCGTAGGCCCGGACCACCCCGATCATGCTGGTCTTGCGGCTCCGGGGCACCCGCAGCTCGATATCCCCCAGCTCGGTGAGCAGGTGACGGCAGTAGCTGCCGTTGCGCCGGTCCGCCAGCGAGCGGCCCACCTCGTCGAGATAGCGGTCCAGCCGGTCGTTCACTGGTCTTCCAAGATCCCGACCAGGGCCTGACGGGCCGCAGAGCGGTAATCCGCATCCCACTCCGGCGACAGGTTCATCTCCTTGATTATCCGGTGCGCTTGTGACAAACTCTTGATCGGCAAACCAACTGTCCTCATGGGGTACCTCCTTATGGGATGTCGCAATCTTGGGGGTACCCCTTTCCTGTCTCTGACACAAGATATGATACGCTACCCCCCGATAAAATCACTTGACATCCCGGCCCGCTTGGTTTACTCTACGCTCCGACCTGGCGGCGACAGATAGCGAACCGGCAGGGTGCAGTAAAAGTTAGGGGACACGCAGTTTGAGGTTTGAGGTTGTTTGCCACCACACTCGCACGGGTCTGGTGGTTTTTTACTTTCTGCCAAAGCTGACATCCGACTTTTACGGGAAAATCTGAGAAAGGAGGATGGAAGCGATGTCGGAAGGTACCGTGAAGTGGTTCAACGAGCAGAAAGGCTTCGGGTTCATCCAGATGGACGACGGTGGCGATATTTTCGTCCACTACAGCGCCATTCAGACCCGCGGTTTCCGTACCCTGCGCGAAGGCCAGCGCGTGAGCTTTGAAGTCACGGAAGGGCAGAAGGGCCCCGCCGCGGCGAACGTGCAGATTCTGTAAACGGGACTCATACAGTGGAGAAGGGCACCTCGGTGCGCATCGAGGTGCCCTTCTTTTCGTTTTTTTATCGTTCCCCGGATTCATGGTCGCTCGGCCAGGATTCTTCCTGCGAATAGACGGTTTTGGACCGCTCTAACGCTCGCTGCACTGCAGACGCAAAAACTCGCCCTTCGGGCTCAAACAATTTGCGCTGCGGACGTTCCGCTTCGCGGAGAGCGGTTACCCAAAACACGTCAAACTTCGCCGTTCAGAATCCTGTCCGGGCATCGAAACAGCAGAACGTAATCCAACGGCCCATTTTCAGGCTGTTCAAAAATGCCCAGATGCAAGGCGCCTGAAGTTCCGAGGAGGGAGGCGTACTTTTCAGCGTACGTCGACCGACGAGAAACGAGGGGAACGAAGCAGATGGGTATGTTTCAACAGCCTGCCCGAAGATACACGATGAGCACAAGAAAAGATACGATTCGGAATATCGCCATCATCGCCCACGTCGACCACGGCAAGACGACCCTCGTCGACGGTATGCTCCGGCAGAGCGGCATCTTCCGGGCCAACCAGGAGGTCGTGGAGAGGGTCATGGACTCCATGGACCTCGAGCGGGAGCGCGGCATCACGATCATGGCGAAGAACACCGCCGTCTGGTACGGCCCGACCAAGATCAACATCGTGGACACGCCGGGCCACGCCGACTTCGGCGGCGAGGTGGAGCGAAGCCTCAACCTCGTGGACGGCGCCATCCTGCTCGTCGACGCCAGCGAGGGACCCCTGCCCCAGACGCGCTTCGTCCTGAAGAAGGCCCTGGCGAAGTCGCTGCCCGTCATCCTCGTCATCAACAAGATCGACCGGAACGATGCGCGCATCGAGGCCGTCGTCAGCGAGGTCTACGATCTCTTCATCGACCTCGATGCCAGCGAGGAGCAGATCGAGTTCCCCATCCTCTACACGAACGCCAAGAAGGGGATTGCCCACGCCAGTCCGGGCGACGGCTCCACCGACCTCAGGCCCCTCTTCGAGGCGATCCTCAGGCACATCCCGGGCCCGGAGGGCGACGACACCGGCCTGCCGCAGTTTCTCGTCACGAACCTCGACTACGATTCCTACGTGGGCCAGATCGGGATCGGCCGCATGATGCGCGGCAGCCTCGAGATGAACCGGCCCTACACCCTCTGCGGCCGGGACGGCAACGTGCCCGGCGTCAGGTTCTCCGCCCTGTACTCCTTCCACGGCCTCGCGAAGAAGCAGACCGACCGCGTCGAGGCGGGCGACATCGTCGCCGTGGCCGGCGTGCAGGGGATCAGCATCGGGGACACGATCACGGACCCGGAGAACCCGCAGCCCCTGCCGCGCATCCGCGTCGACGAACCGACGGTCTCCATGGTCTTCTACGTCAACAACGGGCCCTTCGCGGGCCGCGAGGGGAAATACCTCACCTCGCGCCACCTGAAGGACAGGCTCGAGCGGGAGGCCCTGCGCAACATCGCCATCCGGGTGAACCCCCTGCCGGGCCGGGCGGACGCCTTCGAGGTGTGCGGCCGCGGCGAGCTGCAGATGGCCATCCTCATCGAGACCATGCGCCGGGAGGGCTACGAGTTCATGGTCTCCCGCCCCACGGCCCTCACGAGACGCGAGAACGGGAAGCTCCTCGAGCCCGTGGAGCGTCTTTTCCTGGATGTCCCCGAGGAGTTTACCGGCGTCGTGACGGAGAAAATCTCGGCCCGCAAGGGGCGGATGATGAACCTCGTCAACCACGGCAGCGGCCGGGTCTCTCTCGAGTTTCTGGTCCCCGCCCGGGGCTTGATCGGCTTTCGCAGCCACTTCCTGACCGACACGAAGGGCGCGGGCGTCATGAACACCCTCTTCGAGGGCTGGGACGCCTGGGCCGGCCCCATCCCCCAGCGCGCCAGCGGCACGCTGGTTGCCGACCGCGTGGGGAAGGTGACCGCCTACGCGAGCCTCGCCATGGCCGACCGCGGGGAGCTCTTCGTCGAGGTGGGCACCGAGGTCTACGGCGGCATGATCGTCGGCGAGCGCAACCGCACGGGCGATCTCGATGTGAACATCGTCAAGGAGAAGAAGCTGACCAACATGCGCAGCGCGACCTCCGAGGCGACGGTCACCCTGCGGCCGCCGCGGCTCCTGTCACTCGATCAGTCCATCGAGTTCATCGCCGAGGATGAACTCGTCGAGGTCACACCGGAGAGCATCCGCCTGCGCAAGATGGAGCTCGACGCCGGCAAGCGCCTGTCCATGAAACGCAAGGAAGGCCGCATGGCCGACTCGGACTCCTGATCAGAAGGTAAGAGGATCGGAAGGTGAGAAGGTTGGAGAATCGGAGACGGACAATGGCTGCAGACGTATCCAACGTTCTCACCCTCTCACCTTCTTACCCTCTCTTTTTCGTGTCATGAACACCCGGTCCGTAACCGGACCACTCTGAAAGGTCAATCACGGCACATGTTCATCTCCATCATCGGCACGCCATCATCCGGAAAGACAACGCTCTTCAAGGCCCTCGCAGGCGCCAAGCACAACGGCAACGGCCACCCCTCGGCCCGCATCGAGGTCCCCGACGAGAGGGTCGATGCGCTGGCGAGACTCTTCAACCCCCGCAAGACGACCTACTCGCGCCTCGACGTGACCGACACGGTGGCCATCCGCGAGGGGGAGCTAAAAAACGAGACGCTCGACGCCAAATCGCTCCTGCAGATCCGGCAGAGCGACGCCGTGCTCCTGGTGCTCCGGCACTTCGACAACGGGCATGCGGCCGACCCTGCCGGCGACTTCCGGCGCATCCAGGAGGAGTTCATCCTCGCCGACATGGTCCAGACCGAGGGGCGCCTCGAGCGGCTGCGCAAGCAGAACGCCCTCAAGCCCCAGCCCGCCCTGCAGCAGGAACAGGCCCTGCTCGAGCGCTGCCTCGCGCATCTCGAGTCGGGAGCGCCCCTGGCGACCCTGGAGCTGTCCTGCGAGGACGACAAGAAGATCCGCGGCTTCCTGTATCTCTCCCGAAAGCCCATGATGATCGTCGTCAACTGCGCCGAGGAGAAGATCGCCGAGGCGGGGTCGATCGCCGCGCAGCTGCGCGGAGAGCTGCCGGGTCACATCCCCGTGGTGGCGGCCTGCGGGCAGCTCGAGGCGGAGCTGGCCGCCATGGCCCCCGCGGAACAGGGTGCCTTCATGGCCGGATACGGCATCGCCGAGTCGCTGCGCGGCCGGATCATCCGGCTTGCCTACAAAACGCTGGGGCTCATCTCCTTCCTGACCGTGGGAGAGGACGAGTGCCGCGCCTGGCCCATCCGCAGGGGGATGAGCGCCCAGGAGGCGGCCGGGACGATCCACACGGACCTCGCCCGGACGTTCATCCGGGCCGAGACGGTCTCCTACGAGGACTTCATGCGCCTCGGGGGCTTTGCGGGGTGCAAGAAGGCGGGTGTGTGGCGACTGGAAGGCAAGGGCTACATCGTGCAGGACGGCGACATCCTGTCCATCCGGGCGGGGAGCTGAGGTCCGCCCTTTACCGGCCGACCGGGTTCGGGCTCATTCCCCTTCCCCCGGACGCCCGGGCAAGACCGTGTGCAACGACGGGGAGAGCTCGTTCGCTTTTCCGCTCATCGACTCGATGACGATCCGCACGACGGCCGTGTTTTCGATGTTCTGATCCCTCATGGGGGAAACCGGGTAACCGGGCGGCACGTACTTTCGGATCATTCTCTCCAGGATCTCCTTCTTCTCCTCCGGGCTGTCGACGAGTTCGGCTCTCCCGAAGCAGACGACGCTGCGGTAGATCTGGCTGATCCCGCAGCCGCGTTCCCACAGGACCTGGGGCCCCGCCTCATCGACGAGGAAACACACGCGGGAATCCGCCCGAAGCGCATCCATCTTCCGGCCCGACAGGGCGCCGTGAAAGTAGATGCTGCCTTCCCAGAACAGGTAGTTCACCGCAACCGCATAGGGGCCTTCCGCCGTCGAGACGGCCAATCGGCCGACCGGCATCCGTTCCAGCAGCCGTTCCATATCCCGGGCGGATGGCATGGCCCGATCCTTGCGCCGCGGCTCTGTTCTCATGTGACCTCACTGCACAGGGCCGCGTCCACCGGTTCATTTGACATCCGGCGACGTCGGCCTTATTTTGACTCCGTGGATGCCCTGCGGATTCTCCTCAATATCCTGCTCTTCACGGCCTCGCTCTTCGCGGCGGCGCTGCTCGTGGAGAGGATCTACGCGGGGCGCTGGAAATGGGCCGCCTTCGGCATCCTGATGAGCTTCATCATCGGCTTTGCCCTGTTCCCCGGGACCCTCATCTGCGTTCTCGAGGCCTTTCCGGGCGAAATGTCACCCGGCAATGCGGCAACGCTGATCCTGGGCGGGGCCGCGGCGGGGTTTCTCTCCACGGGCGTCTGAATCCTGTTCCGTGTTGTTCAGGAGGTCTTCCTGAAACTCTTCCCCGATAAACAAAGGTAGCCGGCGGGAAAGACATCCGCAGGGATAACCTTTTGCCTTTTGCCTTTTGCCTTTTGCCTTTTGCCTGTTACCTGCTGCCCGTCTCCTTCTGCGCCAGTTCCCGCGACTGGGCGGGCCCCACGAGCACCCCGTCGAGTTCCAAGTCGCTCTTGATGCGCCGGGCGGCTTCCTCCGCCGCCTTCTTGCTCGGGAAGGGGCCGGCGAGGACCTGGTAGCGGTTGCCTTTCCGCACCACGAGGGCCGGGATCTGGGGCCCCTGGTGGTTCAGTACGGCGGCCAGCCGCTTCGCGTTGTCCTCCCCGATCGTCTCATCGGCGCGGACGTACCAGGCCCCGGCCTTGAACGCGGGGATGCGCGGCTGCCCCGTCAGCTGCGCGGGCCGCCGGATTTCCGCGGCCGAGGCGAGCATGCCCTCGATCCCGACTGATCCCTCGAGGATCGGAACGGGGATTCCCCGGGCCTGCGTCACCGTTTCCTCCACCCGCTTCCAGTCCACGCGCAGCCCCTCCTTCTTCTCGATGTCCCTGAGCCTTGCCAGGAGACGCTTCCGGAGGTCCGCGGCGTCCAACTCCTCGTGAGGGTCATGCGCCTGCAGGTAGAGCATCCCCCCCGAGCGGCCGATCAGGTAAGGCTGGTTGACGATGTGCACGGGTGTTTTGACCGGCACGGCCTTGTAGAGCTTCTCCACGTGCTCCGGGTAGAGCCGCAGGCACCCGTTGGTCGCCCGCAGGCCGATGCTGTAGGGCTTGTTGGTGCCGTGGATCACGTAGCTCGCCCGGCTCAGGTACAGGGCGTACTCCCCCAGCGGGTTGTCGGGGCCCGGCGGCACCTCGGCGGGCAGCGGGTCGCCCCTCTTCGCGTGGTCCCTGCGGATCGAGGCCGGCACGTACCAGGTCGGCCGGACGGCCTTGCGCTCGATGAACATCTCGCCCACCGGCGTGGAGCGGCCCTCGTCACCGATACCGACGGGATAGGTGACGATCTCCCGGTTCTTTCCCGTGTAGTGATACAGCCGCATCGCCGCCAGGTTGACGACGATCCCCTGACGGGGGGCGTCGGGCAGGATGAACAGCAGGGGCAGCACGACGCGGCTGTCGGCCTTGGGCAGCCAGACATCCACTCCCGGGTTGGCCGCCTTGACGGCGTCGTGGCCCAGGCCGAAGTGCCTCGCAATGTCGGGCAGCGTGTCGCCCTCCCGGGTGCGCACCACGGCGAGCCGGCCGATGAGATGCTCGCCCTTGGAGGGGACAAACACGTGAGGCTCGATGCGCGGTTCCGTCCGGTCGGGCTCTGGCCCGGACCCGGTGAGCCGCCACTTCGGCGGCGTCGCGCAGGCGCTGAGCACCAGGCCCGCCGCAACGAGGATGGCAAGACGGGCGGCGGGGCGGGACCAACGGTTCATGAGGCTCCTGACCTCCCGAGCGTGAAGCGCCACTTGCAGAAGTTCTCCGGGGGGTGCGGGTCGGGCGGCGCGTAGAGGCACTCCACCCGGATGGTTTCGTCGATGACGCGGGCAAAGTTGGCGAACTCCCCCCGGTGCATCTCCTTGCAGGCGAATTCCGGCAGGCCCCGGGCCAGGCGTGCGACCTGCGGCGCGCAGCGGGGGACGGTGATGATCACCTCGTCATCCCTCTGCTCGATGTCGTAGCCGATGATGAGGGTCCAGGGGAAATAGCGCAGGGCCTGCACGAAGCCGGGCAGCCCCTTGCCGAACCCGAACCGCTTGACGAGATCCCGGGCGGCGAGTTCCGCGGCCTTGTGCCAGACGCGCTCGTTGATTCCCTCGGCCGTGGCCTGGTCGAAGCGCTCCTGCACGAAGAGAAACCAGAACCCGTCGATGACGCGGTAGTGCCACAGCAGAAACTCCACGTAGGAGCGAAGCTCGGCGGGGCCCATCCGGTCGAGCAGTTTCAGGTCCATGTTGCACTCCTACAGCGCCCTGGCCCGCTCCTGCAGCGCGACATCCTCGGGGTCCGTCGCCTCGACGACGACGCCGTGCGGGACGGGCTGTCCCTGCCGGTCCACGTGGATGAAGCTGATGAACCCGTCGAGGAGGAATTCGTCGTTGGCGTTGTTGACCACCTTCACATATGACACGAGCCGCGTCTTGCCGGCGAGAACCACCCGGCTCTCGAACCGCACGATCTCGCCGTTGCGGATGGGCTTCTTGAACAGCATGCCGTGGATGTTGAGGCAGACGATGTGCTCCGGATGAGTGAGGCTCGCGGCGGCGATGAAGCCCGACTCGACGACCCACATGGCCGTCTTGCCTGCGAAGAGGGTCCCGTGGTGGTTGAGGTCCTCGCTCCTGACGAGGTGGTTGACGACGTGCGTGCGCAGTTTCATCCGTTCACTCCTTTGCCTTGAGTTTGCCGCAGAATGCAAGGCTTCGGCTTCTCTGCAGATCGCCCGGCGTGACGAAGTCGGCCGCCGCGTCGAGGAGCGCCCCCAGCACCGCCTCGCGGGGCAGGTCCGCGGTCATCGGGCGGCACCGCGCGCGGTAGAGGCTTGCCGCGAAGCGCTCGAACGAGGGCAGCAGATCCGGCGACAGGAGGTCGACCCGGGCCGCCGTCACCTTCCGATCCTGCACATCCCGGAAGTAAGCCGCGATGCGTTCCTCCACGGCGGAGACGCCCGCGGGTTGAGCCGCCCTGAGCGGCACCTCCCCGGCGCCCGGGAGGCTGCCGCCGTGCCGCTCGAGGAGACGTGACAGGGCGCTGCCGCGGCCGATCGGGACGTCCCGCCTCCCGAACCGTACAGCGGCCGGGGCCCGCACAGAGAGCGCGATGGCCCCCGGGAGCGACTCGCTGTAGCACCGGTAGACGAACTCGGAGCAGATCATGGGCTCCCGCCCCGTGTCGACGAGGTGCAGGAGGAATCCCGCGGCGGCATCGAGGGTCTCCCGGATCAGCCCCGCGAGTGCGGAGGACCCGGCAAGATTGCGGGTGAGGCACAACAGCGCGAGGAGCAGGACCTGCTCAAAGGCGTACCGCTCGCCGCGATCGAGGTAGTGCGCGGCCCGGGCCATGACGGGGTCGAGGCTTGCCGGCGGCTCCTTGAGCCGCCGCGCTTCCACCCACTCGGCGTGCCCGATGCTCGCCGGCAGCTCCCGGCGGATGACCCCCTCGCGGACCGCCTCGCCGACGGTGCGTCCCTTCTGCCCGTGCCGGCCGACGAACAGCGCAGCGTGGCTGACCTGCGAGCGGTCGATGAAACGGATGGCGTCGCTGATCAGGCCCCTACCCCTGTACAGCAGGATATCACCGGGCATCAGCCGTGCGATCGGGATGTCCCTCTTCATCTCGCGTCCCCGTTCCTTCCGGGCGCCCCGCCGCCGCGGCAGCGGGCCCGGAGGCGTTTCGCACCCCCGCCGGGCCTCTCTGAAGTATGGGAAAACCGGTCTGCCTGTCAAGGACTTTCCACCGCCGAGACCGCCGGGACAAGCGCATTTTGAGGCTTGCAGTTTCGACCGGTTGTGCTAGAACCGCATCTGACTACGACCGCCCGGGACAACCCCCTTGCGCGCGAAAAGACCCTCCCCGGGGCCGTCCACGCGGATTGCCCCTGAACTGTGGAACGACTGGCGCTGGCAGTTCCAAAACCGGATCCGCACGGCCGACGGGCTGGCGGGGCCCCTCGCGCTCCGGCGCCGGGAGCGCCTCGCGCTCGGGGAGGTGACCCGCACCGGGCAAGCCGCCGTCACCCCGTACTATTTCTCCCTCCTCGATACGGCGGACCCCGCCGACCCCATCCGCAGGCAGTGCGTCCCTGACCCCCTGGAGATCACCATGCCCGGCGGCGTCGACGACCCGCTGGGGGAGCAGGCCCACAGCCCGGTGCCCGGCCTCATCCACCGGTTCCGGGACCGCTGCCTCGTCATCGCGACGAACCGCTGCGCCGTCTACTGCCGGCACTGCAACCGCAGGCGGCTCTGGCGCCAGCGGGAGAGGATCCTCACAGCCCGCGAGCTGGAAGCCGCCGCCGCCTACATCGAACGCCGCCCCTCCCTGCGTGAGGTGATCCTGTCGGGCGGCGACCCGCTGACCCTATCCGACGGACGGCTGGAGCGGATGCTCGGGCGGCTGCGCGCCATCGGGCACGTCGAGGTCCTGCGGATCGGGAGCCGGGCGCCCGTCGTGCTGCCCATGCGGGTCACGGAGCGGCTCTGCGGCATGCTCCGAAGGTACAGGCCCCTGTGGCTGCTCACCCAGTTCAATCACCCCCGGGAGATCACGCCCGAGGCCGGCGCGGCCTGCGCACGGCTGCTCGAGGCCGGCATCCCGGTCCTGAACCAGTCCGTGCTGCTCCGGGGGGTCAATGACGACTACCGGACGATGCGTGAGCTCCTCTACGGCCTCGAGCGGATCGCCGTGAAGCCCTACTACCTCTTCCAGTGCGAAGACGTGAAGGGCACGGCGCATTTCCGGGTGGACGTCCGCGACGGGATGCGGCTGATGGAAAAGCTGTGGAAGACGACCTCGGGCGTCTGTCTGCCGCGCTACGTGGCCGACATGCCGGGCACGAAGGGAAAGGTGCCCCTCCAGCCCGCCTCGTTTCTCTGAAGGCGGCGAGGACGCAGGACGGTTTTGCGGCCTCGGCGGTCCCCTCAATTCCCTTTGACAACAAAGCAGAAATGGTTTAGAAGAATAACCTTTTCAGATGCCGAACGCCCCGAGCGGAGAACCGATATGTACAGCGCAAGCGACCTGCGGAAAAACCTCAGAATCATGCTCGACGACGAACCTTACATCGTCGTCGATTTCCAGTTCGTCAAGCCGGGCAAGGGGCAGTCCCTGTACCGCTGCAAGCTCCGCAACATGCTCACGGGCAGCCAGGTGGACCGCACCTTCCGCGAGGTGGACACCTTCCAGCCCGCCGAGACGGAAGAGAAGAACATGCAGTTCCTCTACAGGGAAGGGGACGCCTTTCACTTCATGGACAACGAGAGCTACGAGCAGATCGCCCTCACGGCGGAGCAGGTCGGCGACGCGAAGAACTTCCTCATCGAGAACATGGAATGCAAGGTCCTGCTGTTCCGCGACCGCCCGATCGACATCACGCTGCCCAACTTCGTCGACGTCGTCGTGACGGAAGCCCCTCCCTGGATCAAGGGCGACACGGTCTCGGGCAACTACAAGCCGGTCATCGTCGAGACGGGCTACAAGGTCAGCGTGCCCCCCTTCATCGAGCAGGGCGAAAAGATCCGCATCGACACGCGGACGGGCGAGTACCTGACCCGGGTCAAGGAATGATCGGACACCGGGCCCCATGAGCGCCGACCGGGAATGCGAGGGCAGGCGACGGGCCCTCGAACTGCGCGCTGACATCCTCCACGCGACGCGCGCCTTCTTCCTGTCCCGGGGCTACCTCGAGGTCGAAACCCCCAACCGCATCCCCTCCCCCCTGCCCGAATCCCACATCGACGCCGTTGCCTCCGGGCCGTGGTGGCTCCACCCCTCGCCGGAGATCTGCATGAAGCGGATGCTTGCGGCGGGCTTCGAGCGGATCTTCCAGATCGCCAAGTGCTGGCGCGGCCGCGAGCGGGGGCCCCTGCACCTGCCCGAGTTCACCCTGCTGGAATGGTACCGCGCCGGCATCGATTACCGGCAGCTCATGGAAGAGTGCGAGGACCTCTTCCTCTACGTGGCGGGCGCCCTGGGAATGGGACCCGCGCTCTCGTACCGGGGCCTTCCGATCGATCTCGCAAAACCCTGGGAGCGGCTCCCGGTGGCGGAAGCCTTCGCGCGGTACGGGTCCGTCCCCCTCGAGACGGCCCTCGCGGAGGATCGTTTCGAGGAGGTCCTGGCCCTGGAGATCGAGCCCCGGCTCGGCAGCCCGAAACCGACGCTGCTGTTCGACTACCCCCTCGCCTTCGGTTCTCTGGCGCGGCGCAAGGCGGGGAACCCGGCCGCGGCCGAGCGCTTCGAGATTTATATCGGCGGCCTCGAGCTGGCCAACGGCTTCACGGAGCTGACCGACGCGGAGGAACAGCGGAGACGGTTCGAAGCGGAAAACGAGGTGCGGATGCGCAGGGGCCGGGAGCCCTACCCTATGCCGGAGGCATTCCTCCGGGACCTGCCCCGCATGCCGGAGTCGGCCGGTATCGCCGTCGGGGTCGACCGGGTGGTGATGCTCTTCGCCGATGCGTCCTCCATCGACGAGGTCGTCGCCTTCACCCCCGAAGAGCTCTGATCCCGCCCGTTTCGTCCCACGTTCACGTGCCTCGACCTCTCCGCCCCGGTGCGTGGGCAAGCCGGTTTCCTTTCCCGATGACGGCATTGACGGGGCCTCACCCCAGCCCGCCTGCCCGTTGCTTTTGGACGAGAAATCGTTTATAAGCAAGAAAAACATAACCGGTTTCGGGGTTCGGGGGCCTTGCGGCTCCCGGAGGAAGTCTGAATGGTCGGGCCGCCATTCGATCGGGTGATCGGATGGCGGTTTCTTTTTGGATCAACCCCGGGAAAGGAGAGTTTCTATGGGATTTTTCGACAAGGTCTTCGGCGGCAAGGCCGCGGCGGGGTCAGTCCCGGGAGATTTTCGATCTCTCGACATCGGGGAGAAGGGTTTCAGCATCGCCGTGCCTCAGGACTGGACCGTGGTTGACTGCCCTGACGGGCTCGAGGCGCACCCGAAGGAATGCGGACGGGTCGCGGATCCCGTATCGGGCCGTGAGCTCTGCAGCCCCGGCCTCACGGTCACCGTATCGGAAATCGCCGATCCCCGTCAGAACGCGGTGAAGGCGACGATGCAGCGGCGGGCGGCGGAGATGACCGGTCACCGCATGGTGAAGCACATCGCCGGCCAGGTCGCAGGCGCCGATCATGGGATCGTCTACGAGTACCAGTACGGGCCCGCGGAGGCGCCCGTTCGCGCGCTGGGGGCCGTTGCCCAGAAAAAGAACAGGCTCTTCACCGTTGCCGCATCGGGTACCGTTCAGGATTTCGAAAAGAACCGTGGCGCCCTCGAAGCGATCGTATCGAGGTTCAAGCTTCTCTGACGCGCAGGATCGACCGACCGGGGGCCGGGCGGCGACGCCCGGTCCCTCTTGCACAGTCCGGCAGAAGACCCGCCAGCATCCGCGTGGCCGATACCCATGAACCTGCTCCTGCCCTGTGCCGTTACGACCTCCCGATTATCTCCCCCTTTTGCCGTTTGCCCTGCGCCTTGCCTTTCCACATTTCATGGAACCCGGTTTAACGTTTCGTTAAAAAATGCCCTGCCCGGACCGGTGCACGGCACCGGAGGGGATTCGACAGTTCATCATATTCTCCTTTTATATCAATAACATGCAATTTTTCAGCCCCCTTGCTCCGCTCATGGCATACTCTTTTCAATACATGAGGGCAAAGATCGGCAATCCATAGCATGCAATCATAGAAAACATTGGGAGGAGACATCATGAAAAGGACGCTTTCGACACTCATTCTGGCGGGTATCGTCGTGCTGATCACGGGCACCTTCTGCTTTGCCGAGTACGCCGCGGCGGGCGCGGAGAACTTCCCCTACTTCCATCTCGGATGCCTCATCGTCGGCGGCATGATCATCGTGTCCCTGAAGCAGAAGTACGAGAAGATCTACCTCGGCGAGGCAGTCGGCAGCTTCGCGATGTACGCCCTTCTCGTGGCCCTTTTCACCGCCCCGGTGGCTGAAGGCCTGAAGAATATGCTGGGGTGAGATCCTCGAAGGGAAGCAACGGACCGCTCCCTTCAGCCTGGACCGGAAGAAGAATCGAATTCGGAAGGGGAGCTGCAAAGAGGCCGCCCGGTATGCCGGGCGGCCTCTCTTTTTGCCTGCCTCTCGGCGTGAGCATTCACCCCTGCGCCTGCCTCTCAATCGTCCACGTGGTCCCCGTTTTCGAATCCTTCAGGGCAACCCCCTTTGCCGCCAGCTCGTCCCGGATCGCATCGGCCCGCGCCCAGTTCTTTTCCTTCCGCGCCCGGAGCCGCTCCTCGATGAGGGCCTCGATCTCATGGACCTGCAGCCCCCGTTTCTGAGCCTCCCTGAGCCGGTCCTTCTCGAAGTAGACATCGGGGTCCTCCATCAGGATCCCCAGCACGCCTCCCACCTCGCGGAGCGCGCGCTCGGCCTCGTTGAGGACGAACAGGGCCGGGGGGGCCGGCGTCCGCCCGTCGGCCGCAAAGGCGTTGACCTGCCGGGCGACATCGAAGATGAAGCCCATCGCCCGGGCCGTGTTGAAGTCGTCGTCCATCGCATCCCGGAAGCGCTCCGGCAGTGCCCGGATCCGCTCGAGGAGGGCCCGTTCCCTCTGCGGCAGCTGCTCCTCCGTCACCGACACGGGGCTGAGCGAGGGGTCGGCGGCGAAGAGGTCACGGATCCTCTTGAGGGTCTCGTAGAGCCGGTTCAGGGCATGGCGGGCCTCGTTCAGCGCGTCCTCGGAGAAATCCAGGGGGCTCCGGTAGTGGCCCTGCAGGACGAAGAACCGAACGACCTCGGGATGGTGGACCTTCAGAATGTCCCGGATGGTGATGAAGTTCCCCAGCGACTTGGACATCTTTTCGTGGTCCACCTTGATGAAGCCGTTGTGGAGCCAGTACCTCGCGAAGGGCTTCCCGGAGGCGCCCTCGGACTGCGCGATCTCGTTCTCGTGGTGCGGGAAGATCAGGTCCTCGCCGCCCCCGTGGATGTCGAAGGTCTCGCCGAGGAAGTGGGCGCTCATGACGGAGCACTCGATGTGCCAGCCCGGCCGGCCCTTGCCCCAGGGGCTGTCCCACCAGGGCTCCCCCTCCTTGCTCGCCTTCCAGAGGGCGAAGTCGAGCGGGTCCTTCTTCATCTCGCCCGGCGCGATGCGGGCCCCCGACATCATCTCGTCGAGGTTGCGGCCCGAGAGCTTCCCGTAGTCCTTGAACTTCTTCACGGAGAAGTAGACGTCGCCGCCGGGCACGGCGTAGGCCAGGCCTTTCTGGATCAGCCTGTTGATGAGATCGATCATGCCCGCGATGTGCTCCGTGGCCCGGGGCGTGACGGTGGGCCGCTCAACGCCGAGCCGGTCCATGTCCTCGTCGTGCTGGGCGATGTAGCGCTCGGAGATCTCCCGGAACCCCACCCCTTCCTTGTTGGCCTTCGCGATGATCTTGTCGTCCACGTCGGTGTAGTTCTTGACGTAGGTGACCCGGTAACCCCGGTAGCGCAGGTACCGGGTGATGACGTCGAAGTTGATGGCGGAGCGCGCGTGGCCGATGTGGCAGGTGTCGTAGACCGTGACCCCGCAGGCGTAGATCCCCACCTCGCCCTCCCTCACGGGGACGAAGTCCTCCTTCCGGCGGGTCAGCGTGTTGTAGAGACGAAGCGCCATGGCCTTCCCTCCCGTGCAGAAAACGAATCGACGGCGGTTTCGCTCCTCCCCGACAGGGCCTACGGGAAGAGGGCGATCATGTCCAGGGCCGTATCCTCGCGCAGGCCGCACATGAGGTTCATGTTCTGGACCGCCTGGCCCGAGGCCCCCTTCACGAGGTTGTCGATGGCCGACAGGATGATGACCCGGTTTGTCCGCTCGTCGACGGCAAGCCCGAGGTGGCAAAAGTTGGTCCCCTTCACGGAGGACACGTTCGGGTAGACGCCTTTGTCCAGGACCCGGATGAACGGTTCGCCGCCGTAGACGCTTCTATATAAGTCAATCATCTCGGCCGTGGAAAGCGTTTTTTTGAGGCTCGCGTAGACGGTGCTGAGGATGCCGCGGTTGATCGGCAGCAGGTGCGGCGTGAACGAGACCTTCACCGGCCGGCCCGCCAGCACGCTCAGCTCCTGCTCGATCTCGGGGCTGTGCCGGTGCCCGCCGACCTTGTAGGCCTTGAACCCCTCGTCGACCTCGCAGAACAGCGAGCCGATGACGGGGTCGCGCCCGGCGCCGCTCACGCCGGACTTGGAGTCGATGATGATCGTGTCCGGGTCGATGACCTTTTCCCGCAGGGCGGGCGCCAGCGCGAGGATGGCGCTCGTCACGTAGCAGCCGGGGTTGGCCACGAGGTCCGCCCTCTTCACCGCATCCCGGTAGAGCTCCGGCAGGCCGTAGACGGCGCGCTGCACGAGGTCGGGGGCCGTGTGCCGGTGGTACCACTTGGCGAAGACGTCGAGGTCCCGCAGCCGGAAATCGGCGGAGAGGTCGATGACCTTCTTGCCGGCCTCGAGAAAGGCCGGCGCGACGGCCATGGCCTCGCCGTGGGGGGTGGCCGTGAAGATCACATCGGCCATCCCGGCCAGCTCCTCGGGCGAGGCGTCGATGAAGCGGATGTCGGTGAGCCCCTCGAACAGGGGGTAGGTTTCCGAAAGGGGCTGCCCCTTGAACTTGCGCGACGTGAGCCCCGTCACCTCGACGCCGGGGTGCCGCAGCAGGATCCGCATCAGCTCGAGTCCCGTGTACCCGCTGCCGCCGTAAATACCGACTCGGATCATGTTCCCCTCCCCCGCATAAAAAAGGGGGTTCCGAGAACCCCCTGGTCTTTTCGCTTAGCGCTTCGAGAACTGGAACCGCTTCCGGGCCCCGGGCTGTCCGTATTTCTTTCGCTCCTTCACGCGGGAGTCCCTCGTGAGGAAGCCCGCTTTTTTCAGGATCGGCCGAAGCTCCGCGTCGTACTCGCACAGGGCCTTGGAGATCCCGTGCTTGACCGCATCGGCCTGGCCGGCGATTCCGCCGCCGTCGACGTTGACGTAGAAATCGAATTTCCCCATCTGGTTGGTGATCTCCAGGGGCTGCTGGATGATCTTCTTGAGGACGTCCCGCGTGAAATAGTCGTCGAAATTCCTGCTGTTGACGGTGAAGGCGCCGGAGCCTTCCTTCATCCAGACCCGGGCGATGGCCGTCTTCCTCTTTCCCGTTGCATAAATCCGCTTGTCGGTCATACGCTGCTCCATCTGCGGTCGATCTTACAGTTCAAGCCGGTGCGGCTTCTGGGCTTCGTGGGGGTGCTTGTCGCCGGCATAGACCTTGAGCTTGCGCAGCTGCTGGCGGCCCAGCGAGTTCTTGGGCAGCATGCCCTGCACGGCGCGCCGGATGAGCTCCTCGGGCCTCTTGGCCAGGAGCTTTCCTGCAGGCCACGCCTTGATCCCGCCCGGGTAGCCGGAGTGATGGTAGTAAATCTTGTCGGTGAGCTTCTTGCCCGTCAGCGCAATCTTCTCGGCGTTGATGACCACCACGAAGTCCCCCGTGTCGGCGTGGGGCGTGAAGACGGCCTTGTGCTTGCCGCGGAGGCGGTGGGCGATCTCCCGGGCGAGCCGGCCCAGGACCTTTCCCTGCGCATCGACCAGGAACCAGTCGCGGTCGACGGCGTCCTTCTTTGCCATAAACGTACTCATGGGCACACCAATCCGGTGAAATTCGAAAACGTGAAGATAGGCGAATCGACGCACTTTGTCAAGAGAAAAAACGGCTAGAAACCCAGGGTCTGCCTGGAGGCCGACAACCCGCCGACCCGCCCCAGGCCGGACAGGGAGAACAGGACGATGAACTGCCGGTCGTCCACGAGGTCCGAGTAGCTCACCTGCACGCTCCAGCACTGGCGGCGGTACTCGACGCCGACGGTCTTCTCCAGGTTCGTGTTGCCGAATTCGTCCCTGCGGAACCCGGCGAACACGTCCAGGGCGCCCGTGACGCGGGCCCTGCCCGTGAGGCCGACGGATTCGATGGAATTCTTCGTGTAGCGGTACACCAGCGACAGGCTGTCGCCCCGGTCGTCACGCAGGGCGATGTCCTGGTTGATCTGCGACCAGGACGTCGTGTTGACGTCGTAGGCGGCCCGGGTCACAAAGGCCAGGTTCTTGTAGGGGTTGATGTCGACCTCCAGGTCGATCGGCCGGAAGGGCCTGGTCGGGTCCGCTGGGAGCACGCTGGGCGTCGCGGCGGGGACCAGGAGCGTCGGCTGCGGCACGTAGATCGTCGGCGTCGTGATGTTGTAGGTCTGGCTCAGCTTCACCCGCAGGATCTCCCGGTAGCTGACGTTGCCCTTGTCATCGCGGAGCCGGGAGACCAGGGTGTTGGTCAGGGCGTAGGTGAGGCTGTTCTCGCTGTCGACGGAGGCGCTGACCCCCCCCACGGTCGTGCTGCCGGCGGGGGGGACGAAATCGGGCCGCAGGCTCGGGCCGGCGGCGGGGATGTAGCGGTACGTGACTTCGGGCCTGACGGCATGGCGGACCTTCTCCGCCCCGCCCCAGCCGACCTCGTAGGTGCGGTAAACCTCGGTGGACGCGTTCATCCCCAGCGTGTAGACGGAGCGGCTCGCCGAATCGCCCGCCGCCGAGGCGCTGGTGCTCTCCGTGTCCCACAGGGTCCCCCGGAAGCCCGCCGCCGGGGTCACCTGCAGGTAGTCGCCGAAGGCCCACGGCAGCGAGAGCTTCGGGTAGACGTCGAACGCGGAGCCCCTCTCGCCGAGGGTCCGGTAATAGTTGCCGTAGAGGCCGGTGAACTCCCACTGGAGACGGGTCCCGAAGAGGGGCTGCCGGAAGCCCGTCAGGGAGATCTCGGGGTAGCGCTGCAGGGTGTCGTCGTTGGAGGGGCTCGTCAGGTTGTCCGTGTACTGCGCAAGGGCCGTCAGGTTGACGTTGCGCCACTCCTTCACGAGCCGTGCCGTGGAGTCGTAGCTCGTGAGCTGCTGGTTGGCCAGGAAGGAGACCCGCTCGAACTTGCGGTTGCGGCTGCCCGCAAAGTGATCGAGATAGTAGTTGTGCGAGTCGAAGTCGCGGAAATAGTAGATGTCGGAGACTTTCTTGAGATCGGAGCGGAACGTGAAGCCGGGGCTGAAGGTCGTCTCGTGGCTCCAGTACCACGACCACCGGTCCTGCTTCTCCGTCCAGGTGCGGGGGATGCCCCCGAGGTTGTCGGAACCGGTCCACTGGTCCCGCAGAAAATCCCCGTAGAACAGGCCGTGAGTGCCCGCGCTGGGCGCGTAGCGGAACTCGAGGCCCTCCTTGAGCCCCCGCTTGTCCATGTAGCGCGTGTAGAGCGTGGCATCCGTGCTCTTCGAGATGGCCCAGTAGAAGGGGACCTCGATGTCGAAGCCCAGCTTCTCCTGCGAGTAGCCGACATGGGGGAACAGCAGACCGGTCTGGCGCGTCGTCTTCGCCGGGAACATCAGCCAGGGCAGCCAGACCACGGGGGTGTCGCGGACCTGGAAGGTGCCGTTCCTCAGGGTGCCGTAGCCGTCGACGGTCACATCCACCTCCCTGCCGGCGAAGCGCCAGTCGGCCACCGGGCCGTCGCAGGTGGTCGCCGTCCCGTCCTGGATCCGGTACGTGGCCTCGCCCGATTTCTCGATCTCGCGCCCCGTGATGTGGAGGTGATTCCGGACGAAGAACATCCGGGCGTCGCGGGCGATGCCGGTCTTGGACTCGAGGTTGACCTCGATGACGTCGCCTTCCAGGGTGTCGCCGTCGGTCTGGAGAAGGGCACGGCCGCGGGCCCAGGCATCGCCGCTCGCCCGGTTCAGGGTCACCGCGTCCGCCTTCAGGGAGCCGCCCGTGAACGTGATGACGACGTTGCCCTCGGCGCGGTAGATGTCCGTCTCCCGGTCATAGCTGAGCCGGTCCGCCTCGATCCGCACGGGCCCCTTCTCGGCCTTCCGCAGGTCGAGGCCCTGCTGCGCAGGGGCCGGGGCGGCCGTCAGCAGCAGGAGGAGGGCGGCGACCCCGATGACCCGCAGCGGGCGCGCCGCGCTGTGTTTTCCCCGATTCCCGGTCATCTTCCGCCAGGCCCGGCCCCTTTCGATGCGATGAGCAGGGGGCGAACCGCCCCCACGAGGTACAGCGACCCCGCGATGCAGATGAGATCGTCCGGGCCGGCTTCCCGCAGGGAGGCCCGGACCGCCTGCCGGGGGTGCTGCGCAATCTCCACGTTGCGGTTCCAGCGCCTCGCCTCCCCGGCCAGGACCTCCGGCGCCAGGGCCCGCTCCTCCGGCGGGCGCGTCAGGATGACACGGTCGGCCAGCGGGGCGAGCCGCCGGATCATGCCCCGCCAGTCCTTGTCGGCGAGAATCCCCAGCACCAGGGTGAGCCGGCGGTACGCGAACTCGCCCAGGGACCTGGCGAGGGCCGCGGCGCCCGCCGCATTGTGGGCGCCGTCCAGAACGACGGCGGGGCTCCTGCGCACGGTCTCCAGGCGCCCCTCCCAGCGAACCCGTGAGAAGCCCTTGCGGACGTCCTCGTCGCCGATCGCGAAGCCCCTCCGGCGCAAGACCCCGACGGCCCCCAGCGCGCACGCGGCGTTTTCCCGCTGGTGCGGCCCCTGCAGGGCAAGCGGGATGCCCCGGATCGCGATCGACGGGCCGCGGCAGTCGAGCAGGCCGTCCCGCCCCGCTCGCACGCGGATCTCCCGGCCGACCCGCAGCAGGCGGGCCTTTCGGCGCCTGCAGACCTCTTCGAGAACCGCCAGCACCGGGGACTGCCGGGCGGCCGTCACGCACGCGCGGTACGGCTCGATGATGCCCGCCTTCTCCCGCGCGATGTCCGTGAGCCGCGGCCCGAGAAACTCGACATGGTCCATGGCGACGTTCGAGACGATCACGAGCTCGGGACGGACGACATGGGTGGCATCGAGACGGCCCCCCATGCCCACCTCGAGGACGGCGACATCGACGGCGCACTGCGCAAAATGCAGAAAGGCCAGCGCCGTGGCGAATTCGAAGTAGGTCACCTCTTCCCGGGTCGATCCGCGCACCTGCCCGATGCACCTCTCCAGGTCCCCCCGGGGAATCGGGAGCCCGTCGACCCGGATGCGCTCCCCGAAATCGACCAGGTGGGGCGACGTGTAAAGCCCGACGCGGTATCCCGCCGCCTGCAGGACGGAGGCCAGGCTCGCCGCGATGGAGCCCTTGCCGTTCGTTCCCCCCACCAGGACGCTGCGGTAACGGTCCTGAGGGCGCCCCAGGCGATTCAGCAGCCGCCGAACGGGTCCCAGCCCCGGACGGATGCCGGCCCCCTTCAGGTTCTCGAGGTACTGAATCGGATCCTCTCCCATGCAGGCTCCCGCGCCAAACGGCCGGCCGGACTTCGCCCCACAGCCCCGCCGTCGGCGCAAATTACCACAGCCCCCCGCCGCGGGCAACCTCTTTGTATCCGCAAGGGCGCAAAAAAAGGCCGCGGGATGATGAACTCCCGCGGCCCTGTCTCATTCGGTCGGATGGAAGGTAAGAGGGTAAGAGGGTGAGAAGGTGGCAGGACGGAAGACGTGCGGCAGGCGGGCAGCCTGTCCACACGTCTCACCTTCTCAACTTCTGAATTTGTCTAGTCCGGGATGACCTTGAAGACCTCGTCGCCCGGCCTGCACCGGTCCGACACCTTGACGCCGATGTAGTCGCCCGCCACGGCCTTCTCGACCTTCGCGTTGTTGACCTCCATGGACTCGACGACGCTTTCGAAATTCGTCGTGTGGCCGACGTACTTGAGTGTGTCCCCCACCTTCACTTCACCGGCGGTGATTTTGATCGCCGCGACGCTGGGCTTCGCGAAGAATTTTACGATTTCGCCGATTTTCTCCTCCGCCATAACGATCATCCTCCTTTCTTCCGGATACCAACTACCGCTGTTGTGTAACCTGTTTCCCGGCGGAAATCAAGGGCAAAGCAGGGGCTTGGAACCAAACGAAAAAGGCAGGGGCGACACCCCTGCCTTGGATCCGTCCGTGGAGCGGCTTCACTCTTCCTTCGGCTCCGCCTTCTTGGCGGGCGCCTTCTTCGCCGCCGGCTTTTTCTCCTTCGCTTCCTTCCCGGCCTTGGGCTCTTTCGCGGCCTTCGGCTCCTTCTTCGCCTTCGGGGCCGCCTTGGGCTTGCTCTCCTTCTTCCCCGGCTTCTCCTTCTTGCCCTTCTTCTCCTCGGGCTTCGCCATCAACTCGATGACGGCCAAGGGTGCGCTGTCGCCGGTGCGGAAGCCCGTCTTGACGATGCGCGTGTAGCCGCCCTGCCGGTCGGCGAACCGCGTGCCGATCTCGTCAAAGAGCTTCTTCAGCACGTCCTTGTCCCGGATCACCGCCGCGGCCTGCCGCCGGGCGTGGAGGCTTCCCTTCTTGGCCAGCGTGATCATCCTCTCGGCGACCCGCCGGAGCTCCTTCGCCTTGGCATCGGTGGTCTCGATCCTCTCGTGCTGCAGGAACGAGGTCACCATGTTGCGGAGCATGGCCGTGCGATGGCTCGTGGTCCTGCCGAGTTTTCTTCCCCCTACCCCGTGTCGCATGAACAACATCCTTTCCGGTCGTTAGTGTCACTCCGCGCTGGCGGCCTCGTCCCTGCCCTTGGGCGGCCAGTCGATCTTCATGCCGAGCGAGAGGCCCATCTCGGAGAGGATCTCCTTGATCTCGTTGAGGGACTTCCGGCCGAAGTTGCGGGTCTTGAGCATCTCCGCTTCCGTCTTCTGGACGAGCTCGCCGATGATGTGGATGCCGGCGTTCTTGAGGCAGTTGGCCGACCGCACGGAGAGCTCCAGCTCGTCCACGCTCTTGAGGAGGTTCTCGCTGAGCTTCTCGCTCTGGCCGGCCTCCTCCTGCACCTTCTCCTCTTCCGTTTCCTCGAAGTTGATGAAGATGTCGAGCTGGTCCTTCAGGATCTTGGCCGCATAGGCGACGGCGTCCTCGGGCAGCACGCTGCCGTCGGTCCAGACCTCGAGGACGAGCTTGTCGAAGTCGGTGATCTGGCCCACGCGGGCGTGGCTCACCGTGTAGCTCACCCTCTTGATGGGCGAGAAGATGGCATCGATGTTGATGGTGCCCTCGGGCTGATCGGGGTCGCGCTCGCGCTTGGCCATGACGTAGCCCTTGCCCATCTTCACGACCATCTCGGCCTTCAGCTTGCCGCCCGTCGTGAGCGTGGCGATGGGGTGCTCGGGGTTGAGGACCTCCACGTGCGCGTCGGTGATGATGTCGCCGGCCGTGACGGGGCCCGCCTTCGAGGCGTCGATCTTGATCGTCCGGGGGACATCGCCGTGGAGCTTCAGCCGGACGCCCTTGAGATTGAGGATGATGTCCGTCACGTCCTCCTTCACGCCCGGGATGGAGGAGAACTCGTGGAGGACCTTGTCGAAGCGCACGGACACGATGGCCGCCCCCTGGATCGAGGAGAGCAGCACGCGCCGCAGGGAGTTGCCCAGCGTGATGCCGTAGCCCCGCTCGAGAGGCTGGATGGTGAATTCCGCGTAGGATTTGCTGTGGGTCTTCTCGTCGATCTCGATCCGTTTCGGCCGGATCAGGCTGCGCCAGTTTCTCTGCATATCCTTCTTCCCTCACGCAATCAGGCTCGCAAACCGCCTGGAAAAGGGGTTATCGCCCGCAACCGTCCCTGTCCGGTTACTTGGAGTACAGCTCGACCACCAGCTGTTCCTGAACGGGCATGGTGATGTCTTCCCGGGTCGGGATCGCCTTCACGATGCCCTTGAAGTTGGCCTTGTCCAGCTCCAGCCACCCCGGGATGCCCCTTCGGGCAACCGTTTCGAGGGAGTCGAGGATGGGGAGGACCTTCCGGCTCTTCTCCCGGAGCTCCACGACGTCGTCCTTGCGCACCGTGTAGGAGGGGATGTTGACCTTGCGGCCGTTGACGAGGAAGTGGCTGTGGCGCACGAGCTGCCGCGCCTCGTTGCGCGACGGCGCGAACCCCAGCCGGAACACCACGTTGTCGAGCCGCCGCTCGAGGAGCACGAGGAGGTTCGAGCCCGTGATGCCCTTCATGCGGTCGGCCCGTTCGAAGTAGCCCCGGAACTGCTTTTCGAGCAGCCCGTACATCCTCTTGAGGCGCTGCTTCTCGCGAAGCTGGACGCCGTAGTCGGAGTGCTTCTTCCGGACCTGCCCGTGCTCGCCGGGCGCGTAGCCGCGCCGTTCGAACGCGCACTTCTCGGTGTAGCAGCGGTCACCCTTGAAAAACAGCTTCAGGCCTTCCCGGCGGCAAAGCCTGCATTCTGAACCTCTGTAACGTGCCAAGTTCTTCCTCCCTGTGGGTCGATGAGTCGTTCGTCTGTGGGACTACACGCGCCTTCGCTTCGGCGGACGGCAGCCGTTGTGGGGGATGGGCGTGACGTCGCGGATCAGGCTCACCGTCAGCCCCGCCGCCTGCAGGGCCCGCAGCGCCGACTCGCGGCCCGAGCCCGGCCCCTTCACGTAGACCCGCACGGTCCGCAGCCCCTGCTCCCGGGCCTTCTTCACAGCGCTCTCGGCGGCCATCTGGGCCGCGAAGGGGGTCCCCTTGCGGGAGCCCTTGAACCCCGACATGCCGGAGGACGCCCAGGCGATGACGTTCCCGGTCAGGTCGGTGATGGTGACGATCGTGTTGTTGAACGTCGACTGGATGTGGGCGATCCCCTCGGGGACGTTCTTTTTCTCGCGCTTCTTTCCGGTCTTTCTCCTCGGACTGGCCATGTGCCCTCCAGCTGTCGAATGTCGTGTTTACTTCTTCTTCCCGGCGATCGCCCTTCGGGGCCCCTTCCGCGTCCGGGCGTTGGTGTGCGTGCGCTGGCCGCGGCTCGGGAGGCCCTTGCGGTGCCGCAGCCCCCGGTACGCCCCGATGTCCATGAGCCGCTTGATCGACATGGAGACGTCGCGGCGCAGGTCACCCTCCACCTTGTGGTCCCGGTCGATGATGTTGCGGATGGCCGTGACCTCCGCGTCGGTGAGCACGTCGGTCTTCGTGTCGTAGGGGATGCCCGCCTCGCGGAGGATCTCCTTCGCCTTGGAGCGGCCGATCCCGTAGATGTAGGTCAGGGCGATCTCCATGCGCTTGTTCTTCGGTAGGTCAACGCCTGCAATTCTTGCCACTGCTCGGGCCTCCTGGAATGGTTTCGGGTTATCCCTGGCGCTGCTTGTGCTTCGGGTTTTCGCAGATCACCCGCACGACGCCGTGGCGCTTGATGATCTTGCACTTGTCGCACATCTTTTTCACAGACGGTCTGACTTTCACGATGCAACCCCCTTTTCTCCACCGGCCCGCGGCATCCCGGGGCCCTACTTCGACCGGTAGGTGATCCGGCCCCGCGTCAGGTCGTAGGGCGACAGTTCCACCGTCACCCGGTCCCCCGGGAGGATCTTGATGAAGTGCATCCGCATCTTTCCCGAGATGTGGGCCAGCACGCGGTGCCCGTTCTGCAGTTCCACCCGGAACATGGCATTCGGCAGCGTCTCGACGACCGTGCCTTCCACCTCGATGGGTTCTTCTTTCGCCATATGCTCCCTGCGTTCAGTCGATCCGGCTCAGGATGACCGGCCCGTTTTCCGTGATCGCCACCGAGTGCTCGAAATGGGCCGACAGCTTCCCGTCGGCGGTCACCACCGTCCAGCCGTCCCGGAGGACGTCCACCCGGTAGGTGCCCTCGTTGACCATGGGCTCGATGGCAAAGACCATTCCCGGCTTCAGCTCGATCCCCCGGCCGCTCGAGCCGTAATTGGGGACCTGGGGGTCCTCGTGGAGGCTCTTTCCGATGCCGTGCCCCACGAGATCCCGCACCACGGAGAAGCCCGCGGCCTCGACGTGGCCCTGGATGGCCGCGGAGATGTCCCCGATGCGGTTCCCCGCGCGGGCCGCCGCGATGCCCCGGTAGAGCGCCTCTTCCGTGACCCGGAGCAGCCGCCTGGCCGCGGGGCTGATCTCCCCGACGGGCACCGTCACCGCCGCGTCCCCGTAGTAGCCGTCGTTGAGGATGCCGAAGTCCAGGCTGACGATGTCGCCTTCCTTGAGCTCCCTCTCCGAGGGCATCCCGTGCACGACCTCGCTGTTGACCGAGGTGCACAGGGAGTAGGGGTAGCCTCGGTATCCCTTGAAGGCCGGGCGTGCCCCCCGTTTCAGGGCCATCGTCTCGGAGAGCCTGTCCAGCTCGATCGTCTTGACCCCCGGCCTGATCTTCCTTCCGAGTTCCTCCAGGATCTCCGCGACGAGGATGTTGCTCTTCCGCATCTTTTCAATCTCTTGCCGAGATTTCAAGATGACCATCGCCGGGTCTCCCTATCGCCGCCTGGCCAGCCGCCCCTTCTTCAGGAACCCTTCGTACTGCCGCGCCAGCAGGTGCGTCTCGATCTGCCCCGCCGTGTCGAGCGCCACGCCGACGACGATCAGCAGCGCCGTCCCGCCGAAGTAGAAGGGGACGTTGAAGTAGACCATCAGGATGCTCGGCAGCACGCAGACCGCCGAGACGTAGATGGCCCCGCTGAACGTCAGCCGGCTCAGCACGTGGTCGATGTACTCGGCTGTCTTCTTCCCCGGCCGGATCCCGGGGACGAACCCGCCGTGCTTCTTCATGTTCTCCGCCACGTCCGTCGGGTTGAACACGACGGCCGTGTAGAAGAAGCAGAAGAACACGATGAACGCGACGTAGATCAGCTCGTAGAGGACCGCCCCCGGCACCAGCATGTCGGAGACCGCCTTCATCCACGGGTGGGGGATGAACTGGGCCAGGGTCGCCGGGAACATGATGATCGACGACGCGAAGATGGGCGGGATGACGCCCGACGTGTTGATCTTGAGGGGCAGGTGCGTGGTCTGCCCCCCGTACATTTTTCGCCCCACGATGCGCTTGGCGTACTGCACGGGGATCCGTCGCTGCCCCGTCTCCATGAAGACGATGGCGCCGACGACGGCCACCATGAACACGGCCAGGAAGAGGACCGCCAGGATCCCCATCTCGCCCATCGCCACGAGCCGGAACGTGTTCAGGACGGCCTCGGGGCCGCGGCAGACGATGCCGGCGAAGATGATGAGCGAGATCCCGTTGCCGATCCCGCGCTCCGTGATCTGTTCGCCCAGCCACATGATGAAGGCCGTGCCGGCCGTGAGCGTGATGACCGTCATGAGACGGAAGCCCCACCCGGGGGTGATCACGATCGAGGCGCCCGTCGGGCCCGCCATGTTCTCGAGCCCCACGGCGATGCCGAACCCCTGGATGAGGGACAGCAGGACCGTCCCGTAGCGGGTGTACTGGGTGATTTTCCGGCGGCCCGCCTCGCCCTCCTTCGAGAGCCGCTCCAAATGCGGGACGGCGATCGTGAGCAGCTGCAGGATGATGGAGGCGCTGATGTAGGGCATGATCCCCAGCGCGAAGACCGAGAGGTTCGACAGCGCGCCGCCCGCGAACAGGTCGAAGAGCCCCAGCAGGGACCCCCGGGCCTGGTCGAAGAACGCGGCGAGCGCCGCCGTGTCGATCCCCGGCGTGGGCACGTGGGCCCCGATCCGGTAGACGCCCAGGAGCAGGAACGTGAAGGCGATCCGCTTCTGGAGCTCGGGAATTTTCGGGATGTTTTTCAGTCCGCCGATCAAGTCCGATGACCCCTTATCCGATGACCTCGACCTTGCCGCCGGCCGCCTCGATCTTCTCCTTTGCGGCCGCGCTGACGGCGTGCACCCTCACGGTGAGGGCCTTCTCGATCGTCCCCTTGGCGAGGATCTTGATCCCGTCGCCCGTCCGGCGGATCACGCCGCCCGCCAGCAGGGCCGCCGCGTCGACGGGGGCCTCGCCGGAGAACCGGTTGAGCGCGCCGAGGTTGACGATGACGATGTCCTTGCGGAAGACGTTCTTGAACCCCTTCTTGGGCAGCCTCCGCGAAAGCGGCATCTGGCCGCCCTCGTACCCCGGCCGGGAGTTGTGGCCCGAGCGGGCCTTGAGGCCCTTGTGGCCCTTCGTGGAGGTCCCGCCGTGGCCGGACCCGTCGCCGCGCCCGATCCGCTTCCGCTTCTTTCTCGACCCCTCGGGGGGTCTCAGTTCGCTCAAGTTCATCTCGCTCACCCGCTGATTTCTTCCACGGCCACAAGATGGCGCACCTTGCCGACCATGCCCCGGACTTCGGGGGTGTCCTGGAGCGTCACGCTCCGGTTCAACCGCACGAGCCCCATGCCGCGCAGCACCTTGCGCTGCTTTTCGGGCCGCCCGATCGAACTCTTCACCAGTGTGATCTTCAGCTTCTTTTCCACGGCTGCATCCCCTGACGATCGTCTAGATATCCGCCACGTCCTTGCCCCTCAACGCGGCAATCTGGCCGGCGGACCGGAGCCGGCGGAGCCCGTCGAGGGTCGCCTTGACGAGGTTGTGGGGGTTGTGGGACCCCAGGCACTTCGTCAGCACGTTCTGGACGCCGGCCACCTCGAGCACCGCGCGGACGGCGCCGCCCGCGATGAGCCCCGTCCCCTCCGAGGCGGGCTTGAGCATCACCCGGCCGGCCCCGTACTCCCCGACGATCTCGTGGGGGATCGTCCGGTTGGCGATGGAGACCTTGACCATGCTCTTGCGGGCCTTCTCCATCCCCTTGCGGATCGCCTCGGGCACCTCGTTGGCCTTCCCGAGCCCGGCGCCGACGGAGCCCTTGCCGTCCCCGACGACCACGATGGCGCTGAACCGGAACCGCCGGCCGCCCTTGACGACCTTGGCCGTGCGGTTGATCGCCACGACGCGGTCCAGGATCTCCGTCTCTTCCACCATGAATTCTTTTCTGTCCCTGTCCAACGGTCGCTCCCTTTTCGCCTTTCGGATTCTAGAATTTCAGGCCCGCTTCCCGCGCCCCCTCGGCCAGGGCCTTGACCCGGCCGTGATAGAGGAACGGACCCCGGTCGTAGACCGCCGAGTCGATCTGCAGGGCCGCGAGCTTCTTCGCCATGAGCTTGCCCACCTCGGCGGCGGCGTCCGTCTTCTTCATCTTCGCGATCGTCCCGGCGATCTCCTTGCTGCGCGTGGAGGCCTCGGCCAGCGTCCGGCCGGCCTCGTCGTCGATGGCCTGCACGTAGATGTGCCTCGCGCTGCGGAACACGGAGAGACGGGGACGAACGGCCGTCCCGGACACCTTGCCCCGGACGCGCTTCTTGCGCTTGTCCCGGATCTTCTGGATCTTCTTGGCTGACGATAACACGGTTCTGCCCTCTTCGTGAGTGTGGGGTTATGGGCCCGAGAGCCTTATGCGCCGGCGGACTTGCCGACCTTGCGCCGCACGACTTCGCCCGCGTAGCGGATCCCCTTGCCCTTGTAAGGCTCGGGCTTGCGCTTGGCGCGGATCTCGGCGGCGACCCGGCCCACCAGCTCCTTATCGATCCCGGAGACGGTGAGGCTCGTCTGCTTTTCGATCTTCACCGCGATCCCCTGCGGGACCTCGTAGGTCAGCGGCACGGAATAGCCCACGAAGAGCTTGAGCGTCGTGCCGGCCATCTCCGCGCGGAACCCGACCCCGGAGATCTCGAGCCCCTTCGTGAAGCCCTCGCTCACCCCCGTGACCATGTTGGCCACGAGCGTGCGGGTGAGGCCGTGCAGGGCGCGGGCCCTCCGGCCCTCGTGGGCCGTCCGCACGGCGAGGGTCTTGCCCTCCTGGACGATCTCGATGTCCCGGGGCAGCTCCCTCGAGAGGGTCCCCTTGGGCCCGGTCACCTGGATTGTGCCGCCGGCGATCTTGACCGTCACCTTGTCCGGCAGGGCGATGAGTTTCTTCCCGATTCGTGACATGGGTGTCTCTCCTGCTGTGCGCTTACCAGACGTTGCAGACGATCTCGCCGCCCACGTTCTGCTGCCTGGCTTCCTTGTCCGTCATGATCCCCTTGGGCGTCGACACGATGGCCACCCCGAAGCCGTTGAAGACCTTCGGGATCTTCTTGCTCGAGACGTAGACCCTCCGGCCCGGCTTGCTCACCCGCTGCAGGTCCTGGATCACGCGCTGCTTCGTGTCCGTGTACTTGAGGTAGATCTTCAGGACGTCCTTCTTGTTGGCGTCCTTCTTCACGTCGAAGCCGCTGATGTAGCCGGTGCGCTTGAGGACCTTGACGATCTCCAGGTTCATCCTCGAGAGCTGGGCGTTCACGCTGCGGAACTTCATGCGGTTGGCGTTGCGGACCCTCGTCAGCATATCCGCGATCGGATCGGTCATTCCCATAAACCCTTGCTCCTCCCCGTCTACCAGCTCGACTTGATCACCCCGGGGATCTCGCCCCACGAGGCGTACTTGCGCAGGCAGATGCGGCACATGTTGAACTTGCGGTAGTACGCCCGGGGCCTGCCGCATATCGGGCAGCGGTTGTACTCCCGGACGGAAAACTTCTTCTTGCGCTTCGCTTTTGCAATCAGGGATTTCTTGGCCACCGTGTTCCTCCGTCTCGATTCCTAGTTCCGGAAGGGCATCCCCATGAGCCGCAGCAGATGCCGGGCCTCCTCGTCGGTCCGCGCCGTCGTGACGATGACCACGTTCATGCCCTTGACCTTGTCGATCTTGTCGTAGTCGATCTCCGGGAAAATGAACTGCTCCTTGATCCCCATGGCGAAGTTGCCGCGGCCGTCGAAGGCGTTCGGGGAGATCCCCCGGAAGTCGCGGATCCGGGGAAGCGCAACGTTCACGAGCCGGTCGAAGAACTCGTACATGCGCTCCTTGCGCAGGGTCACCATGCAGCCGATGGACATGCCCTTGCGCAGCTTGAAGGTGGCGATGGACTTGCGGGCCTTCGTGATGACGGGCTTCTGCCCCGTGAGGGCCCCGATCTCCGCCGACGCGCTCTCGAGGATCTTGACGTTCTGGATCGCCTCGCCCAGGCCCATGTTCACGATGATCTTCTCTAGCCGGGGCACCTGCATGGTGTTGCGGTACCCGAACTGCTTCATCATGGCCGGGACGACTTCGCTCTTGTAGTAGTCTTTGAGTCTTGCCATGGCTCCCATCCCCGGTTCACTGATCGAGCTGCTCGTTGCACTTGCGGCAGATCCGGACCTTCTTGCCGTCCTCGAGGGTCTTGAACCCGACGCGGACGCCCGTCGCGCACTTCGCGCAGACCGGCGCGACGTTCGAAGCGGCCATCGGGGCTTCCTTCTCCATGATGCCGCCCTTGCTCTTCTGGTCGGGCCGCTGGTGGCGCTTGATCATGTTGAGCTTCTCGACCACGACCTTGTCGCCGTCGGCCAGGATCTTCGTGATCTTGCCGGTCTTTCCCTTCTCCCTGCCGGCAAGGACCTTCACCGTGTCGCCCTTCTTCAGTCGGTTCGTCTGCATGCTCGTTCCCTGTCTTTGCGACTCACAGCACTTCCGGAGCCAGCGAGATGATCTTCATGAACTGCTTGGCGCGAAGCTCGCGGGCCACGGGCCCGAAGATGCGCGTCCCCACGGGCTCCATCTGGTTGTTGATGAGCACCGCCGAGTTGTCGTCGAACTTGAGGTACGTCCCGTCGACGCGCCGGACCTCCTTCTTGGTCCGGACGACGACGGCCTTCATGACGTCCCCCTTCTTCACCTTCGCGTTGGGGATCGCCTCCTTGACGGACACCACGATCACGTCCCCCACGGTGGCGGTGCGCTTGCGCGACCCGCCCAGCACGCCGATGCAGGACACCTTCCTGGCGCCCGAGTTGTCCGCGGCATTCAAAATGGTACGCATCTGAATCATATCGACACCCCGTTCTGTTCCCGATCCCGGGCTACTTCGCCTTCTCCAGGATCTGGCGGACCCTCCAGCGCTTGTCCCGGCTCAGCGGGCGGGACTCGACGATCAGCACCGTGTCGCCCACGCCGCACTCGTTGCGCTCGTCGTGGGCCTTGTACTTCTGGTGCCGGCGCACGTACTTCCGGAACCCCGTGTGCTTGACGAGCCGCTCCGTCTTGACGACGACGGTCTTGTCCATCTTGTCGCTGACGACGACCCCCTTGATGGTCCGCTTGTTTCCCCTCTGGTCCATACCTATTTCTGCAGCTCCTTCTGCTTCATGACGGTCTTGATGCGGGCGATGTCCCGGCGGACGTTCCGCAGCGCCGCGGGGGAATCCAGCTGCCCCGTCGCGTGCCGGATTTTCAGCTTGAAGAGCTCTTCCGTGAGGTCGCGCTGCTTCACCCGGAGCTCATCGAGGCTCAGGTTCCTGATTTCCTTACTCTTCATCGAAGATATCCCTCGTCAAGAATTTCGTCGGAATGGGCAGCTTGTGCGCCGCCAGGCGGAAGGCCTCGCGGGCCACCTCCGGGGCGACGCCCTCCATCTCGTACATGACGGTCCCGGGCCGCACGGTCGCGATCCACCCTTCCGGTGCGCCCTTGCCCTTGCCCATGCGGGTCTCGGCGGGCTTTTTCGTGAAGGACTTGTGCGGGAAGATGCGGATCCAGATCTTCCCGCCGCGCTTGATGTGACGGGTCATGGCGACACGGGCGCTCTCGATCTGCTGGGCCGTGATCCGGCCCGGCGCCAGGGCCTGGAGCCCGTACTGGCCGAAGGACACCTGGTTGCCCTTGGTGGCCTTGCCGCCCAGTCTCCCCTTCTGGATCTTGCGGAACTTGATACGTTTCGGGCTGAGCATGATTTATATCTCCTGATTCCCTGACTCCACGATCCTATGCGCTGGCCTGCTTCTTGTCGGGCAGCACGTCCCCGTGATAGATGAGCACCTTGACCCCGATGACCCCGTAGGTCGTCCGCGCCTCGGCAAAACCGTAGTCGATATCGGCCCGCAGGGTGTGCAGGGGCACCTTGCCCTCGCGGTACCACTCCATCCGGGACATCTCGGCCCCCCCGAGGCGGCCCGAGCAGGTGATGCGGATGCCCTTGGCGCCGAACTTCAGGGCCGAGGTCACGCTCTTCTTCATGGCCCGCCGGAAGGCGATGCGGCGCTCGAGCTGCAGGGCCACGTTCTCCGCGACGAGCTGGGCGTCGATTTCGGGCTTGCGGACCTCCAGGATGTTGATGATCGTCTCGCCGCCGGTCATGCCGTCGAGGTCTTTCTTGAGCTTCTCGATCTCGGAGCCCTTCTTGCCGATGATGATGCCGGGGCGGGCGGCGTGGATGTTCACCTTCGCCTTGTCGGCGGCCCGCTCGATCTCGATCTTCGAGATGCCCGCGTGGTAGAATTTCTTCTTCAGAAACTGGCGGAGCTTGATGTCCTGGTGGACGAGGGCGCCGTAGTTCTTCTCGGCGAACCACTTCGAGCTCCAGCCCTTGTTGATCCCCAGCCTCAGTCCGATCGGGTTTACCTTCTGACCCAAGGTCCAGTCCTCCTTCTCTTACTGCTCGTCGAGCACGACGGTGATGTGGCTCATCCGGCGCTTGATGGGCGCCACGCGCCCCATGGTCTTCGCCTTGTGGCGCTTCAGGGCCGGCCCCTGGTCCACGAAGATCTCCTTGACGAAGAGGATCTTCTCGTCGATGTTCGGGTTCTGCGTCGCGTTGGCCACGGCGCTCTTGAGCACCTTCTGGACGAGTCCGGCGGCCCGCTTGCGCGAGAAGGCCAGCACCCGGTTGGCCTCCTCGACCTTGAGGCCCCGGACCAGATCGACGACGAGCCGCGCCTTCTGCGGCGAAATCCTCACGAATCGTGCAACTGCTCTCGCTTCCATGACGTCCCTGTCTCCGGTTCTCCCGTTTCACCCCGTGCGGCTACTTGCGCACCTTGGTCTTGCGGTCGCCTGCGTGGCTGAAGAATGTCCGCGTCGGCGCGAACTCCCCGAGCTTGTGGCCCACCATGTTCTCCGTGACGAACACGGGGATGAACTTCTTGCCGTTGTGGACGGCAAAGGTGTGCCCGATCAGTTCCGGGGTGATCGTGGAGCGTCGCGACCAGGTCTTGATGACCCCCCGGTCCCCCGCCGCCTCCGCTCTCCGGACCTTCTCCACCAGCTTCGCCTCGATGTACGGGCCCTTTTTGATTGAGCGTGCCACTATTTCTTGTCCCTCTTCTTGATGATGTATTTGTCCGTGGTCTTGTTGCGGCGCGTCTTGTACCCCTTCGTCGGCACGCCCCAGGGGCTGCAGGGGTGACGGCCCCCCGAGGTCTTGCCCTCGCCGCCGCCCATGGGGTGGTCGATGGGGTTCATGGCCACGCCGCGCACCCGGGGCCTCTTGCCCAGCCAGCGGCTGCGTCCCGCCTTGCCGATGCTGATCCCCTCGTGGGTGACGTTGCCCACCTGGCCGATCGTGGCCTTGCACTCGATGTGGACCTTCCGGACCTCGCCGGAGGGGAGCCGCACTTGGGCGTAGGCGCCCTCCTTGGCCATGAGCTGGGCGTAGGTGCCGGCGGAGCGGACCATCTGGGCCCCCTTGCCGGGCCGCAGCTCGATGTTGTGGATGAGCGACCCCAGGGGAACGTGGCGCAGGGCCATCGCGTTGCCGGGCTTGATGTCGGCCGAGGCGCTCGTGATGACCGCGTCGCCCACCTTGAGGTCCACGGGGGCGACGATGTAGCGCTTCTCGCCGTCGGCGTAGCTCACCAGCGCGATCCGCGCCGAGCGGTTGGGGTCGTACTCGATCGTCTTCACCGTGGCCGGGATGTCCGCCTTCTCGCGGCGGAAGTCCACCACGCGGTACTTGCGCTTGTGCCCGCCGCCGCGGTGGCGGCTCGTCATGCGGCCCGCGTTGTTCCGGCCGCCCGTCTTCTTGACCGGCTTCGTGAGGCTCTTCTCGGGCTTTTCCGCGGTGATCTCCTCGAAGGTCGAGTAGGTCTGGAAGCGCCGGGCCGGTGTCGTGGGCTTCATGGTTTTGATCGCCATGGGTCGTTTCCCCTATCCTAGACTTTGTCGAAGATTTCGATGGTGCTGCCGGGCGCCAGGGTCACGACGGCCTTCTTCCAGTCGCTCTTTTTGCCCATGAGCCGTCCGTAGCGCTTTTTCTTGCCCAGCACGTTCTGGGTCCGCACGCCGATCACCTTCACCTTGAAGAGCTTCTCCACGGCCTTCTCGATCTCGATCTTGTTGGCCCGCGGGTCCACCTCGAAGGCGTACTGGTTTCCCTCGCGCATGAGGGTCGTCTTTTCGGTCACGAGCGGCCGTCGGATGATCTGGTGGAGTTCCATTATGCCAGCGCCCCCTCTATCTTTTGGATCGAGGGCTCCAGAAGCACGAGGCTGTCGTACTTCAGCAGGTCGTAGACGTTGATGCCCTCGCATCGCATCATTTTCACATCGGGAAGGTTCCGGGAGGACTTCTCGAGGACCTCGTCGGGCCGGTCGATCACGAAGAGGGTCTTCTTGAGCCCGAAGCGGTCGAGGACCTCCTTGAACTTCTTCGTCTTCGCCTCGGCCAGGGGAAAGTCCTTCAGCACCAGGAGCTTTTCCTCCTTGACCTTCATGCTGAGCGCCGAGACGAGGGCGAGCCGCCGCACCTTCTTGGGCACCGTGAAGGAATAGTCCCTCGGTGTGGGCCCGAAGACCGTCCCGCCGCCCCTCCAGAGGGGGGAGCGGGTGGTGCCCGCACGGGCCCGCCCGGTGCCTTTCTGGCGCCAGGGCTTCTTGCCGCCGCCGCTGATCTCGCCGCGTTCCTTGGTGTCGTGGGTGCCCTGCCGCCTGGCGGCCATCTGCATCCGGACGACCTCGTAGATGACGTCCTGATTGACCTCGGCCCCGAAGACGGCGTCGCTGAGCGTCACCTCGGCCACCTTGTTCTTCTCGATATCGTATACACTCACCACGGGCATGGCTCGTTCACTCCAGTCGGTTCTCAGCTCTTCTTGACGGCGTTCTTGATGACGACGATCCCGTTCTTGCTCCCCGGGACGGCCCCCTTGACGAGGATGACGTTGAGCTCGGGGCGCACGCCCATGACCAGGAGGTTCTGCACCGTCTTGCGCTCGTCACCCATGTGGCCCGGAAGCCGGTGCCCCTTGAAGACGCGCGAGGGGAAGGCGCTCGACCCGATGGAGCCGGGGGCCCGGTGGAACATGGAGCCGTGCGAGGCCCGGCCGCCGCGGAAGCCGTGCCGCTTCACGCCGCCGGCAAACCCGCGGCCCTTGCTTGTCCCGGTGACGTCGACGTAATCGCCCACCTGGAACAGGGACGCCGTCAGCTCCTGGCCCAGCTCGAACTCGGCGGCCCGCTGCATCCGGAACTCGCGCAGCACCCGGAAGAAGCCCCGGTCGGCCTTGGCGAAGTGGCCCTGCAGGGGCTTGGTCACGTTGGCCTGCCGCTTGCGGTCGAAGCCGAGCTGGACGGCGTTGTAGCCGTCGGTCGCCACGGTCTTCTTCTGGATCACGTAACAGGGCCCCGCCTCGATCACCGTGACGGGCACCGCAGCCCCGTCGGCGGCGAAGATCTGGGTCATCCCCAACTTTCTGCCTATCAGTCCCTTTTCCATAGCATCCACTTCCGCGCTGGCTGTGCGTGAGGGGACGAAAAAGGAGATGGACCGGGGAGCTCCCCGCCCATCTCCGTGCCGTCACGCGTTACAACTTGATTTCCACGTCGACGCCGGCGGACAGGTCGAGCTTCATCAGGGCGTCCACCGTGGCCTGCGTGGGATCGATGATGTCGATGAGCCGCTTGTGGGTCCTCACCTCGAACTGCTCCCGGGACTTCTTGTCCACGTGCGGCGAGCGGTTCACGCAGAACTTGTTGATCATCGTGGGAAGCGGGATCGGCCCCGCGACGCGGGCGCCGGTGCGCTTCGCCGTGTCCACGATGTCCTCGGCGGACCGGTCCAGCAGCTTGTAGTCGTACGCCTTCAGACGGATTCGAATCTTCTGATCGGCCATGATCGGTTCTCGTTTCCTCGCTTACTCGATGATCTCGCTGATGACGCCGGCGCCCACGGTCTTGCCGCCCTCGCGGATGGCGAACCGCAGCTGCTTCTCCATGGCGATGGGGGTGATGAGGACCACTTCCATCTCCACGTTGTCGCCGGGCATGACCATCTCCACGCCCGGGGGCAGCGAGGTGACGCCCGTCACGTCCGTCGTCCGGAAGTAGAACTGGGGCCGGTAGCCGGAGAAGAACGGCGTGTGGCGCCCGCCCTCTTCCTTCGTCAGGACGTAGACCTGGGCCTTGAACTTCGTGTGGGGCGTGATCGAGCCGGGCTTGGCCACGACCTGCCCGCGCTCCACCTCCTCGCGCTTCGTGCCGCGCAGCAGGATGCCGATGTCGTCACCCGCGCGCCCCTCGTCGAGGGTCTTGCGGAACATCTCGACACCCGTGCAGACGGTCTTGAAGGTGGGCCGGATCCCGATGATCTCCACCTCGTCGCCCGTCCGGATGATCCCGCGGTCCACGCGCCCCGTCACGACGGTGCCGCGGCCGGAGATGCTGAAGACGTCGCCCACGGGCATCAGGAAGGGCTTCTCGAGGTCGCGCTGGGGCTCGGGGATGTAGCTGTCGACGGCGTCCATGAGCTCGAAGATGCACTTGGCGTCGGGCGAGTTGGAGTCGTCGGTCTCGAGGGCCTTCAGGGCCGAGCCCCGGATGATGGGCGTCTTGTCGCCGGGGAAGCCGTACTTCGTGAGCAGCTCGCGGAGCTCGAGCTCGACGAGGTCCAGCAGCTCGGGGTCGTCCACGAGGTCCACCTTGTTCAGGAAGACGAGCATGTAGGGCACCTGCACCTGGCGGGCCAGCAGGATGTGCTCGCGGGTCTGGGGCATGGGGCCTTCGGAGGCGGCGACGACGAGGATGGCGCCGTCCATGTGGGCGGCTCCCGAGATCATGTTCTTGATGTAGTCGGAGTGCCCCGGGCAGTCGACGTGGGCGTAGTGGCGCTTCGCGGTCTCGTATTCCACGTGGGCGATGTTGATGGTCACGCCGCGCTCCTTCTCCTCGGGGGCGTTGTCGATCATATCGAAGGACATGTACTGGGCCAGGCCCTTGTTCGCCAGGTGCTTCGTGATCGCGGCGGTCAGCGTGGTCTTGCCGTGGTCGACGTGCCCGATGGTCCCGATATTGACATGCGGCTTCGTCCTTTCGAATTTTTTCTTCGCCATCTCCAGTTACCTCCTTGCATTCCGTATGATGATCGATAGTGGGTTACTTGGCCCTGTGCCTCGGTTCTTTCTTCTCGATGATGTCCCTGGCCTGCTCCTCCGACACGGCCGCGTAGTGCAGAAACTGCATCGTGTAGGTGGCCCGCCCCTGGGTCTTGGACCGCAGGTCCGTTGCGTAGCCGAACATCTCGGCCAGCGGCACTTCCGCCTGGACCGCCTCGGAGCCCGGCCGGGACTCGATCGAGACGATCTTGCCGCGCCGCGCGGTCAGGTTGCCGATCACGTCCCCCAGGTACTCCTTGGGGACGACGACCTCGACGGACATCACGGGCTCCAGCAGGACCGGGTGCGCCCGCCGGATGCCGTTCTTGAATCCCATGGAGGCGGCGATCTTGAATGCCAGCTCCGACGAGTCCACCTCGTGGTAGGAGCCGTCCACGAGGGCAACTTTCACGTCCACGACCGGGTAGCCGGCCAGCACGCCTTCCTCCATCGCCTCGAGGATGCCCTTCTCGACGGCGGGGACGTACTCGCGGGGCACCGCGCCGCCGATGATCCGGTTTTCAAAGGTCAGGCCCCTGCCCGGCTCGTTGGGCGCGATCTCGAGCCAGACGTGGCCGAAATGGCCGCGGCCCCCGGACTGCCGGACGAACCGTCCCTCCGCGCGGACCGCCTTGCGGATCGTTTCCTTGTAGGCCACCCGGGGCCGGCCGATGTCGGCCCCCAGCCCGAATTCCCTCGAGAGGCGGTCCACGATGATCTCGAGGTGAAGCTCGCCCATCCCCGTGATCAGCGTCTGCCCCGTCTCCCGGTCCACCCGGACCCGGAACGAGGGGTCCTCCCTCTGGATCTTCTCCAGCGCGACGCCCATCTTCTCCTCGTCGGCCTTCGTCTTCGGCTCGATGGCGATGGCGATGACCGGCTCGGGGAAGCTCAGGGTCTCGAGGACGATCGGGTGCTCCGGGTCGCACAGCGTGTCGCCCGTCGCCGTCGACGCCAGGCCCACGGCGGCCACGATGTCGCCCGTCCGGGCCTCCCGGATGTCCTCACGCTTGTCGGCGTGCATCTTGAGGATGCGGCCGACACGCTCCCGTTTTTTCTTCGTTGCGTTGAAGAGGGTGGAACCCGCGTCGAGCACCCCCGAGTACACCCGGAGGTAGGTCAGCTGCCCGACGTAGGGGTCCGTGACAATTTTGAAAGCGAGCGCAGCGAAAGGCTCGTCGTCGCTTGCCGCCCGCAGGACCTCGGCGTCGTTGGGCCCCTTCCCCGCCACCGGCGGCATGTCCGCAGGCGAGGGGAGGAAATCGACGACCGCGTCCAGGAGCGGCTGGATCCCTTTGTTCTTGAAGGCGGCGCCGCAGCACACCGGGACGACCTTCATGGCGAGGGTCTGTCTGCGGAGCGCGGCCACGATCTCCTCGCGGCCCGGCGCGTCGCCCTGCAGGTATTTCCTCATGATCGCCTCATCGACGTCCGCCAGGGACTCGATGAGCCTCTCCCGTGCGGCACGGGCCTCGCCGAGGATCTCGGGCGGGACCTCCCCGACCGAGAACTCCGCCCCGAGCCGGTCGACGTCGTAGAGCACCGCCCGCATGCCGATCAGATCGACGACCCCCCGGAACCGCTCCTCGGCGCCGACGGGGATCTGGACCGGCACGGCGTTGGCGCCCAGCCGGTCGCGGATCATCTCGACGACCCGCTCGAACCCTGCCCCCACGCGGTCCATCTTGTTGATGAAGGCGATGCGGGGCACGCGGTAGCGGTCGGCCTGCCGCCAGACCGTCTCGGACTGGGGCTCCACCCCCTCGACGGCCGTGAAGAGCGCCACGGCCCCGTCGAGAACCCGCAGCGAGCGCTCCACCTCGATCGTGAAATCGACGTGGCCGGGGGTGTCGATGAGGTTGATGCGGCAGTTGCGCCATGTGCAGGTCGTCGCGGCGGAGGTGATCGTGATGCCCCGCTCCTGCTCCTGCTCCATGTAGTCCATGACGGCCGTGCCGTCGTGGACCTCCCCCATCTTGTAGGAGATGCCCGTGTAGTAGAGGATGCGTTCGGTCACGGTCGTCTTGCCCGCATCGATATGAGCCATGATGCCGATGTTACGGACATTCTCCAATGCGGTCTGCCGTGCCACGATGAAACACCCAGCTGTTGTGAAAGAGCGCTAGAACCGGTAGTGGGCGAAGGCCTTGTTGGCCTCGGCCATCTTGTGGACGTCCTCCCGCTTCTTGACGGAGGCGCCACGGTTTTGCGCGGCGTCCATGAGCTCGCCGGCGAGCTTTTCCCGCATGGTCTTTTCCGACCGGGCCATGGCGTTGCCGATGATCCACCGGAAGGCCAAGGCCTGCCTGCGGCCCGGGGCCACTTCCGTGGGGACCTGGTAGGTGGCGCCGCCGACCCGGCGGGAGCGCACCTCGATGACCGGCTTGACGTTGTCCAGGGCCTTCTCGAAGACGGCCAGGGGCTGCTCCTTGGCCCGCTTCTCGATGATGTCGAAGGCCCCGTAGAGGATGCTCTCGGCGGTGCTCTTCTTGCCCTTCTTCATGAGGCTGTTGACGAACTTCGCCACGAGCACGCTGCCGTACTTCGCGTCGGGCGTGATCTGCCGCTTCTGGATCTCTCGTCGTCTTGGCATGCTGTCAACCCCGATCAGCTCGGCTTCTTGGCGCCGTACTTCGAACGCCCCTGCTTGCGGTCCTGGACGCCGACGGCATCCAGGGTGCCCCGGACGATGTGGTACCGAACCCCCGGGAGGTCCTTCACGCGACCGCCCCGGACCAGGACGACCGAGTGCTCCTGCAGGTTGTGGCCGATGCCCGGGATGTACGCCGTCACCTCGTAGCCGCTCGTCAGGCGCACGCGGGCCACCTTGCGGAGCGCCGAGTTGGGCTTCTTGGGCGTCGTCGTGTAGACGCGGACGCAGACGCCGCGGCGCTGCGGGCACGACACGAGGGCGGGGGTCGTCGTCTTTTTCCGGACCTGCCGCCTCCCTTTCCGCACTAGCTGGTTGATCGTCGGCATGAAACTCCTTCTATCCCTTTCCGTCCAAATTGAAGGGGTCTGCGAAAGCTTGATCTTCTATCAATTAGAGGCCTGAATGTCAAGCATTTTCTCTGCGGGTGCGGCGATTTCCTCGTCTGCCCCCTCGACCACCATGCCGAGCTTCTTGTAGAGGGGCAGCCCCGAGCCGGCCGGGATGAGGCGGCCCATGATGACATTCTCTTTGATTCCGCGCAGGTAGTCGATCTTGCCGGCCAGGGCCGCCTCGGTGAGCACCCGGGTCGTCTCCTGGAAGGAGGCCGCCGAGATGAAGCTCTGCGTGGAGAGCGACGCCTTCGTGATGCCCAGCAGGATCGGCTCGCCCACGGCGGGACGGCCGCCCTTCTCGATCACCCGGTCGTTTTCCTCCTGGAAACGGCTCTTCTCGACCTGCTCGTCGGCCAGGAAGTTCGTGTCCCCGGGGTCGGTGACCCGAACCCGGCGCAGCATCTGGCGGACGATGATCTCGATGTGCTTGTCGTTGATCTTGACGCCCTGCAGGCGGTAGACCTCCTGCACCTCGTCGACGAGGTACCGGGCGAGCTCCTTTTCCCCCTTGATGCTCAGCAGGTCGTGGGGGTTGGAGGCCCCGTCCATGAGGGGCTCGCCCGCCGTGACCCGGTCGCCTTCCTGGACGGTGATGTGCTTGCCCTTCGGGATGAGGTACTCCTTCTTTTCGCCCACCTCGGGGGTCACGATCACCCGGCGGCGGCCCTTGACGTCCTTGCCGAAGGACACCACGCCGTCGATCTCGGAGATGACCGCGAATTCCTTCGGCTTTCTCGCCTCGAAGAGCTCCGCCACGCGGGGCAGGCCGCCCGTGATGTCCTTGGTCTTCGTGGTCTCGCGGGGGATCTTGGCGATGATGTCGCCCGCCTCGACCCTGTCGCCCTCGTTGACGCCGATGTTGACGCCCACGGAGAGGAGGTAGCGGGCCTGGCTGTTCGTGCCCGGCACCCTGGCCGTCCGGCCCTCCTTGTCCTTGATCGAGATCCGGGGCCGCAGGTCGGGGTCGGAAAACTCGATGATGACCTTTCTCGAGAGGCCCGTCACCTCGTCGACCTGCTCCTGCACGGTCTTGCCCTCGATGATGTCGCCGTACTTCACCGTCCCGGCCACCTCGGCGAGGATCGGGATGGAGAAGGGGTCCCACTCGGCGATGCGGTCGCCGCGCTTGACCTTGGCGTTCTCGCCGACCTTGAGGTGCGCCCCGTAGGGGACGGGGTACTTGCCGCGGTTGCGGCCCTCCTCGTCGAGGACGTGGATCTCGCCGTTGCGGTTCATCACGACGAGGTCCTTGCCGCGCTTGACGCAGTTGAGGTTGACGAACTTCAGCGTCCCGTCGTGCCGGGCCTCCAGGGTCGAGTGCTCCTCGAACTTCGCCGTGCCGCCGATGTGGAAGGTCCGCATCGTGAGCTGCGTGCCCGGCTCGCCGATGGACTGGGCCGCGATGATCCCCACGGCCTCGCCGATGTTGACGAGGTGGCCGTGGGCGAGATCCCGGCCGTAGCACTTCGCGCAGACGCCGAACTTGGACTTGCAGGTGAGCACCGAGCGGATCTGGACGCGCTCGATGCCGGCGTCGTCGAGCTTCTTCGCGAGCGTCTCGTCGATCTCCTCGTTGGCCTTCACGATCACCTCGCCCGTGAAGGGGTCCAGGATGTCCTCGAGGGCCACGCGGCCCAGGACGCGCTCGCCGGCCGTCTCGATGATCTCGCCGCCCTCGACCAGGGCCTGGACGAAGATCCCGTCGAGGGTCCGGCAGTCGTCCTCGCTGATCGTGCAGTCCTGGGCCACGTCGACGAGCCGGCGCGTCAGGTAGCCCGAGTTGGCCGTCTTGAGGGCCGTGTCGGCCAGACCCTTGCGCGCGCCGTGGGTCGAGATGAAGTACTGCAGCACCGTGAGGCCCTCGCGGAAGTTGGCCGTGATCGGGGTCTCGATGATCTCGCCCGAGGGTTTGGCCATCAGGCCGCGCATGCCCGCGAGCTGGCGGATCTGGGCGGCGCTGCCGCGGGCCCCCGAGTCGGCCATCATGTAGATGGGGTTGAAGCTCTCAAGGGTGCGCTTCCTGCCGTCGGCCAGCTCGATCTCCTCGGAGCCGATGGAGGAGAGCATCTCGGCGGCGACCTTTTCGGTGGCCTGCGCCCAGATGTCGATGACCTTGTTGTAGCGCTCGCCGTCGGTGATGAGGCCGTCCATGTACTGCCGCTGCACCTCGAGGACGTCCTTGTCGGCCTTGGCGACGATGTCCCGCTTGCCCGCGGGGATCACCATGTTGTGGATCGCGATGGAGGCCCCGGAGACGGTGGCGTAGCGGAAGCCCGTGTCCTTGAGGCGGTCGGCGAGGATGACCGTCGCCTTGTCGCCGCAGGAGCGGTAGCAGTAGTCGATGAGGTTGGCGACCTCCTTCTTGTTCATCACCTTGTTGATGACCTCGAAGGGGATCTCCTTGGGCACGATCTCGTAGAGCAGCACGCGGCCCACCGTCGTCTCGGCGAGGTGCCCGTTCATGCGGACCTTCACCTTGGCCTGGAGGTCCACCTCGCCCGCGTCGAAGGCCTGGCGCACCTCCTCGGGGCTCGAGAAGATCGTCCCCGTGCCGCGGCTGTCCGAGCGGGCCCGGGTCATGTAGTAGAGCCCCAGGACGATGTCCTGGGAGGGCACGATGATGGGCTTGCCGTGGGCCGGCGACAGGATGTTGTTCGTCGACATCATGAGCACGCGGCTCTCGACCTGCGCCTCGATGGACAGCGGCACATGGACCGCCATCTGGTCGCCGTCGAAGTCCGCGTTGAAGGCCGTGCAGACCAGCGGGTGGAGCTGGATCGCCTTGCCCTCGATGAGTACGGGCTCGAAGGCCTGCATGCCCAGCCGGTGCAGGGTGGGGGCGCGGTTGAGGATGACGGGGTACTCGCGCACCACCTCGTCCAGGGCGTCCCAGACCTCGGGGGTCTCGCGCTCGACCATCTTCTTGGCGCTCTTGACCGTCGTGACGTAGCCCTTCTCCATGAGGCGGTTGTAGATGAAAGGCTTGAAGAGCTCGAGGGCCATCTTCTTGGGCAGCCCGCACTGGTGGAGCCGCAGGTCGGGACCGACGGTGATGACGGAGCGGCCCGAGTAGTCCACGCGCTTGCCCAGAAGGTTCTGGCGGAACCGGCCCTGCTTGCCCTTGAGCATGTCCGAGAGCGACCGCAGGGGGCGCTTGTTGGAGCCTGTGATGGCCCGGCCGCGCCGGCCGTTGTCGAAGAGCACGTCGACGGCCTCCTGGAGCATGCGCTTCTCGTTGCGGATGATGATCTCGGGGGCGTTCAGTTCCATGAGCCGCTTGAGGCGGTTGTTGCGGTTGATGACGCGCCGGTAGAGGTCGTTGAGGTCCGAGGTGGCGAAGCGCCCGCCCTCGAGGGGCACCAGGGGCCGCAGGTCCGGCGGGATCACGGGGATCGTCGTCAGGATCATCCACTCGGGGCGGTTGCCGCTCTTGCGCAGGGCCTCGACGACGCGCAGGCGCTTGGTGAGCTTCTTGCGCTTCGTGTCGGAGGTGGCCTCCTTGAGCTCGGCCCGCAGCTCCGCGTCGAGCTCGTCCAGGTTCGTCTCCTGCAGGAGCACGCGGGCCGCCTCGGCGCCGATGCCGGCCACGAACCCGTCGGCCCCGTACTTCTCGCGGCACTCGATGTAGCGCTCCTCCGAGAGGAGCTCCTTCTTCCGGAGGGGGGTGTCCTTCGGGTCGAGCACGATCCACGACTCGAAGTACAGGACCTTCTCGAGCTCCTTGAGGGAGAGATCGATGACGTTGCCGATCCGGCTCGGGAGGCTCTTCAGGAACCAGATGTGCGCCACGGGGGCCGCCAGCGTGATGTGGCCCATCCGCTCGCGGCGGACCTTGGACTGGATGACCTCGACGCCGCACTTCTCGCAGACCACCCCGCGGTGCTTCATCCGCTTGTAGCGGCCGCAGAGGCACTCGTAGTCCTTCACGGGCCCGAAGATCTTGGCGCAGAACAGGCCGTCGCGCTCGGGCTTGAAGGTCCGGTAGTTGATCGTCTCGGGCTTCTTCACCTCGCCGTGCGACCACGAGGCGATCTTCTCCGGGGAGGCGATGGACATTTTGATGGCGTTGAACCGGATGGGATCCTTCGGCTTTTCGAAAAAGCTGAAAATGTCTTCCACGGGGGTACTCCTTTATGTTGTCGGCATGAGGCTTCAGGCTCCGGGAAATGAAAGCGGCGGAGAAGCGCTCTCTCCTCGCCTGGCGCCTGAGGCCCGTTGCCTGGTGCCTATTCTTTTTCGATCAACTCCACGTCCAGGCAGAGGCTCTGGAGCTCCTTGACGAGCACGCTGAAGGACTCGGGCAGGCCCGGCTCGAGCGAGTGCTCGCCCTTCACGATGGCCTCGTAGATCCTCGTGCGGCCCGCCACGTCGTCGGACTTCACCGTGAGGAACTCCTGCAGGGTGTGCGCCGCGCCGTAGGCCTCCATGGCCCAGACCTCCATCTCGCCCAGCCGCTGGCCGCCGAACTGGGCCTTGCCGCCCAGGGGCTGCTGGGTCACGAGCGAGTAGGGGCCGATGGAGCGGGCGTGGATCTTGTTGTCCACCAGGTGGTGGAGCTTGAGCATGTAGATCATGCCCACGGTGACCTGCTGCTCGAAGGGCTCGCCCGTGCGGCCGTCGAAGAGGACGGCCTGGCCCTTGACGGGCAGGTTCGCCTTGCCGAGCATGTCCCGGATCTCCTCCTCCGTGGCCCCGTCGAAGACGGGCGTGGCCACCGAGATGCCCTTCTTGAGGCGCCGCACGAAGCTGCGGATCTCCTCCTCCGTGGCCCCGTCGATGAAGCGGCTGAACTCCTCGGATCCGTAGATGCGCTTCATCTCCTTCTTGAGGGCGTCGATCGCCGCATTCTTCTCGACCAGGGCGTTGATCTTCTCGCCGATCTCCCGGGCGGCCCAGCCGAGGTGGGTCTCCAGGATCTGCCCCACGTTCATGCGGGAGGGGACGCCCAGGGGGTTGAGGATGATGTCCACGGGCGTGCCGTCCTCGAAGAAGGGCATGTCCTCGTCGGGCAGGATGCGCGACAGGACCCCCTTGTTGCCGTGGCGCCCCGCCATCTTGTCGCCCACGGAGAGCTTGCGCTTGATGGCGACGTAGACCTTGACGAGCTTGATGACGCCCGGGGGCAACTCATCGCCGGCCTTCTGCTTCTCCACCTTCTCCTCGAAGTAGGCCTCGATGAGGTCGATCTTGCGCCCGAGGTTCTCGATCATGCCCCGCAGGTTCTCCTCGAGGGCCTCGTCCTCGAGCGAGATGCCCTTCCAGAGGCTGAAGGGGATCTTCTCGAGGACCTCGACGGTGATCTCCTCGCCCTTCTTGAGCACCGTTTTCTTCTTCTTGGGGTCGATGAGCTTGCCCGCGGAGACCTTCCCGACGAGCAGGTCCTGGATCTTGCTCTTGACCGCCTCGGTGATGATCCGGATCTCGTCGTCGCGGTCCTGGTAGATGCGGCGGATCTCGTCCTCCTCGATCTGGACCGAGCGGCGGTCCTTCTCGGCGCCCTTGCGGGTGAAGATCTTGGCGTCGATGACGATCCCCTCGACCCCCGGGGGCACCCGCAGCGAGGTGTCGCGCACGTCGCCCGCCTTCTCGCCGAAGATGGCCCGCAGCAGCTTCTCCTCGGGGGACAGGGTCGTCTCGCCCTTGGGCGTGATCTTGCCCACGAGGATGTCGCCGGGCTTCACGTAGACGCCCATCCGGACGATGCCGCTGTCGTCGAGGTTGCGCAGGGCCTCCTCGCCCACGTTGGGGATGTCGCGGGTGATCTCCTCCTTGCCGAGCTTCGTGTCCCGGGCCATCGTCTCGAACTCCTCGATGTGCACCGAGGTGTAGACGTCCTCCTTCACGATCCGCTCGGACACGAGGATGGAGTCCTCGTAGTTGTAGCCGCCCCAGGACATGAAGGCGACCATGACGTTGCGGCCCAGGGCGAGTTCGCCGTCCTGCGTGGCCGGGCCGTCGGCGATGATGTCGCCGGCCTCGACGCGTTCGCCCGTCACGACGACGGGGCGCTGGTTGAAGCAGGTGTCCTGGTTGGTGCGCTGGTACTTGGTCAGGTTGTAGATGTCGACGCCCGTGTCGAAGCTGCCCCGCCCGGCCTCGTCGCACTTGATGACGATTCGCTCGGCATCGACGCTCTCGACGACACCGGCGCGCCGGGCCGTCACGACGGCCCCCGAGTCCTTGGCCACGACGGGTTCCATCCCCGTGCCGATGAGCGGCACCTCGGGCTGCAGCAGGGGCACGGCCTGGCGCTGCATGTTGGAGCCCATCAGCGCGCGGTTGGCGTCGTCGTGCTCCAGGAACGGGATGAGGGCGGCGGCCACCGAGACGAGCTGGTTCGGGGAGACGTCCATGAGCTCCACCTCCTCGGGGACGACGGTGACGAACTCGCCGCCCTTGCGGGCGTAGATGAGCGACTCCGTGAAGCGTCCCTTGGCATCCAGGGCGGCGTCGGCCTGGGCGATGATGAACTTCTCCTCCTCGATGGCGGTGAGGTACTTGATGTCGTTGAGGACGCGGCCGTTCTCCACGAGACGGTACGGGGTCTCGATGAAGCCGAACTCGTTGACCCGGGCGTAGGTCGACAGCGACACGATGAGGCCGATGTTGGGGCCCTCCGGCGTCTCGACGGGGCAGATCCGGCCGTAGTGGCTGTTGTGGACGTCGCGGACCTCGAAGCCCGCCCGCTCGCGGGTGAGGCCGCCCGGCCCCAGGGCCGAGAGCCTGCGCTTGTGCGTGATCTCGGACAGGGGGTTGGTCTGGTCCATGAACTGCGACAGCTGGCTCGAGCCGAAGAACTCGTTGACGACGGCCGAGACGGGCTTCGCGTTCACCAGGTCGTGGGGCATCATGGTCTCCACGTCCTGGAGGCTCATCTTCTCCTTGATGGCGCGCTCCATGCGGATGAGCCCGATGCGGTACTGGTTCTCGATCAGCTCGCCCACGGAGCGGATGCGCCGGTTGCCCAGGTGGTCGATGTCGTCGACGCTGCAGTCGCCCTCGCCGAGCTTGAGATGGATGAGGTACCGGACCGCCTCGATGATGTCCTCGCTGCGCAGGGTCGTCACGTCGGTCGGCACGTCGAGCCGCAGCTTGTAGTTCATCTTGACGCGGCCCACGTCGGAGATGTCATAGGTCTCGGGGTCGAAGAAGAGGCTCTTGAAGAAGCGCCGCGCCGTCTCCGGGGTCGGCGGGTTCGAGGGCCGCAGGCGGCGGTAGATCTCGATGATGGCCTCCTCGGCGGACTCGATCCTGTCGATGAGCAGGGTCTCCATGATGGAGGCGTTCATCCGGTCCTCGTCGAGGTGGATGCACTCGACACCCTGGACACCCTTCTGCTGCAGGAGCTCCAGGCGCTCCGGCGTGATCTCCTGGTTGCAGCGCACCAGGACCTCGCCTGTCGCGGGGTCCGTCACGTTGCGCGACAGCACCTTTCCGATGATGTAGTCCCTGCCGACGGGGATGCGCCGGATCTTGAGCTCTTCGAGCCGCTTGAGGGCCTGCTTCGTGATCTTGCGGCCCTTCTTGACGAGGACCTCGCCCTTGGGCTTCGTCTCGATGTCCTCGGGGGCCTTCTCGTTGGCCAGGAAGGGGCCGACGTCGAGGTAGGCCTTGCCGTCCTCGAAGGTGATTTTCTCGATCGCGTAGAAGGTGTTGAGGATGTCCTCCGTCGAAAGGCCCATGGCCTTCAGCAGGATGGTCACGGGCATCTTGCGGCGCCGGTCGATGCGCACGTAGAGCAGGTCCTTCACGTCGAACTCGAAGTCGAGCCAGGAGCCCCGGATGGGGATGATGCGCGCCGAGTAGATCAGCTTGCCGCTGGCGTGGGTCTTGCCCTTGTCGTGGTCGAAGAAGATGCCCGGCGAGCGGTGGAGCTGGCTCACGATGACCCGCTCGGTGCCGTTGACGATGAAGGTGCCGTTTTCGGTCATCAGGGGGATCTCGCCGAAGTAGATCTCCTGCTCCTTGATGTCCCGGATGATCTTCTGCTCGCTCGTCCGGTCGGCGTCGAAAACGACGAGCCGCACCACGATCTTCAGGGGCGCCGCATAGGTCAAGCCCTTGGCGATGCACTCCTTGACGTCGTAGCGGCTCTCGCCGATCTTGTAGCTCACGAACTCGAGGGAGCACTTCCCGCTGAAGTCGCTGATCGGGAAGATGCTCCTGAAGGCCCCCTGGAGCCCGACGGCGGCCCGCTTCTCGGGCTGCACGTCCTTCTGGAGGAACTTCTCGTAGGACTTCATCTGGATGTCGATCAGGTTCGGGACGTCGATAATCTTCTGGATCCGACCGAAATTCTTCCTGAATTCACGCATCATCGTTTCTCAATCCTCAAAAAAATGGACGACCCCATCTGCGTCCCCGGGCTTCCCCCGGCCCGCCGCGCAGGCCGCACCGGGAACCGGAGGGCTTCCGGCCGAGCCGGAAGAGCCCTCCCTTCCCTGATTCGTGGAAACCCGTAACGCCGTACGGGGTGTCAAGATGGGTTGCCTTACGATCAAATCGCCTTACTTGATCTCGACGGTGGCGCCCACGGCCTCGAGCTTCTTCTTGATCTCGTCGGCCTCCGCCTTGGCGATGCCTTCCTTGACGGGCTTGGGCACGCCTTCGACGAGGTCCTTGGCTTCCTTCAGGCCGAGACCCGTGATGGCGCGGATTTCCTTGATGACCTGGATTTTCTCGGCGCCGAAGCTCGTGAGGATGACGTCGAACTCCGTCTTCTCCTCGGCCGCCGCCGCCGCCGCGGGGGCCGCAGCACCGGCCACGGCCGCCACGGCCACCGGGGCCGCCGCCGAGACGCCGAACTTCGCTTCCAGTTCCTTGACGAGCTCGGAGAGCTCGAGCACCGTCATGCCTTCGATATACTTGACAACGTCTTCCCTCGTGATCGCCATGTTTCTCCACTCCTTCTATGCGTTTTCTTTTTCTTTCTTTTGCCTGTAGGCCTCGAGGACCTGCACGAGACCGCGCGGCACGGCGCTCAGCACCGTGACGAGCTGCGTCGGCGCCGCCACGAGGGTGCCCAGGAGCTTCGCCAGCAGCACCTCCCGGCTCGGCAGCTCGGAGATGAGATCGAGCTGCTGACGGCTGACCATCCGTCCGTCCATCCAGGCGAACTTGATGTCCAGCTCGGGGTTCTTCTTGGCGAAGTCGATGAGGACCTTGGTGGGGGCCGCCACGTCGCCGCCGATCATGGACAGCGACAGGGGACCTTTGAGGTTGTCCTTCAGGCCGGCGAAGTCCGTCCCCTGGGCGGCGATGCCCAGCAGGGTGTTCTTGACGACCCGGAACTCGGTTCCCGTCTTGCGCAGTTCATTCCTCAGGGCAGTGATCTTCTCGACGTTCATGCCGCTGTACCCGGCCAGAACGGCGAGCTTGACGCTCTTGAGCTTCTCGTGAAGCTCCGCGACTGCCTGCTCCTTTTCCTTTCTGTCCAACCTTGAACCTCCTTTCCCGCGGTCAATTCCCCTTCCCGGTTTCAGGGACCGGAAGGCTTCGAAAGTCGGAGCGCGCTACAGGGAGAAACATGACTGCCTGAACGAGGATCCACCCGGCGGAAGGGTCCGCCGCTTCCTGTTCCATCCCGCCTCGCCGCCCCGGGGGCGGCTCGGTCCGGGGATGTCGTCTCGGCAGGCCGGCGCGGGGCCGATTAAACTCCCGGTACCTGCTGTCTCCGACTCTTCGGTTACACGTTATGACATGACGGCCGGCGCTACTTCATCAGGTTCCGAACATCCAGGGGATCGACCTTGACCCCCGGACCCATGGTGGTGGATAGGGAGATGCTCTTGAGATAGGTGCCTTTGCTCGATGCCGGTTTGAGCTTGATGATCGTCTCCAGCAGGGCCGTCACGTTTTCCAGAAGCTTCTCGGCGCCGAAGGAGGCCTTGCCGACGGGGCTGTGGACGATGCCCGCCTTCTCCACGCGGAACTCCACCTTGCCCGCCTTGAGCTCCTTGACGACCTTTCCCACGTCGAAGGTCACGGTGCCGACCTTCGGGTTGGGCATGAGCCCGCGGGGCCCCAGGATTTTGCCCAGCTTGCCCACGGTGCCCATCATGTCCGGGGTGGCCACGACGCGGTCGAACTCGAGCCAGCCCCCCTTGATCTTCTCGACGAGATCGTCGGACCCCGCGTAATCGGCCCCGGCGTCCAGGGCCTCCTTCTCCTTTTCGCCCTTGGCGAACACGAGGACCCGCACCGTCTTGCCCAGGCCGTGGGGCAGCGCGACGCTGCCGCGGACCATCTGGTCGGCGTGCTTCGGGTCGACGCCGAGGCGGATCGCCGCGTCGAGCGTCTCGTCGAACTTGGCGCCCGCCGTGCTGACCGCGATCTCCACGGCCTCCTTGAGGGGATAGCGCTTCCCCGGTTCGATCTTCTTCTTTGCCTCCGTGTATCTCTTGCCTCTGGCCATTGCCCCAAACCCCTCGCTATGCCGTGATCTCGATGCCCATCGACCGGGCGGTCCCCGCCACGGTCCGGACGGCGGCCTCGATGTCCACGCAGTTGAGATCCTTGAACTTCAGCTCCGCGATGTCCCTGACCTGCTTGCCCGTCACCCTGCCCACGGTCTCCCGCTTGGGGTCACTCGCGCCCTTGGCGATCTTGGCGGCCTGCTTGAGCAGCACCGAGACGGGAGGCGTCTTCGTCACGAAGGTGAAGGAGCGGTCGGCGTACACGGTGATCACCACGGGAATGATCATGCCCTCCTGCTTGGCCGTCATGGCGTTGTAGGCCTTGCAGAACTCCATGATGTTCACGCCGTGCTGGCCGAGGGCCGGGCCGATCGGCGGGGAGGGCGTGGCCTTGCCCGCCTGGATCTGCAGTTTGATGTTCGCGATGACTTTCTTTGCCATGATGTCTCACCCTGTGGTGTGATGTAAGCGGTTGCTGAACCGTGCGGGCCTAGGCCGCGACAACCTGGATGAAGTCCAGCTCCACGGGCGTTGACCGTCCGAAGATGCTGACGATGACCCGGAGCTTGCCCTTCTCGGGCTTCACCTCGTCGACGATGCCGTCGAAGTTGGTGAAGGGCCCGTCGATGATCTTGACGTGATCGCCCACGTCGAAGGAGAACTTCGGCTTGGGCTTCAGGGTCCCTTCCTCGATGCGGGTCCGGAGCGCCAAGACGTCCTCCTCGGGGATCGGGGTCGGCTTCTCCTTCGTGCCGATGAAGCCCGTCACCTTGGGGGTGTTCTTGACGATGTGCCACGTGTCGTCGTTGAGCTCCATCTTCACGAGCACGTAGCCGGGGAAGAACTTGCGCTTCGAGGTCTTCTTCTCGCCGCTGACGAGCTCGACGATGTCCTCCTCGGGCACGAGGATGTCGGCGAAGTAGGCCTGCATGCCCGCCGCCTCGATGCGCTCCTGGAGCGAGAGCTTGACCTTGTTCTCGAAGCCCGAATAGGTATGGACGACGTACCAGCGGAATGCCATCGGTTGCCTACCCCAGAACCAGGCGGATGATCTTGGCGAGTCCGAAGTCCACGAGCCCCAGGACCAGCGACATGATCACCGTGACGACGATCACGACCGAGGTGGAGGTGATCGCCTGCTTCGGGGTGGGCCATGTCACCTTTTTCAGTTCCGCCCGTGATTCCTTCAGGAACTGCTGAACGACGTTCAGGATCTCTTTTGCCTTGTCCAATTCCCCGTCCTGTGCGGCCGGTCGGGAGGAAATGGCAGGCCAGGAGGGATTCGAACCCCCAGCATCCGGATTTGGAGTCCGGCGCTCTAGCCGTTAGAGCTACTGGCCTGTCTCCCGTTCCTTCCCGCCGTTACTTGGTTTCCTTGTGCTGCGTGTGGGTCTTGCAGAACTTGCAGTACTTCTTCATCTCGAGACGGTCCTGCATGGTCCGCTTGTTCTTCGTCGTCGTGTAGTTGCGGCGCTTGCATTCCGTGCAGGCCAGCGTAATGTTGTTTCGCATCCCCGTCCACCCTGACTGAAATGGAGCCCACGACCAGGATTGAACTGGTGACCTCATCCTTACCAAGGATGTGCTCTACCGACTGAGCTACGTGGGCTGAAAACCGGTTGCCCGGGGCCCGGCGCCGGCCGATCGCCGAGGCCGCCCCGGTCCGTCATCCTCAAATAGTTGGAGCGGGAAACGGGATTCGAACCCGCGACCCTCAGCTTGGAAGGCTGACGCTCTAGCCACTGAGCTACTCCCGCTCATCCCCGCCCGGGGCTCACTCACGGTCCGCCTCGCGGGGCGCGGTGAATGAGAGAAAAAATATGGTGGAGGGGGGAGGGTTCGAACCTCCGTAGGCTGCGCCGGCAGATTTACAGTCTGCTCCCTTTGACCACTCGGGAACCCCTCCGGATCTCAATGATCGCTGTGGGCGATATGGAGCTGGCGATGGGACTCGAACCCGCAACCGGCTGATTACAAATCAGCTGCTCTACCTGTTGAGCTACGCCAGCCATTTCATACAATCTTCCAAAGAATCCCGGCTCTTCGGGCGAATCCAGACGCACGCCGGGCGTAGAAGCAATGAAGGTTAGTGTTAAAAGGGGAGTTTGTCAAGACTTTTTTTGCATCGGGGCCGCGGAAAAAGGCAAAGGGCCAAAGGAAAGGAAAAGCCCTCCATTTCCCCTTGTCCACCTCTGCCCCCTGGCCCCGCGCCCGCTGCCTACTCCTCACCGAACACGTCGGCCGAAAACAGGTAGATCTCCGTCCCCGGGTCGCGCCAGGCATCGGGGGCAAGGCCCGCCTTGCGGCAGGTTTCCCTGAGGAACGTCTCGCGGTCCCAGCGCCACTCGGTTGCCACCTGGGGCAGCAGGAGCCCCGCCCGGGCCCCCCTGCGGATGTACAGACCGTGCTTGCCGATCTCGACGGCGCCCACATCGTCGACCCGCTGCAGGGGGGTGAGCACGGAGATCTCCACCCGGAGGTCCTTGAGCTCGTCCTTCCGCAGCGGCGGGAATCGGGGGTCCTGGAACGCCGCGGCCGCGGCCATCTCCTCCACGGTGCGCGCCAGGGGCTTGCGTGCCTCGATCATGCCGATGCAGCCGCGCAGCTTCCCCCGCTTCTTCAGGGAGACGAAGGCCCCCCGCTTCTCGCCCAGGGCCCCTTTCGCCTCGGCGGCCGGCGGGGGTTGCCCCTTCAGTTCGGCCTCGATCGACTCGCGGGCGATCCGCAGAAGCGCCTGCTTCTCCTCGTCGCCCAGTTGCAGCCCGGTTGCGGTCTTGCCGTCTGCCATCGCTTCACCCCCGAGGCTCCCGGAAGAAGGCTGCCGACAGATACCCCACCACCTGGCGCCTGTCGCCGGTCACGTCCCCGGAATTGGCGTACCGGAGGATCTGCACGCCCCTGGCACCGGCCTTCTCGGCGAAGAGCATGGCCGTGACCACCGGGCCGCCGCCGCAGGCCTCGCAGGAACCCTCCTCGAGCCGGCGCGCGAGCCCCCTGGCATCCCGTTTGCGCACGAGGTCGACGACGACCGCATCGAGCCGCTTCGCCTGGTCGTAGGCATGGAAGTGGGAGAGGTCCGAGCTGCCCACGACGAGAACCTCCTTTCCCTTCGCGGCCCGCCAGATGCTGTCAGCAAGGGCCTCGCAGGTCGGGAGATCCTGGCTTCCCATCACGATGGGGACGAAGGCGAAGGCACCGAGAGCCACCTGCAGGAAGGGCAGCTGGATCTCGACGGAGTGCTCGGCCGCGTGGGGCCTGCGGTCGGCGTTCATGACGGGGTCCGCCCCGAGGATGGCGGCAGCCAGCTCCCCGTCCACGGGGACGACGCCCAGGGGCGTTTCGTACCCCCCCGATGCCCAGACCGAGGCGCCGCGGAACAGGACGCGGTGGCTCGGCCCGATGACCACGACGGCGTCGTAGCGCATGCCCTCGATGAGCCGGTATCCGTGCGCCGCGACCTGCCCCGAGTAGACGTAGCCCGCATGGGGCGACACGAGCCCGACCACGGGGCCATCGACGGGCCTTGCGGGGACCGCCTCGAGGTACCGGCGGATCTCGCCCCTCAGGACGGCGGGGTCCCCCGGGTACCACGTCCCAGCAATGACGGATTTGCGGATGTCCTTCTCCATGCTGATCGCCGATTGGCAACGGCACCGGCCGGGGGAGCCGTCAGGGCAGACGGGGCCGGGAGGGGAATTCTGCTTTCCTTCCTTGCCGTTAGCGCTTTGTCTCGTATGTTATGCGTACCCCTTCGCGGGCCGCCCTGTCAAGGGGGAAAAGGCGGGGCCGGGCCTGCCGGGACAAAAAAAGATTGACTCGGGAACCGGGGCTGTTTAAGAGTAAACGATTTTTATGCAAGCGCGCAATCTTCCCGGCTCGAACGGCACCGGTTCTGCATGCATCGGGTAGCGACCGGCAGGGCGAGACGGACAGCCGGACATCCCGCCTTCCCGAGGTTCCACCGCCCGGGGAGCTTCAATATCGAACCAAGGAGGTCAACCCATGGGTGTCAAGTGCGCAGTGAACGGTTTCGGCCGCGTCGGACGGTACCTGGTCAGGGCCGCCCTCAATTACGACGACCTCGAGATCGTCGCCGTCAACTCCCGGGCCAAGGCCCCGATCCTTGCCCACCTGCTCAAGTACGACTCCGTCCACGGGAAATTCCCCGGCGACGTCTCCGCAACCGACGGGGCGCTCGTCGTCAACGGCAAGGAGATCCGGATCACCAACATCACCGACAACTGCGCCCTGCTGCCCTGGAAGGAGATGGGCATCGACATCGTGCTGGAGTCGACGGGCGAATTCCGGAAGAAGGCCGAGGTGGCCCCCCACCTCGAGGCCGGGGCGAAGAAAGTCATCATCGCGGCCCCCGGCAAGGGCATCGACGGCACCTTCGTCATCGGCGTCAACGAGCAGACCTACGACCCGGCGAAGCACCACATCGTCTCCAACGCCTCGTGCACGACCAACTGCCTGGCCCCCGTCGCGAAGGTGATCCACGAGGCCTTCGGGATCAAGCGGGGCTTCATGACGACCTGCCACGCCTACACGATGGACCAGCGCCTGCTCGACGGGTCCCACAAGGACCTGCGGCGGGCCCGCGCGGCCGGCCTCTCCATCGTCCCCACCACGACGGGGGCGGCCAAGACCGTGGGCGAGGTCATCCCGGCGCTCAAGGGGAAGATGGACGGCGTGGCCCTGCGCGTGCCGACGCCGAACGTGAGCTGCGTGGACTTCGTCGCCGAGGTGGGCCGCAGCGTCACCGTGCAGGAGATCAACGACGCCGTCAAGGCCGCCGCGGCGGGCGCGATGAAGGGGATCATCCAGTACTGCGAGGAGGAGCTGGTCTCCGTGGACTTCGTGAGCAGCCCCTACTCGGCCATCTTCGACGCGCCGCTCACCAACGTCGTCGACGGCAACCTCGTGAAGATCTTCGCGTGGTACGACAACGAGAGCGGCTTCGCCTTCCGCATGCTCGATCTGGCGCGGTATATGGCGAAACGGTTCTAGGCCGGCGACAAGCATCAAGCAACAAGCATCAAGGTTCAGATTCCAATCCCCTTCCGTTGACGACCTTGCTGCTTGGACCTTGCTGCTTGCTACTGACGGGGCAATACGATCACGCGGATCAATCGGCCACTGGCAGCGGGGAACAAACGTGCGGAAGGCTCTGATCATCGGCAACTGGAAGATGCACAAGACCGTGGCGGAGGCCGTCGCGTTCGCGCGGGCCCTGGCGGCCTCCCTGCCGGATGCGGCCGACCGCGACGTGGCCATCGCCCCGCCCTTCACGGCCCTGTACGCCCTCCGGGAGGTCCTCGGCGGCACGCCGATCGCCCTGTGCGCCCAGGACGTCCACGGGGAGGACCAGGGTCCCTTCACCGGCGAGATCTCGGCGCCCATGCTCGCCGACGTGGGATGCCGCTACGGGCTCGTGGGGCACTCGGAGCGACGACGCCTCTTCGGGGAGTCCAACGAGGACGTCAACCGCAAGGCCCGGGCCCTGCTCCGCGCGGGCATCGGGCCCGTCGTGTGCGTGGGGGAGTCCCTCGAGGAGCGGGAGGCGGGGCAGACCTTCAGCGTGATCCGGCGCCAGCTGAAAGAGGGATTGAATAATCTCTCCGCCGATGATATAAGGCGCACCATTGTCGCCTATGAGCCCGTGTGGGCCATCGGGACGGGAAAGACGGCATCGCCCGGCCAGGCCCAGGAGGTCCACGACTTCATCCGGCAGTTCATCGGGCACCTGGCGGGCAAGGAGACGGCCGCCGGGGTCCGGATCCTCTACGGGGGCAGCGTCACCCCCGAGAACGCCGCTTCGCTCATGGCGCAGAGAGACATCGACGGGGTCCTGGCGGGAGGCGCAAGCCTCGAGGTGGACTCCTTCCGCAAGATCATTCAACACTGAGAGGAACGAACGTTGCACATCTTCATCAGCATCATCCACATCGTGGTCTGCATCCTGCTGGTCGTCATCGTGCTGCTCCAGCGGGGCAAGGGGGCCAGCATGGGGGCCGCCTTCGGCGGCTCGAGCCAGACGCTGTTCGGCAGCGCCGGCCCCGGCACCCTGCTCGGCAAGATGACCACGGGTGTCGCCGTCGTCTTCATGCTGACGTCCCTGTGGCTGGCCTACTTCGCCGTGCACAAGGGAAGCTCCGTCATGCAGGGGGGCGCCCCGGCGCCCGTCGAGCAACCCGCGCCCGCCCCGGCCGTCCCCCCGGCGCCGGCGCCGGAGAAGAAATAGCGCAGCGCTATTGACAAAAGAGCCCGAACAGGCTAATGAAACCTCAACAGCCGCCGAAGTGGTGGAACTTGGTAGACACGCTATCTTGAGGGGGTAGTGGGGAAACCCGTCCGGGTTCAAGTCCCGGCTTCGGCACCATGCATCCGACCAGGGGGTTGGCCCGGCCGCGGGCCAACCCCCTGTGCGTTGCGGCTCACTTTCTCTTGACACCGGCCGGACGGGCGGCTATGGAAGCAGTCGGGCCCCTGCGCACCGGGGCCGCGGCGCGGGCAGGGCGTTTGGGGGAAACCGGACAGCGCAAGACGACGGAGACGACCGATGAGATCCTACGTTGTGTTTTCATCCATGGGGCCCGACCGCCCGGGCCTGGCAAGGCAGATCGCGGAGTTCTTCACGGCGCGGGGCATCAACATCGAGCGCTCCCGCGGCTGCGTCCTGGGGGGCGAGTTCGGCATGGTCATCCTCACCTCGGGGAGCACCGAGGCCATCGAGCGGCTCATCACGGACCTGGACAGCCTGCGCGAGAAGACGGGCCTCGAGATCCACGTCCGGAAGACCAAGGCGCCCCTGCACCGGGAGGTCGCACCGTCGATCCCCTACAAGCTCATCGCCACCGCCATCGACCGGCCGGGGATCATCCACCAGATCTGCAAGGCCCTCCACAGCCGGGGCATCAACATCGACGACATCGCCACCAACGTGGACAGCAACCCCGTCACGGGCGCCAATGTCTTCCAGATGGTCTGCTATTTCTCGCTGCCGCCGGCCGTGAAGATCCTGGACCTGAAAAACGAACTCAACCGCATCGGCGACGAGTCCAACATCGACATCCGCTTCGACGCGGTGATCAGCAAGTAGGCCCATGACCCGACGCAACCATCACGTGCCGGCGCCGATCCTCAAGCCGATCGTGGACATCGCGGCATCCGTCGGGCTCAAGGAGGAGGACCTCGAACTCTACGGCCGCTACAAGGCCAAGGTCAGGCTCGAGGCGATCCGCCGTTTCCAGCGGCGCCCCGATGCCGCCCTGATCCTCGTTTCGGCCATGACGCCGACGCCGGCGGGAGAGGGGAAGACCACCGTCACCATCGGGCTGGCCCAGGCGCTGGCCCGGCTGGGCAAGGCCACCATCGCCGCGCTCCGGGAGCCGTCCCTGGGCCCCGTCTTCGGCATGAAGGGCGGCGCCACGGGCGGGGGGCTCTCGCGGGTCCACCCGGTGGACGACATCAACCTGCACTTCACCAACGATTTCCCCGCCGTCGAGAGCGCCCACAACCTGCTGTCCACCCTGGTCGACAACTCGGTCTACCACGACAACCCCCTGCACATCGACCCGCGGAAGATCACTTGGCGCCGCGTTCTGGACATGAACGACCGCTTCCTGCGGGACATCGTCATCGGCCTCGGCGGCTCCGTCAACGGCGTGCCCCGGGAAACGGGGTTCGACATCGTCCCCTCCAGCGAGATCATGGCCATCCTGTGCCTGTCGCGGTCCTACGCGGAGCTCAAGGAGAGAATCCGAAGGATCCTGGTCGGGTTCACCCATGACGACCGGCCGGTGATGGCCGGCGACCTGAAGGTCGAGGGGGCCGTCACGGCGCTTCTGAAATACGCCCTGCTGCCGAACCTGGTCCAGACCACGGAGCACGTCCCGGCCATCGTCCACGGCGGGCCCTTCGCCAACATCGCCCAGGGGACCAACAGCATCATCGGCACGGACCTGGCGCTGCGCCTGGCCGATTACGTCGTGACCGAGGCGGGCTTCGGGTTCGACCTGGGCGCGGAGAAGTTCTTCGACATCGTGGCCCCCTACGGCAACCTCGACCCGCGCATCGTGGTCCTCGTGGCGACGGTGCGCGCCCTGAAGTACCACGCGGGCGTGGCCCGGGAAGACCTCGAACGGCCCAACCCCCGGGCGGCCGTCCTCGGGATGGCGAACCTCCGGAAGCACTACCAGAACATCGACAAGTTCGGCATCCCCTGCATCGTCGCCCTCAACCGCTTCGCCTCCGACACGGACGAGGAGATCCGGGCCGTCGTCCAGGCGGCGGGCGACGAGGGGATGAACATCGCCCCCTGCGACATCTTCCGCCGGGGCGGCGAAGGGGGGCTCGAGCTGGCGGAGAAGACCGTCGCGATCCTCGGGCGGAGCCGCGGCGGCTTCCGGCCGCTCTACGACTGGAACCTCCCCGTGGAAGACAAGATCTTCACGGTGGCCAGCGAGATCTACGGAGCCGTCTCGATCGACTACCAGCCCCTGGCCCGGCGCAACCTCGACCTGATCAACCGCTACGGCTTCGACAAGCTGCCCGTCTGCATCGCGAAGACGCAGCAGTCCCTGTCGGACAACCCCAACCTCCTGGGGCTTCCCCGCGACTTCATCGTCACCGTCCGGGAGATCAAGATCGCCTCCGGGGCCGGGTTCCTCATCCCCATCACGGGCGAGATCCTCCGGATGCCCGGCCTGTCCAGGATGCCCGCCGCCTTCAACATCGACATCGACGACGAGGGCAACATCACCGGCGTGAGCAGCCCCGGCGAGATCGCGCCTCTCACCTGACGGACCCGGCGCCCACCGCGGGCGGCTCCGGCCCTTACTTGATCCTGGGCTGCACGGACTCGCAGCGCTTTCTTGCCGTCTGCATGAAGTGTGCGGCGTGGACGATGCACCGCTCGTGACGGCCGCGGGCGATCTGGCCCAGCTCGTCGAAGGCCATGATCTCGAAGACGAGCCTTCGGCCTTCCACTGCCGCCAGGACCGATTCAGCCGTGACGGTCATCCCGATGAAGGTCGGGTTCAGATAGGTCAGTGAGGTCGACAGCCCGACCGTCACGTATCCCTCCGGCAACATCGGGTCGATCACGGAGACGGAAGCCTCGATGAGCAGGGCCGTCAGCGTCGGGGTGGCCATCAGCTCCGTGAGCGCCCCGTGTCCGAAGGACAGGGTGTCGGCCGGCTCGATGGTCTTCTGATACGTCTTGGACAGGCCGGGCTTGAGATGGGGCAAAGTGAAGGGAAGAGGCTTGTGCATGGATCGTACTCCCTTTCTTCTTGTCTGGATCGCCGGAACCGATCGACCCCGGGGTTTCGACGCTAGCCCTTGAAGAGCGACAGCAGCACCCCGGCCGCTACCGCCGAGCCGATCACCCCGGCCACGTTGGGCCCCATCGCGTGCATCAGCAAAAAGTTCCGCGGGTTCTCCCGCTGACCCACCACCTGCGAGACCCGCGCCGCCATCGGCACCGCCGACACCCCCGCCGAACCGATCAGCGGGTTGACCTTCCCGCCCGAAACGAAGTACATGAGCACCCCGAACAGCACCCCGCCCGCCGTGCCCACCGCAAAGGCCGCCAGCCCAAGCACCACGATCGAGATCGTCTGGAAGGTCAAAAAGCTCTCCGCGCTCGCCGTCGCCCCCACCGTCACCCCCAAAAAGATCGTCACGATGTTGATCAGCGCGTTCTGCGCCGTGTCGTTGAGCCGAGCCACCACCCCCGCCTCACGGAACAGGTTGCCCAGCATCAGCATCCCGATCAGCGGCGTGGCGTCCGGCAGCATCAGCGAGCACACCAGCGTCACCGCGATCGGGAAGATGATCCGCTCGGTCTTCGACACCGGCCGCAGCTGCTCCATCACCACCATCCGCATCTTCTTCGTCGTCAGCAGACGCATGATCGGCGGCTGGATGATCGGCACCAGCGCCATGTACGAGTAGGCCGCAATCGCAATGGCCCCCAACAGGTGCGGCGCCAGCTTCGAGGTCACGAAGATCGCCGTCGGGCCGTCCGCACCCCCGATGATCCCGATCGAGCTGCACTCCTGCGGCGTAAAGCCCAAGTACAGCGCCCCGATGAACGTCGTGAAGATCCCCAGCTGCGCCGCCGCCCCCAGCAAGAGCGTCTTGGGGTTTGCGATCAGCGGCCCGAAGTCCGTCATCGCCCCCACCCCCAAAAAGATCAGCGGCGGGTAAATCCCCAGCTTCACGCCCTGGTAGAGGTACCACAACAGCCCCCCCACCACCGTCTTCTCCTTGCCCGTCACCGCGTCGATCTCCGCCGACGGCGGCGCCATCAGCCCCGCCGAGGGGATGTTCGCCAACAGCATCCCGAAGGCGATCGGCAGCAGCAGCAGCGGCTCGAACCCCCTCGCAATCGCCAGGTACAGCAGCACAAGCGAAATCCCCAGCATGATCGCCTGCTGGCAGGTGATCGACAAAAACCCCGTGCTCTGCGCCAGGGCCTGCACGGCGTGCAGAATGTCGATTTCCATCGGCGTGTCCTTTCCCCGTTGCGACCGCCCCGGCGATCAGCCGATCACGGCCAGCGGGTCCCCCGTGTTGACCGTGGCGTTGACGCTCACCCCGATCTGCTTGACCACCCCGTCGCGGCCGCAAACGATCTCGTTCTCCATCTTCATCGCCTCGAGAACCAAAATCAGATCCCCCGCCTTGACCGACTGCCCCGTCTGCACCGCGATCGACAACACCTTCCCCGGCATCGGCGCCGCAATCACCTCGTCACCCGCCGCCGCCGGGGCCGCTGGCTTCGGCGCCGCCGCAGGGGCTGCCGCCGGGGCCGGAGCCTCCGACGAACCGATGATCTCCTCCACTTCCACCTCGTACGTCCTGCCGTTGACGCGAATGCGAAACTTCTTCATGTCCGCCGTCTCCTCGTCCGGGTTCCGAGCCGCGAGGCGCTGCTCCCCGTTGTGTTCCCCTGCCCACCTCAACGGCCTTGGCCGCGATAGGCCCTGATGGCCGCCGCAATCACCGCCGGCAGTTCCCCGTCGTCCGCCGTCGGAGACGAACCCGGAGCCCTTGCCGGGACCGCAGCCGCCTTCGGAGCCCTCGGTGACGCCGCAAGACGCGTTGCCCGGCCCATCAGCGTGATGAACCCTACGAGCAGGATCAGGACCGCAAACACGGTCCCCATCCCGATCAATGCCACCGTCAAGCCGAACATCAATGTCAGCACGGCTGTTTCCCCTTTCCGAGAGACGTGGGCGGCGAGCCCGCCGCACATGGCAGCGAGCCTGAACCGACGCTGTCCGCGGACGTCCGATCCTGGAGTCCTTCTCCCTGCTATGGGTAATTGCCCAGGGCCGCCCCGTGTCAGCGCCGCACCGCCGTCCCGAGAGAGACACGGAAGACCTGCAATTGGCGCCGGGGTCGGCCCCGCTCTGGATGGTAGTGAGTTGTCCCTTTCTTAAGGTTGAGCAGAGGGAGCGAGGTATCGGCCAGGACCTCCCCGGAAAGCTGCCCTCCCTTTCCGTCTTGCAGGTGTCCGCGACACGGGTCAAAAGGGCCGGCGGCAACCGAACGTTTTGCGCCGCGAGGCCCGTGCTCTTGCCCGGGCGCCGCGGTCGGATCGGCAACGGCATCCCCGAGGCGCCGGGAGCACGGTTCGGGCTGTCCGGCCGGGGCCCGCGGACGCCGCACCGTCGAGATCGGCATCACGGCGATCCATCCCGTCAGCGGGAGACCGGACTCCCTGCGGCCTGCCGAAAAAAACGGGGGGAACTGATTCCTTTGTCAAACCGGCCGGGGAGGTCTTGACCCCTCCGGCCTGACGCCGCCTCCCGGCGCCGGCCCGTGGAGCGCGGGCATTTGCCGCGCTCCACGAGGGGCCGTGTGCGGGATCTCAGGCCGCGCCCTCCGGCTTCATCGTGCCCGTCTCGTTGAAGCGCACGTGCCAGCTGAAGGCCTCGTCGAGCAGCATCGGGTGATGGCCGCCCACCTTCTTCTTGGCGCGGTTGAAGTAATCCCAGAGCAGAGGACGGTACTCGGGTGCCGCACAGTTCTCGATGATGACGGGCACCTTCTCCCTCGGGTCGAGCCCCCGCAGGTCGGCCACCCCCTGGTCCGTCACGATGAGGTGCACCTCGTGCTCCGTGTGGTCCGTGTGGGTCACGTGGGGCACGACGCGCGAGATGGCCCCCTTCTTGGCCATTGCCGGCGTCAGGAAGACAACGAGCCCCGCATTGCGGGAGAAGTCGCCCGAGCCCCCGATGCCGTTGACCATGGTGGTGCCGAAGGTGTGGGTGGAGTTGACGTTGCCGTAGATGTCCACCTCGAGGGCCGTGTTCATGGCGATGAGGCCCAGCCTGCGGGCGATCTCGGCGTTGTTGCTGATCTCCTGGGGCCGCAGGACGATCTTGTCGCGGTACTTCATGATGTCCCGGTAGAAGCGCTGGAGGCCCTCGGGCGAGGGGGACAGCGAGGTGCCGGAGACGGCGTTGAGCTTGCCCGCGTCGATGAGGTCGAACATGGCGTCCTGGATGACCTCCGTCCAGACCCGCAGGTTCTTGTAGTCGCTCTCCACGAGGCCCGCCATGACGGCGTTGGCCACGTTTCCCACCCCCGACTGCAGGGGCGGGAGCACTGCCCCGTAGTTTTTCTCCAGGAACTTGATCAGATGCCGGGCCATGGCCTTGGACTGCTCGTCGATGGGGGCCAGGGGCCGCGTCTTGTCGCCGATGTCACAGGGCACGACGGCCACGACCTTCCTCGGGTCGCAGGGCATGTAGATCGTGCCGATGCGCTGGTTCACATCGGTGATCGGCAGGGGATGCCGGGCCGGCGGGTCGGCGGGGATGAAGATGTCGCTCATCCCGACGAGTTCCATGGGCTGGCTCGTGTTCACCTCGATGATCACCTTCTCGGCCTGCTGGAGGAAGGTGGGCGAGTTGCCGACCGAGGTGGAGGGGACGATCCCGCCGTTTTCCAGGATGCAGACGGCCTCGACGATGGCCACGTCCATCTTGCCCAGGAAACCGTAGCGCAGCTGCTGGGCCATCTGGCTCAGGTGGATGTCGAAGAACATCGTGTCGCCCGCGTTGATCCGCTGGTTGATCTTCTTGCCCGTCTGGTAGGGGAAGCGCTTGGCGATGCAGTTCACCTCCGCCCAGGCCTCGTCGAGCTCGACGCCGACGGAGGCGCCCGTCAACAGGGACAGCCGGAGCTTCTCGCCCTTCTTGACCCTTTCGGCCACGGCCAGCGGCACCGCCTTGGGGTACCCGCAGGGGGTGAACCCGCTCGTGCCGACGACCATGCCGTCCTTGATGTGCTTGGCGGCCTCCTCGGCCGTCGTGATCTTGGACAACAGTTCCTTGTTGAAGATACGGCTCTCGATTCCCATCTTGGCATTGCCTCCTTGTCTTGGATTGAAACCGGCAACTCCCCACGTCAACGGTTACAGATCCTGCGACAGGTCGATACGATAGAAAGAATGCGGGGCCCCCGGGGCCCCGCCTTGTGTGCTAGTCTAGTAACTCGCGTTGATGATGCCTTCCTTCTTGAGCTGTTCGAGCGTCTCGTCGCTGTAGCCCAGGAGCGACTTCAGGACCTCGTCGGTGTGCTGTCCCAGAAGCGGTGCCGGCGCGTAGACCTCGCCGGGCGTCTCGGTCATTTTGATGGGCGAGTTGGCGATCCGCATCTTGCCCACGCGGGGCTGGTCGATCTCGGCGAGCATCTTCCGGTAGGCGATGTGGGGGTCCTCGCTGATCTGCTTCAAGTTGTTGATCGGCGAGTAGGGCAGCCCCTCCTTCTTGAAGATGACCTCCCATTCCGGCGTGGTCTTCGAGGCCATGATCGGCTCGAGGATCTCGTTGAGGGCCTTGCGGTTCTTCGTCCGCAGGGGGTTGGTCTTGAACCGCTCGTCCTCGGGCAGGTCAGGCCTGCCGATCACCTTCGCGAAGCGGACGAAAAGGGCGTCGGTCCCGATGGCGGCGATGATGTAGGAGCCGTCCTTCGTCTTGTAGCCCTGGAACGGGGTGATCGAGGGGTGGATCCCTCCGAGGGGCCCGGGGATTTCCCCCTTCAGCGTGTAGCGGACGACGGCGTTTTCGAGCGTGGAGTAGAGGCTGTCGATCATGGAGATGTCGACGTGCTGGCCCCGTCCCGACTTCTCCCGGTACCGCAGGGCCGCCAGGATGCCGATCGCGGCCTGCATCCCAGAGATGATGTCGCCTACGGAGGACCCCACCCGGCAGGGCGGGCCGCCCTCGGGCCCGGTGATGCTCATGAGCCCGCTGTAGGCCTGGGCCACCATGTCATAGGAGGGCCTCTCGGCGTACTCGGGCAGCGAGTCGTGACCGAAGCCGCAGATGGAGCAATAGATGATTCTCGGATTGATCTTCTTCAGGTCCTCCCAGTGCAGGCCCATCTTCTTCATCGTCGTGGGCCGGAAGTTCTCCACGACCACGTCGGCCTTCTTGATCATCTCGATCAGGATGTCCTTGGCCTTCTGGTGCTTGAGGTTCAGCACGATCCCTTTCTTGTTGCGGTTGAGGCTGATGAAGTAGCCGCTGTGGTTCTTGTCCACCTCCCCGGCAAAAGGCCCGAACTCGCGGGCGTCGTCCCCATGGGGCGGCTCGACGTGGATGACCTCGGCCCCGAGGTCGGCGAGAATCATCGTCGTCGTGGGGGCCGCCAGCACGTGACTCAGGTCAATGACTCGGATACCTTCCAGCGCTCGTGGCATATCTGTTTTCCCTCCCAACGGTTTGATCTTCGATGCGGGTCGTCGACCCGTCGTGTCGGGGGCAGCGGCATCCGCCCCCCTCTGTTTTTGCACCCGTCTACACAATTTCGCCCCCGGATTTCAAGTAAATATTTGATCCCAAACATTCGCACCGCCGGCCCGTAAACGGCCCGGCGGCGGGGTGCTGTGCCCTGAAACCATCATTTTTCCGCGGTTTTCAGGCCTTGTCAGACAAACGCCGACAAATCGTCCTGTTCAATTCCTACACCAGAATCAGACGGCCCCCGATGGTGTTCGCCCTGTCGCGGTGCTAATACCGCCGCGAGTCAATTCCCCACGTTGGTTGCACCTGTTTTTCGGCAGGTCGCGTCATCTCAAGCAGAGTCGGTCATGTTGGTTTGTCCTCGATGCGGCGGAAGAAATTTCTGGCGGCTGGCCACGGGGCAGCGGCGTTGCGGCCGGTGCGGCCTGACGCGCAAGTTCGACAGGACCTACTGGGACACCACCAAAATGTCGCCCTACTGGAAGGGCCGTCTCCTCGAGTACTTTTGCCTCGGGGTGCCGGCCTACCGGCTCCGGCACCAGGTGCCGCTCGACCTCAAGACGGTCCAGCGCTGGTTCCGTATCCTGCGTCTCGCCATCTACGCGCACGAGATGAAGGAGATGAGGGCCCTGCTTGCCGGAAAGGGGGCCGCCGCGGCACCGGCCGGGGCAGCAGTCCGGTTCGGCGCGGACTTCACGATGTCGAACGGAAAGCTGGCCCTCGCCATCTACAAGGGCAACGGCCGCGTCTTCGCGCTGCCCGCCCTCCTGCCCGAGGGGGGCGCGGGCGCGGCGGCCATCGCCGAGACGGGTCGGCTCCACGTCTGCGATGAAACGCTGGCCTGCACGCTTTTCGACGTCCGCGGCAACAGCGTCGTGGTCAACGGCGACAAGACGACCCGGAAGGGCCGCGAGGCCGCGGAGGACATCGAGGGGTTCTGGGTCTTCGCCCGGCAGTGGCTCAAACATTACCGGGGCGTGCCCCGGATGTATTTCCCGCTCTACCTCAAGGAAATCGAGTGGAGGTTCAATCACCGCAGCGAGAACCTCGTCAAGCTCATACGCAACCTCCTGAACCAGAGGGTGCCGGCGGGCTCGGACCTTCTGCGTCCCTGAGGCCCGGGAAAGACCAGGAACACGCGATGGGGCCTCCCGCGTAGAGGCCGCATCCAGGAAATCGGCAACCATGCAGGAAAAACAGGCCTTTCACGGACAGGCTGAACCAAGGAGGAAGAAAATGGCTGAACACCCCCAGATGAAGAAGTGGCAGGAACTGGTCGCAAAGGAACTCAAGGGAAAGCCCCTGGAGTCTCTCAACTGGGAGACGCCCGAGGGCATCACCGTGAAGCCCATCTACACGGCGGAAGACCTGGAGGGGCTGGACTTCGTCAACACCCTCTCCGGCATGCCCCCCTACGTCCGCGGCCCCGTGGCCTCCATGTACGCCAACCAGCCCTGGACGATCCGCCAGTATGCCGGGTTCGCCACGGCCAAGGAATCGAACGCCTTCTATAGGCGGAATCTGGCCGCCGGGCAGACGGGCCTCTCCGTCGCCTTCGACCTGGCCACGCACCGCGGCTACGACTCCGACCACCCGCGCGTGGCCGGCGACGTGGGCAAGGCCGGCGTGGCGATCGACTCCGTCGAGGACATGAAGGTCCTCTTCGACGGCATCCCCCTGGACAAGGTCACCGTTTCGATGACGATGAACGGTGCCGTTCTCCCGATCCTCGCGGGCTACATCGTGGCCGCCGAGGAGCAGGGCGTCAAGCAGGAGCAGCTCGCGGGCACGATCCAGAACGACATCCTCAAGGAGTTCCTCACCCGCAACACCTACATCTACCCGCCCCAGCCCTCCATGCGGATCGTCTCGGACATCATCGCCTACTGCTCGAAGCACATGCCGCGCTACAACACGATCTCCATCAGCGGCTACCACATCATGGAGGCGGGCGCCAACTCGGTGCTGCAGACGGCCTTCACGCTCGCCGACGGCAAGCAGTACATCCGCGCGGCCATCGACGCCGGGCTCCACATCGACGAGTTCGCCCCGCGGCTCTCCTTCTTCTTCGGCGTGGGCATGAACTTCTTCATGGAGATCGCCATGCTGCGGGCGGCCCGCTACCTGTGGCACAAGACGGTCAGTGAGTTCAACCCGAAGAACCCCCGCTCCACCGTGCTGCGCACCCACGTGCAGACCTCCGGCTGGAGCCTCACGGAGCAGGACCCGTACAACAACATCATCCGCACGACCCTCGAGGCCCTCGCGGCGGCGCTGGGCGGCACCCAGTCGCTCCACACGAACTCCTTCGACGAGGCCATCAGCCTGCCGACGGACTTCTCGGCCCGCATCGCCCGCAACACCCAGATCATCATCCAGGAGGAGTCCCAGATCTGCCACGTGGTGGACCCCCTGGGAGGCTCCTACTACGTCGAGGCCCTCACGGGCGCCATCATCCGCGAGGCCAAGAAGATCATGGACGAGATCGAGGCCCTCGGCGGCATGGCCCGCGCCATCGAGACGGGCATGCCGAAGCTCCGCATCGAGGAGTCGGCGGCGCGCCGCCAGGCCCGGATCGACCAGGGCAAGGACGTCATCGTCGGCGTCAACAAGTACCGCATCCCGGAGCCGCCCGCCGTGGAGGTGCTCGAGGTGCCCAACACGGTCCGTGACGAGCAGATCGCCCGGATCAAGGAACTCAAGGCGAAGCGCGACAACGCCGCCGTGAAGAAGGCCCTCGAGGAGATCACGGCCGTGGCCGAGAAGGGCGGCAACCTCCTCGAGGCCTCCATCAAGGCCATCCGCCTGCGCGCCACCGTGGGCGAGGTGAGCGACGCCATGGAGAAGGTCTTCGGCCGCTACGTGGCCACCACCCGGATGATCTCCGGCGTCTACTCCTCCGAGTACGGCGAGAGCGACGTGATCAAGAGCCTGCAGAAGCGGACGGAGAACTTCCTCAAGCAGACGGGCCGGCGGCCCCGGATGCTCGTGACCAAGATGGGCCAGGACGGCCACGACCGCGGCATCAAGGTCGTCGCCACGGCCTTCGCGGACCTGGGGTTCGACATCGACATCAGCCCGATGTTCCAGACTCCCGAGGAGGCCGCCAAGATGGCCATCGAGAACGACGTCCACATCGTGGGGGCCTCGAGCCTCACGGCCGGCCACAAGACCCTGGTGCCGGAGCTGATCCGGAAGCTCAAGGAGATGGGCGGCGAGGAGATCCTCGTGATTGCCGGCGGCGTCATCCCCCCGACGGACTACGACTTCCTCTACAAGGCGGGCGTCGTCGGGATCTTCGGGCCGGGCACCTCGATTCCGGAGTCGGCGGACAAGGTGCTCTCCCTGCTGGAGAACAAGTACCTGAAGAAGGCGGCATAGAGCGATTGCCGGGGGAGGATCCCTCCCCCGGCAATTCCGCATCTCCACGATCTTTCGGACCCGGTGCAGGGTGATGGCGCAGCAGACGATTGACTACTACGTACAGGGCGTGATCGGCGGCAACCGGCTGGTCATGGCAAAGACGATCACGCTGATCGAGAGCGTCCTGCCCGAGCACCAGGAGATGGCCCGGCAGGTCATGGACGCCCTGCTCCCCCACACGGGGAAGGCCGTCCGCATGGGGATCACGGGCGTGCCCGGCGCCGGCAAGAGCACCTTCATCGAGAGCTTCGGCACGATGCTCACGGAGAGGGGCCACCGGGTGGCCGTGCTGGCCGTGGACCCCAGCAGCCCCCGCACGGGCGGCAGCATCCTGGCCGACAAGACCCGGATGGAGAAGCTCTCGGTGAACGAGCGGGCCTTCATCCGCCCCTCCCCCTCGGGGGGCACCCTCGGCGGGGTGGCCCGCAAGACCCGCGAGACCATGATGATCTGCGAGGCCGCGGGGTACGACGTCATCCTGGTGGAGACGGTGGGCGTGGGGCAGTCGGAGGTCGCCGTGGCCTCCATGGTGGACTTCTTCCTCGTGCTCATGATCGCCGGGGCCGGCGACGAGCTGCAGGGCATCAAGAAGGGCGTGCTGGAGCTGGCCGACGCCATCACGGTCAACAAGGCCGACGGTGACAACGTGGAGAGGGCCAAGCTCGCCCGGGCCCAGTATGAGACGGCCATGCACCTGCTCTCGCCGCCCTCGCCCGACTGGAGCACGCCGGTCCTGATCTGCAGCTCCCTGACGGGCAGCGGGCTCCCGGAGATCTGGGAGACGGTCCTGAAACACCGGAAGATCATGAGCGACAAGGGGGAGCTGGAGCGCAAGCGAAGCGAGCAGGCGCGCCTGTGGATGTGGGCCCTGGTGAAGGAAGGCCTCGAAGAGTGGTTCTACAAGAACGCGCAGGTCGTCAACCTGCTGCCCCTCATCGAGAGGGAAGTGGTCAGCGGGAAGATCACGGCCACGTCGGGGGCGGCGCGGATCCTCTCGTTTCTCCAGAACTACAGCTTAACCGTAACGTGAAGAAATCAGACGAGTCAGGAGGGTCAGGACACATGAAAGTTACCCGGTTGGATCACATCGGAATCGCGGTGAAGAGCATCGCCGAGTCCCTGAAGGTCTACGAGGCGATGGGCCTGAAATCCGTGGGCGTCGAGGAAGTGGCCGAGCAGAAGGTGCGCGTGGCGTTCCTCCCCATCGGCGAGACGGAGATCGAGCTGCTCGAGTCCACGGCGCCGGACGGACCCGTGGCCAAGTACATCGAGAAGAACGGTGAGGGGATCCAGCACCTGGCACTGCGCGTGGACAACCTCGAGGCGGCCCTCGCGGAGATGAAGGCCAAGGGCGTGCGGCTCATCGACGAGAAGCCCCGCTACGGCGCGGGCGGCGCGAAGATCGCCTTCGTGCACCCCCGCTCCACGGGCGGCGTGCTGCTCGAGCTCAGCGAGAGGCAGTAGGCACCGCGACAACCCCACACAGAAACCCGGAAGGAGAAGCACCGTGACGAATGAAGAAAAAATCGCACTCATGAGGGCCCGCGAGCAGAAGATCGAGCTCGGCGGAGGCGCCAAGGCCCTCGAAAAGGTAAAGGCCACGGGGCGGCTGACGGCCCGCGAGAGGCTTGCGCGTCTCTTCGACGCGGGCAGCTTCGTGGAGATGGACAAGTTCGTCGAGCACCGCTGCACGAACTTCGGCATGGACAAGATGGAAGTCCCCGGCGAGGGCGTCGTGACGGGTTACGGGATGGTCAACGGCCGGACCGTGTTCGCCTTCGCACAGGACTTCAGCACCATGGGCGGCTCACTGGGCGAGATGCACGCCGCCAAGATCGTCAAGTGTCAGGAGCGTGCCCTGTCGGCGGGATGCCCCATCGTGGGCCTCAACGACTCGGGCGGCGCGCGGATCCAGGAGGCCGTCGACTCGCTGGCGGGCTACGGCCGGATCTTCTACCGCAACACCATGGCCTCGGGCATCATCCCCCAGATCAGCGCCATCATGGGCCCGTCGGCCGGCGGCGCCGTCTACTCGCCGGCACTCATGGACTTCATCTACATGGTCAACAAGGAATACGCCCAGATGTTCATCACGGGCCCGCAGGTCGTCAAGGCCGTCATGGGCGAGGAAGTGACGGCCATGGAGCTCGGCGGGGCCATGACGCACAACACGAAGAGCGGCGTGGCGCACTTCGTGGCCGAGAGCGACGAGGACTGCATCGACCAGATCAAGAAGCTCCTGAGCTACCTCCCCCTCAACAACCGCGAGAAGCCGCCCGTCGTCGCCTGCACCGACCCGGTCGACCGCATGGAGGAAAAGCTCAACACGATCGTCCCCGAGGCGAGCAACCGACCCTACGACATGAAGCGGGTCATCAAGATGGTCGTGGACAACGGCGAGATCTACGAGAGCCAGGCCCTCTACGCCATGAACATGATCACCTGCTTCGCCCGGATGAACGGCCAGCCCGTGGGCATCATCGCCAACCAGCCGGCGGTGCTTGCGGGGTGCCTCGACATCAACTCCTCCGACAAGGCCTCGCGGTTCATCCGGTTCTGCGACTGCTTCAACCTGCCGATCCTCACCTTCGTCGACGTGCCGGGCTACCTCCCGGGGACGGCGCAGGAGTACGGCGGCATCATCCGCCACGGCGCGAAGATGCTCTACGTCTACCCCGAGGCGACGGTGCCGAAGATCACGATCGTTCTGCGCAAGGCCTACGGCGGCTCCTACCTCGGCATGTGCTCCGGGCAGACGGGCGCTGACGTGGTCATGGCGTGGCCCTCGGCGGAGATCGCCGTCATGGGCGCCGAGGGGGCGGCCAAGATCATCTTCCGCAAGGAGGACCCCGAGAGCCTCAAGAAGAAGACGCAGGAGTACATCGACAACTTCGCAACCCCCTACCAGGCGGCGCGGCACGGCCTGATCGAGCACGTCATCGAGCCCAAGGAGACGAGGCCCATGATCATCAAGGCCCTCAAGATGCTCGAGAACAAGCGCGAAGACCGCCCCTGGAAGAAACACGGCAACATCCCTCTGTAGGGCCCATGCCGGCTGGGAGCCGGCGGGGCCTCTTGTAGAGGGTGGGCATTCATGCATCGAAACGTACGAAGGAGGTTTCTTACAATGGAGATGGACAATTTCACATTCGGCATCACGATGCTGGTGGCCGGGATGGGGGGCACGCTGGTGACCCTGGGGCTGCTGAGCCTGATGATGGCCGGCCTGGGCAAGCTCTTCCCTCACAGGGAAGAGGACGGGAAGGAGGGCTGAGACCATGCTGGAAGCGATCATTGCGGGACTGGGCGGGCTGGTTATCGGCTTCAAGTTTTTGTTTGTCAACTGGCAGAACCTGATCATGCTGGGCGTGGGCGGGGTGCTGCTGTGGCTGGGGATCAAGAAGGACTGCGAGCCGCTGTTGCTGGTGCCGATCGGGTTCGGCTGCATTTTGGTCAACATCCCGATGTCGGACGTCATGTTGAAGGACGGCTTCATCCGGACGATCTACGACGCGGGGGTGGACACGGAGCTCTTTCCGCTGCTGATCTTCATCGGCATCGGGGCGATGACGGACTTTGGTCCGGTGCTGGCGCAGCCCTACACGTTTCTCTTGGGGGCGGCGGGGCAGTTCGGGATCTTCCTGACGCTGCTGGTGGCGCTGTGGCTGGGCTTTCCGAAGCTCGACGCGGTCTCGATCGGGATCATCGGGGCCTGCGACGGTCCGACGGCGATCTACGTGACCTCGAAGTACGCCCCGCACCTGCTGGGGGCGGTGGCGGTGGCGGCCTACTCGTACATGTCGCTGGTGCCGGTGATCCAGCCGCCGATCATGCGCCTGCTGACCACGGAGAAGGAGAAGAAGACGGTGATGAAGTACACCGCCAAGCCGGTTTCGAAGACCACGAAGCTGCTCTTCCCGATCGTGATCACGGTGGTGGGGGGCTGCATTGCGCCCAAGGGCCTGCCGCTGCTGGCGACGATCATGCTGGGCAACCTCATGAGGGAGTCCGGGGTGGTGGCGCGGCTCACGGGGGCGGCGGAGAACGAGATCGCCAACGTGGTGACGCTCTTCCTGGGTCTCTCGATCGGGGCGACGATGGCGGGCCCGGCCTTCATCCGGGCCGAGACGCTGATCATTTTGGCGCTGGGCTTCATGGCGATCTGCCTGGACACGGTCTGCGGGGTGCTGTTCGGCAAGCTGCTCTACGTGGTGACGGGCGGCAAGATCAACCCGCTGATCGGCGCGGCGGGGATCTCGGCCTTCCCGATGGCGGCCCGGGTGGTGCAGAAGGTGGGTTCGCAGTATAATAAAAAGAGTTACCTGTTGATGCACGCCATGGGGGCCAACGCCGGCGGGCAGATCGGCTCGGTGATCGCCGCGGCCGTCATGCTCTCCGTGCTGGCCGGCATGGGCGTGATCCGGTAAATCAGTCCCCGCACCCTTTTCCCCTCTGCCGTGACGGGAGAGGGTCGGGGTGCGGGCGGAAAGAGGAACCGATTCAAGGGCTTTATGCAATACAGGCTGCAATTTAAACAAGGAAAGGAGGCGAGACCCCAATGGCAATCGACGTTGTAGCCCCGATGCCCGGCACGATCAAGGAGATCATCGTGAAGGCGGGCGATGCGGTGAAGGAGGACGAGGAGCTGATCATCCTCGAGGCCATGAAGATGGAGAACCCCATCGTGGCCCCCGGCAACGGCACGGTGCAGGAGATCAAGGTCAAGGAAGGGGACAAGGTCAACACCAGCCAGGTCCTCATGGTGCTCGGATAACGGGATGCAGCCCCTGACCGCCCGAGGGCGGTCAGGGGCTGCCGCGCCTCGAACGCTCTCATTCTCGCATTTTCTAAAGGGGGGCGCGAACCGGCATGAATAATCCACGCAAAGCGGTGGACTTTTTTGACAAACTGGAATACTCAAGCATAGGCTGAACCCTATCAAAAAATCCAATAGGGAGGGAGATCAACATGGAATTTCTCGGCGTATCCCTGGCGGCCTGGATGTCCATCCTGGCCTTGACCATCGTCATCATCATCAGCTGCGTGAACGAGGAGCTTCACGTCGGCAACTTGAGCATCGCCTTCGCGATCATCGTCGGGGCAGTCTTCATGAACATGGCGGCCTCCAAGGTCGTGGCGGGCTTTCCGCTGAGCCTCTTCATGATATTGGTCGGCGTGACCTTCATGTTCGCCATGGCCCAAGTCAACGGGACGCTCGGTAAAATCACCAGTTACTGTATCCGCATCTGCGGCGGCAACATGATGCTGCTGCCCTTCATCATCTACTTCCTGACGATCTTCATCACCACGATCGGCCCGGGCAACATCGCCGGTGTCGCGCTGCTGGCGCCCATCACCATGGCCATCGCGGGCCAGGTGGGGATGTCGGCCTTCTGCATGACGCTCATCGTCGTCGGGGCCGCCAACTCGGCCTGCTTCTCGCCGTTTGCCCCCACGGGGATCATCTCCCACGGCCTCATCGAGAGGATGGGGCCGCAGATCCCCGGCCTCTTCGACCAGTACTCACTGGCCGCACTCGACTGGAAGGTCTACTTCAACTCCATCATCGCGCAGGGCATCGTCGTCATCCCCGGCTTCCTCATCTTCGGCGGCTGGAAGTGGATGATGCAGCACAAGGGCAAGACGGTGGACATCAACACGATCGCCCCGAAGCCCGAACCCTTCACGAAGCAGCAGTGGTTCACCACGATCTGCATCGTCGTCCTGATCTTCATGGTCGTCGTGCCGGCCCTGCCCGGCATGAAGGCGTACTTCCCGAAGTGGATGCTCCTGATGGCCTCCAACGTGGGCACCGTCGGGTTCGTCCTGGGCGGCCTGATGATGCTGTTCAACATCGCCGACAGCAAGGCGGCCATCAAGACGATGCCCTGGTTCGTCATCATGATGGTCTGCGGCGTCACCGTGCTCATCGAGATCATGGAGAAGTCGGGAGGCCTCAATGCCATGACGAAGGCCATCGCGGCCTTTTCGGGCCCCACGACGGTGCACTTCTGGCTGGGTCTCGTGACGGGCGTCATCTCGGCCTACTCGAGCTCCTCCGGCGTCGTCATGCCGGCCTTCCTGCCTCTGGTGCCGGGGCTCCTGAAGCTTGTACCGGGCGCGGATCCCGTCGGCATGATCTCGTCGATCAACGTCGGCGCGCACCTCGTCGACGCCTCGCCGCTCTCCACGCTGGGCGCGCTCTGCATCGCCTGCGCGGCCGAGCACGAGGACAAGCAGAAGCTCTTCCGCAATCTGCTGATCTGGGGGCTCTCGATGTCCATCGTCGGCGCCGTCATCTGCTGGCTCTTCTTCGGCATCCTGGGCATCTAGGATCCGGGGTTTCATGACAATGCAAAAGGCCGGGGGGTTCAGCCTCCCGGCCTTTTTCGTTGCGCTATGCTTCGGAGCAGAGGGTAAGAGGGCATGAAGGTGAGAAGGTTGGAGAAGCCCGTCGCTCATCGTAGAGCCACTCCATGCCTCTTACCCTCTCAGCCTCTCACCTTCGATACTTTTTCGCCCCCTCGACGTACAGATCGTTTCCCTTCGTGTCGTTGATGACGACGACGGGGAAGTCCTCCACCTCCAGGCGCTGGATGGCCTCGGGCCCGAGGTCTTCGTAGGCGACGGTCTCCGCCTTCCGGATGCTGCGGGCCAGCAGGGCCCCCGCCCCGCCCGTGGCGCCGAAGTAGACGGCCTTGTACTTCTTCATGGCCTCCACCACCTCGGCCCCGCGGTTTCCCTTGCCGATCATGCCCTTGAGGCCCATCTCCATGAGTTTGGGGGCATAGGGGTCCATCCGGTAGCTCGTCGTCGGGCCCGCCGAGCCGATGGGCCTGCCGGGCTTTGCCGGCGCCGGGCCCACGTAGTAGATCACCTGCCCGCGGATGTCGACGGGAAGATCCTTCCCCGCCTGGATGAGGTCGAAGAGCCGCTTGTGCGCCGCATCGCGTGCCGAGTAGAGCACCCCCGTGAGGAGCACCCTGTCGCCGATCCCGAGCTTCTCCACATCCCCCTCGGTCAGCGGGGTCTTCAGTCTGATTTCAGCCATATTGCTTGCCTTCTGACCCTCTCGCCCCCGTGTCTTCTTGCTCTAGAGGACGGTTTCCTTGTGCCGCATCGCATGGCACTGGACGTTCACCGCCACGGGGAGGCTTGCGATGTGGCAGGGCTCGACCTCGAAGAAGACGTCGAGCGCCGTCGTGTTGCCGCCGTAGCCCATGGGCCCGATGCCCAGCCTGTTGATCCGTTCCAGGACCTCGATTTCGACCTTCGCGAGCTCCGGGTCGGCGTTTCGCTCGCCGATGCGCCTTGTGAGGGCCTTCTTTGCGAGAAGAGCCGAGCGCTCGAAGGTGCCGCCGACCCCGACACCCACCACCGTGGGCGGGCAGGGGTTCGAACCCGAGGCCTCGATGCGCCGCACGACAAACTCCTTGATCCCCTCGAGCCCCGCAGAGGGGGAGAGCATGTCCACGCGGCTCATGTTCTCCGCGCCCCCGCCCTTCGGGACGGCCACGATCCGGATGCGGTCGCCGGGCACGATGTCGAAGTGGATCACGGCGGGCGTGTTGTCCTTCGTGTTGGCCCGCGTGAAGGGGTGGCAGGCGGATTTGCGCAGGTAGCCTTCGCCGTAGCCCTTCCGGACCCCCTCGTTGAGGGCCTCCTTCAGGCCGCCTCCCGTCACGTGCACATCCTGGCCGACCTCGACGAAGAGAACGGCAAGCCCCGTGTCCTGGCAGATGGGGGACTGCTCGTCCCGGGCGATGCGGGCATTCTCCTTGAGCTCCCGGATGACCTCGCGGGCCACGGGGGACTCGTCCGTCTCGATGGCCCGGTCGAAGGCCGCGAGCACGTCCTCGCCGAGATTGCAGTTGGCGTCGATGAAGAGGTCGCGCACGGCCCGCACGATTTGCTCAGCCTGAATTTCTCTCATGTCTCACCCTCTGCGGGATCCCCCACGGCTGCTGCCACCTTACGGCTTCGCCATTTTCAGGATCTCGGCCACGAGCTTCTCGATGCCCTGGGCCACCTTTGAGATCGTGGGCCCCAGCATGTAGGCCGGAGTGGTGACGATTTTGTTGACCTCGTCGACGACGATCCCCTCGACGGGGGCCTGCACGTGCTTGCCGCCCATGGCTTCGATGGCGCCGGAGGCGCCGGGGTCATTGCCGATCGTCAGTTTCGGTTTCGCAGCGCCGAGGACCTTGGCCGCAATCACCGGGGCGATGCAGATGAAGCCGATGGGCTTCTTCGCCGCGTGGATCTCCTTGATGAGTCTTGCCACCTCCGGGTTCACCGTGCAGTCGGGGCCCTTTACGGCGAAGTCGCAAAGGTTCTTGGCGGCGCCGAACCCTCCGGGGAAGATGAGGGCGTCGATGTCGGCCGCCTTCACGTCCTTCATGTTCCTGATATCGCCGCGGGCGATGCGGGCCGACTCGCACAGGACGTTTCTCGACTCCCCGGTGGGTTGCCCTTTCGTGTGATCGATCACGTGCATCTGGTTGATGTCCGGCGCCATGCAGAGGATCTCGGCGCCCGCCTTGTCCAGAAAATAAAGGGTCAAGGTGGCCTCGTGGATCTCGGCCCCATCGTAGACACCGCAGCCCGACAGAACGACACCGACCTTCGCCATGGGATGCACCTCCTGGATTTCGTGGATGACTGAAACAGACGGGGGCCGTGCGACAGGACCGGCCGGGGCGGCCTCGGCTTCCCGCAGACCCCGGGCAGAACTATAGATGAAGCGGCCCGGGGGTGTCAACGAAAAACGCCCCGGCTGCAGCCGGGGCGCCCCGATCCCGATATCGCCGGTCGCTCACTCCACGGAGGTTTTCCGCGGGTACCGGTAGATCTCGTACTCCGTGGGGGTCCCGATGAGTTTGTCGATCTCGCCCTGGATGGCCTTGCGCTCGTCGGTGGCGATCCATTTCTTCCAGAAATACTCGTCATCCCACACGCTGATGACGAGAAACTCGTCGGGCCTTTCGCTGCTGTGCAGTGTCTCCCCGGAGATGTACCCGGGCTGCTTCGAGGCCTCGCTTCGAAGCTTCGTGATCAGGTCCAGGAGTTCCTTTTGCTTGTCCGCCGGCGCTTTTCTCTTGATCATGACCTTGATCATATCCCATCCCTCCTTTCTCGCAAGCCGTGGGCGAAGGAATACCCGCCTCATGCATCGCATGCGGTGTCGGGCAGCCCGGTCCTCTCGACCAACCGGGCCACGGGGTGACTACGGTTTGATGACGGTCATGCCGCTCCCCGGCAGGGGACGGTCAACGCTTGCCGCCGGGAGATCGAGCCGGAAATACAGACGTCGCTGTCAAAAGAAGCCTTGCCAACGCGCGGGAAACCGATGCCTGAGACGAACGGTCACTTCTTGGGTTGAGACGGCGACCGCTCCAGGTAATCAGTGGGATCGGCCCTGTGGTAGCGCTTCTCGGGATAGTGGTACATCTCGTAGGTGGTCGGCTTCCCGAGGAGCTTGTCAATCTTGTCCTGCAGCGCCTTCCTGGGCGGGCTCGCGGCCCACCTCTCCCAGTCTTCCAGCGTATCCCAGGTGCTGATGACAAGGTACTCTTCGGGGTTCTTGATGTTCCGCATGGTCTCGCCGGAGATGTAGCCGGGTTGCCTCGAAGCCATGCTCCGCAGTTCCGTGATGAGGCCAACGAGGTCTTTCTCCTTTTCGGCGGGGACCCATCGTTTCAACAGGATTCGGACGGCCATCGTGTTCACCTCCTCTCGGACGAAACTGATCCGAAACAGCTTGATTAAAAAATACATCCGGCGTGCGGCGAGTTCAAGTGCAAAGATTGCGGGGTGACGGAATGGGGTCAATCGGCGGCGATACGCATGATCTCGAGAATCCCTTCCTCGGCGCCGAGAGGGATGGCGATGTGACCCGGCGGGACGTCGGTGTCGCGGGGGTTGATCCGGATGAGCGTGCCGCGGCCTCCCCGGACGGCGGCCTCGGACGTCATGCGGACCGTCGCCACGGCCTTGCCGGCGCCCAGCTCCACCACGGCAAGAGAGGCCTTTCTGCCGGAGATCCCTTCGAGCCAGCGATGAAAGAGCTCGCCCTGCGCCCGGGTGCGGTGGGGGATCCAGTCCCAGTCGTTGAACATGAGGACGTTGGGCCGGGCGAGGGCCCCGCATCGGGGGCAGCGCGGCAGCGGCTCGCGGGCGCGGAACTGCGCCTCGTCGACATCGATGCTGACCCCCCGGGCCTCCCAGATGTCCTGCGAGCAGGGGCGCTGGCACTGCAAGTGGTGGATGGAGCCGTGACACTCCTCGATGCGGTCCTCGTCGTACCCGGCCTTCTGGAACTGACCGTCCACGTTGGAGGTGAAGACGAAGTAGCCCTCCCGCTTCGATCGGCCGATCTCGAGGAGCCTTCCGAACCCGGCGTGGGGAACCGTGCGCCGGTACAGGTGGAGCCGGTGGCCGTAGAAGCCCCAGGCAAGCGAGGGGTCGCGCTCAAACCACAAGGGGTTGGCCATCTCCACGAAGGAAACCCCCAGCTTCGCCATGGGAGGGTAGGCCTTCCAGAACCCCTCGTTGCCGCGGAAGTCCGGCAGCCCCGAGTCGACGCCCATGCCCGCGCCCGCCGTCACGAGAAGCGCATCGGCCTCGCGCAGGGCCCTGGCGGCCCGGTTGATCTGATCATTCATATCCATATCGATAGCTCGGTGTCCCGCCGTGTCGGGTGGGGCGTCCTAAACGAGGCGCCGGTGCAGCTCGTTCCGCAGGGCCCGCCCCTCCAGGGAGCCGAGGACGATCTCCTCGATCATCTGCTGCTCTTTCTGGCTGTGGACGACGCCTTCCAGCACGATCCTGCTGCCGTCGTAGGAGACCTTCAGGGTCGGCACGTGGATGCGGGGGTTGGTGAGGATGCGGGCCCGGATGCGGGCGGCAACGGCCCTTCCCGCGAGGACGTCCCACGTGTCGGGGGTGATCATCTGGTCCTTCGCCTTCAGGGCGTCGACGATGATCCTCGCGATCTGGTCGTAGGGCTGCGTCGCGGCGTTGAAGACCATGTCGTAGTTCTTGAGGTCGAACCAGTCCTTGCCGTAGATGGCCTTGACGTAGCCGACACGGGCCTTGTCCGTGCGCCGGACGATATCCTCTGCGGCCTTCTCGCCGATCTCGCTCTTCTCCATGAGCCGCCGGACCCGGACCTCGAAGGGGGCCGTGAGCCGGACCCTCAGGACGAAGGGCAGACCGGTGAGCACGAAGCTGCCGCCCTGGCCGATGATGATCGCCTTGTCCCGCGAGGCATGCTCGTAGATGTACGCCTCGAGAAGCGCCACGAAGCCGCGGTATTCCCAGTCGTAGCGGTCCCACAGGGAAGGCCGCTCCTCGTCGAGCTCCCGGAAAAGCTTCTCCCAGCGCTCTCCCGCGGCCTTCATGTAGGCGAGGCTGTGGTCCTTGCCGAAGCACTTGTAACCCAGGGCCTCGCCGACCAGGGTTGCGACCTCCTGCCCGCCGCTTCTGAAATCGAGTGACATTGCCAGAATGGCCATGATTGCCTCGCCCCGACGGGGTCTGATCTGCCTGGATTGCCGGACCCCTTCGACTGCCCGCGCCGGGTTTTGCGGCTGAACGGTGCGCCGCAGGGAGGGGAATTTCGGCTTCATGCATCATAGCGATCTGGGCCCCCTTGTCAAGAAAAAAAAGAGCGCCTCATATGCCATAACCCATCGGATATTCAATAAAATTTCTCTTCGCCGGCCCGGTGGAGCGAAGGGGTGCCGAAAGGTCCGGCCGCCGGATTCAGTCCCTTTCGGCTGAGAGGGTTTCGATGCGGAAATATCTTCCCGGCGTCACCCCCAGCGCCTTCCGGAACGCGGACACAAAGGCGCTGAGGCTGCTGTAGCCGACGTCGAGGGCCACGTTGGTGATCGGATCGCCCCGGCCGAGAAGCCTCAGCGCCTCGAGCAGCCGCAGCTGCTGGCGCCACTGGTGGAAACTCATCCCCGTCTCGGCCCGGAAGAGCCGCGAGAGCGTTCTGCCCGCAGCCCCCACCTGATGGCCCCACTGCTCGAGTGTCCGGCGCTCCGAGGGGTGGGCGGACAGCCGCTCGAAGATCTTCCGCAGCCGCGGGTCCCGGGGGATCGGCAGATCGAGGGGCGCCGGTTCGCTGAACCGGATGAGATCCAGGATAAGCCGCATGACGCGCTCGGCATGGCTGCCGGGGTCGTAGAAGCGCGGCAGGGTGGTGCTGTAGACGATGAGCTCGCGAAGCAGCGGGGAGACAGAGACAATCCGGCAGGCCGGCGGGAAATGCGGCGCGGCATCGGGCCGGATGTACAGCGTCCGCATCGAGAGATGCCCCGAGGCGCGGATGCGGTGCTCCGTGAAGGCGGGGATCCACATGGCCCTCAGCGGCGGCAGGACCCAGACCCCGCTGCCCGTCGTCACGGTCATCACCCCGGAGGAGGCGTAAAGGAGTTGGGCGCGGGAGTGCCAGTGCAGCGGGATCCGGTGTCCGTCGGGCTCGTCCAGGGCCAGCGCGATGACGGGCTGCGATGCGCCCATGAGGTGCCCCTGGCGCTCCGCGGACCTCGGCTTTGTCCGCTTTTCGACATTTTTTGTCTTCATGGCGCAAGCAGGATAACCGCGGGTGCGGGTAGAGTCAAGCCATCCTGCGAAACCGGGGCGCACCCGTGAAAAGCCGATTCGTCTGGCTGGCCGCGCTGGGGCACCTGCTCACGGACCTCAACCAGGGGGCCGTGCCGGCGCTGCTGCCCTTCTTCATCTCCGACTATCACCTGAGCTACGCGGCGGCTGCCGGCCTCGTCGCCGCCCTGAGCGTCGCATCCACGGTCATTCAGCCGCTGTTCGGCTTCTACGCCGACAGGCTGTCGAGGCCCTGGCTCATCCCCGCGGGGGTCGCCATGGCCGGCTGCGGCATGGCCTTCAGCACCCTCCTGCCCGATTACGGGTTCGCCGTCGCGATGATCGTCCTGAGCGGCATCGGGATCGCGGCCTTCCACCCCGAGGGGGCGAGACTGGTCCACAGCCACGCCGGCGAGAGAAAGGCCACGGCCATGAGCGTCTTTGCCGTGGGGGGCCAGATGGGCATCGCGCTGGGGCCGATCATGGCGGCCGCCGTCGTCTCGGCGTGGGGCCTGCGAGGGACGGCGTTTCTTGCGATTCCCTTCGTTCTGATGGCCGCGTTCCTGGCCGTTCAGCTGGCGGGCACGGGCGGAGGGCACGCAACGGCAGGAGCAGCCGGCGGCGCCCGGGCGGGCGGGGATCCGGAGGATCAGTGGGTCGCCTTTGCCGTCGTCACGGGCGTCGTGATCATCCGCTCGGTCATCTTCTACGGGCTCAACACCTTCATCCCGCTCTACTGGATCCATGTCTTCGGTCAGACCGCCACGGCGGCCGGCACGGCCCTGTCCGTCATGTTCGGCGCCGGGGTCGCCGGGACGCTCTGGGGGGGCCGCCTGGCCGACCGATACGGCCATCGGAGAGCCGTCCTCGCCGGGTATGCCGCCCTGATTCCCCTTCTCGTCCTGTTCGTCCAGGTCCGCGATGTCGCCCTCGCCACGGCGCTGCTCGTGCCGATCGGCATCGTCCTGCTCTCCACGTACAGTCCGCTGGTCGTCATGGGCCAGCGCTTCCTGCCGAACCAGGTAGGCCTCGCCTCGGGCATCACGCTGGGAGTGGCCGTTTCCATCGGGGGGATCGTGGCGCCCCTGCTCGGCCATGTCGCCGACGGCCACGGCCTGCCCTCGGCGCTCATGGTGCTGTCTTTCCTCACCGTCCCGGCCGTCCTGCTGACCATGCTGCTGCCGCGGACCGGGGCCGGCACGAACAGGAGACCGGACCGCTAGACCGCGTGGGCAAGCGGAAGCGCCGACCGGCCCGCCGTGTCACGGCCTGCCGTCCCGGTATCCGTGAAAGGCAAGGACCGCAAGGGCGGCCACGATCAGCGCGCCGCCCCAGGCCTCCCAGAAGGAAAACCTCTCCCCCAGCAGGGCATAGGCGAAGACAAGGCCCAGGACCGGCGTGGCCAGGGAGGCGAGGCCGGCGATGCCGGCCGGAAGGACCTTCAGCACGTAGAACCACATCAGGACGGCCACGCCGCTCGTGAGCAGGACGTTGTAGGCCATGGCCCCGGCCATCCAGGGGGTCCACCGGATCGGCGCCGAGGGGACGGCGAGCGCCGCACCCGCGAGAAAGAGTCCGCCGAAGAGAATCTGCCAGGCCGACAGGGACAGCACGTTTACCCCGCCGTTTCGGTCCATCCGCTTCGTCACGACGGCGCTGGCCGCCCAGGACAGACCGCTCGCAACGGCAAGCGCGCTCGGGAACCCGTCGCCCCGGTAACTCCAGGGCTCGACGAGCAGGACAAGCCCTGCGAGGGCCAGGGCCATGGCCGGCCACTGCAAGCCCCGGGGCCGCTCGCCCAGCAGCGGCCAGGCCATGAGGATGAGCCAGAAGGGCATCGCGTAGACGAGGATGGCCATCTTCCCGGCGCCCCCCTCGACGAGCGCCCACGTGGCGAACCCCACGGAGAAGGTCGTGCAGAGAAGCCCGACGAGGAGCGTCCGGGGCCAGTCCGGGGGCCGCAGCGACTCGCCCCGCCAGGCCAGGACGCCCAGGAGGACCAGGCCGCCCCCGACCGTGCGGAGAGCCGAGAAGTCGAAGGGAGAGGCGAGGCGCATGGCCTCTTTGACGAGGACCCAGTTGTAGCCCCAGATGAGCGACATGACGATCAGGGCGAGGATGGCGCGGGGCACGGCATTCGCTTTCCCGGACAAAAAAAGGAGCCTGACGGCGGCGTCAGGCTCCTTTTGCGTTTCTGGTGGTCCCACAGGGAATCGAACCCTGGTTTCCGGCGTGAGAGGCCAGCGTCCTGACCGCTAGACGATGGGACCTTGGCTGGGGGACAAGGATTCGAACCTTGGTAGCAAGATCCAGAGTCTTGAGTCCTACCACTAGACGATCCCCCAGAATCTTTTTGATCTGGAAGTATTGGAAGCTAAATGAAACCGGATGAAAAGTCAAGGCGAAAAATTCCCTTGCCGGGGAGGTCACCCCCCGGCAAGGGCGGGTTTCATCCCCGATCCGGCAGGGTTGACGGCTCGGCATCGGATCAAAAAGGGCTTGACAGAATAGGGGTTTTTCCATTAACAAGTACACTTTCGCAAAGGCTTCCCGCGGGAAGCGTGAATCCATTCGCCAGGGACTCTCTTTGAAGATCCAGGTATCGCTCATTCCCGAGGAGGGGCGCCGGCTCCAGTACAGGCTCGAAGGGGACTGGTACCGGGAATTCCTGCAGCAGGGCGGACGGATCGACTTCCGGATCCGCCCGGCGGAGGTCACCGTCGAGATCCACAAGATCCTCGATGCGGTCACCCTCGACATCCGCGTGGAGGCGGCACTGGATCTCGACTGCGGGCGATGCCTGGAGACCTTCCAGACGCCCGTGCAGGGCGGGTTCCGCTACACCCTGGTCCCCTCGCGCGGCCCGGAAGAGCCGGGGGAGGAACCCGACGACGAGGACATCTCGTTCGGGCACTACCGGGAGGACACGATCGACCTCGACGCCCTGGTCTTCGAGCAGGTCCTGCTCCAGGTCCCCATGAAACCGCTTTGCGCCGAAACCTGCCGGGGCCTCTGCGCGCAGTGCGGCGCCAACCTCAACGCGGAATCCTGTGCGTGCCGCCCCGGCGCGGTCGACCGCCGCCTGGAGGCGCTGAAGAACTTCAAGGCAAGAACACCAACGTGACGGAGAAACGCAAGCCATGCCGAACCCAGTCAAGAGACACTCGAAATCGAGACGCAACAGCCGGAGGGCCCACGACTTCCTCAAGGCGCCGGCCGGCTCGGTCTGCCCCCAGTGCAACGAGCCCAAGCTGCCCCACCGCGCCTGCCCCAACTGCGGCACCTACAAGGGCAGGGAAGTGCTGAACGTCGAAAAGGGCGATTAGCATCGCCGCCGGGGATCCTATGGCCAGGCTGGGCGTCCTTTTCCCCGGACAGGGCTCGCAGTACGTGGGCATGGGCCGGGACCTGTTCCTGCAGTTCGAGCCTGCCAGGGCGTGCTTCGAGGAGGCGCAGGCGGTGCTCGGCATGGACATCGGGCGCCTGTGCTTCGAGGGCCCCCGGGAGTCGCTGGATCTGACCGAGAACACCCAGGTGGCGACCCTGACCCTCGAGATCGCCGCCTGGCGGGTGCTGGAGCGGCACCTCGGCGTGCGCCCGACGGCCATGGCGGGCCACAGCCTCGGGGAATACGGGGCGCTCTGCGCGGCAGGGGCCCTCGGGTTCGCCGACACGCTGCGGCTCGTCCGGAAGCGGGCCGCCCGGCAGCAGGAAGCCGTCGCCCCCGGCGTGGGCGCCAACGCCGCCATCCAGGGACTGGGGCGTGACCGGGTCGAGGCCCTGTGCCGGGAAATCACCGCCGGCGAGGGGCTCGTGAGCCCCTCGTGCTACAACGCGCCGGACCAGACCGTCGTCTCGGGGTACGCGGCCCCGGTGGAGTCGGTCATGGCGCGCGCCCTCGCGGAGGGGGCGAAGCGGGCCCTCAAGCTCCCGCTGAGCGCGCCCTTCCACTGCGCCCTGCTGGAGGGTGCGGCCGAGCGGTTCGGCGCGGATCTCGACGGGGTCGAGTTCCGGGACGGCTCGGTGCCCGTCATCCCGAACTGCGAGCCGGGGGTGCTGCACTCGGCCGCCGCGACGCGGGGGCTGCTCGTCCGGCAGATCCACCAGCCCGTGCGCTGGATCGAGACGATCGAGAGAATGGCCGCAATGGGGATCGACACGGTCATCGAGGTGGGCCCCAAGAGGGTGCTGTCGGTCCTGGCCCTGCGGATCCGCCGGGACCTCAGGGTCCTGAACGTGGAGAATCCCGAGTCCCTGCAGCGGACCGTCGAGGTCCTCTCGGGGAAGAGCTGAGACGATGCACTGCAAGGGCAAGGTCGCGCTGGTCACGGGGGGGTCGCGGGGAATCGGCCGGGCCGTGAGCGTGCGGCTGGCCGCCGCGGGGGCCTTCGTCGCCGTCAATTACGCCCGCAACGAGGAGGCGGCCCGCGAGACGCTCCGTCTCATCGGCGAGGCGGGAGGCGAAGGGGAGGCCCTGCGATTCGACGTGGCGGACCCCGGGGCCGCGAGCGACGCGATCGCGGACCTGATCCGGCGCAAAGGGCGCATCGACATCCTGGTGAACAACGCCGGCGAGAGCCGCGACGGGCTCCTGGTGCGGATGAAGGAGCAGGACTGGGACCGGGTCATCGACACGAACCTCAAGGGGGCCTTCCACTGCTGCCGCGCCGTGGCCTACGCCATGATGAAGCAGCGCGGGGGCCGCATCATCAACATCTCGTCGGTCGTCGCCCTGGCGGGCAACGCCGGCCAGTCCAATTACAGCGCCTCGAAGGCCGGGCTCATCGGGCTGACGAAGTCGCTGGCCCGGGAGCTGGCGCCGCGCGGCATCTGCGTCAACGCCGTCGCCCCCGGCCTCATTGACACGGATATGACCTCCGCCCTGACGGAGGAGCAGCGGGAGAAGGTGCTCGGCGAGATCCCCCTCTCCCGGCTGGGCACACCGGACGATGTCGCCGGTGTCGTGCTGTTCCTGGCCTCCGATGAAGCCGGATACATCACGGGACAGGTGATCGGGGTCAACGGCGGGCTCTACATGTGATCGCGTGCAGCGCGCCCCGACCCGGGGACAGGCCATTCGAGCGGAAACGGAACGCATACGTCTGAAGGAGGCGGATTGATGTCCATCGAGGAAAAAGTCATCGAGATCATCGTGGAGCAGCTGGATGTGACCCGGGAGGAGTGCGTGCCCGAGGCGGCATTCATCGAGGATTTGGGCGCGGATTCGCTCGACCTGGTCGAGCTGATCATGGCCATGGAGGAGAACTTCGGCATCGAGATCTCCGACGAGGAGCTGCAGAAGATCCGCACGATCCAGGACGCCATCAACTACATCAAGAAGAAGAAGGGACTGGCCAGCTAGGCTGCCCTTGTGGGGACCCCCGTGGAGAGGCGCGTCGTCATCACCGGCATGGGCACCGTGAACCCCGTCGGCAACACCGTCGACGAAACCTGGGCGGCCCTCTGCGCCGGCCGCTCGGGCATCGGGCCCATCACGACGTTCGACACCACCGGGCTCGCAACGAAGATCGCGGGCGAGGTGAAGGGCTTCGACCCCCTGCGCCACGTGGAGAAGAAGGAACTGCGCCGGCTCGACGATTTCATCGTCTACGCCCTGGCCTGCGCCGACATGGCCGTCCAGGACGCGGGCCTCGCGATCGGCGCAGGCAACGCCGAGCGCGTGGGCACCGTCGTCGGCTCGGGCATCGGCGGGCTCAGGACGATCGTCAGGGAGCACGCCGTCCTCGAGCACAGCGGCCCCCGGAGGCTCTCCCCCTTCACGATCCCGGCCGTCCTGCCCAACCTCGCCGCCGGGCAGATCTCCATCCGGTACGGGGCCAAGGGGCCCATCAGCTGCCCCGTCACGGCCTGCGCGGCGGGGACGAGCGCCATCGGGATGTCGTTTCGGCTGATCAAGGACGGCTACGCGGACGCCATGATCACGGGGGGCGTCGAGGCGGCCGTCAGCGCCTTCGGGATCGCCGGGTTCAACGCCATGCGCGCGCTCTCCACCCGCAACGACGAGCCCGAGAAGGCCAGCCGCCCCTTCGACCGCAGCCGCGACGGGTTCGTGATGGCCGACGGGGGCGGCATTCTCGTCCTGGAGGATCTCGCCCACGCGCGCCGGCGCGGCGCGAGGATCTACGCCGAGATCTGCGGCTACGGCTGCACGGCCGACGCCCACCACATGGCCGCCCCGCCGCCCGGGCACGAGGGGGCCGCGCGATGCATGGCGATCGCTCTGCAGTCCTGCGGCATGGAGCCGGAAGCGGTCGGCTACATCAACGCCCACGGGACGGCCACCCCGCTCAACGACGTCTACGAGACGGAGGCCATCAAGCGGGTCTTCGGGGAGCACAGCCGGCGGCTGGCCGTCTCCTCCACGAAGTCCATGACGGGGCACCTCCTGGGGGGCGCGGGGGGCCTCGAGGCCATCGTGGCCGTCAAGGTCCTCTGCGAAGGGGTCGTGCCGCCCACGATCAACCTCGACGAACCCGACGCGGGGTGCGACCTGGACTACGTGCCGCACCGGGCGAGGGCCATGCCCGTCGAGGCCGCGCTGTCCAACACCTTCGGGTTCGGCGGCGTCAACGCGGTCCTCGTTTTCCGCAAGTTCAGGGACTGAGGAGGGGGCGTGCACATCGTCATCGGTTCCGACCACGCGGGGTTCACCCTCAAGGAGGCCGTCAAGGCATCGCTCACGGCAGCGGGCCACCGGGTCGTCGACATCGGGACGGAAACGGGGGACCCCGTCGACTACCCCGATTACGGCATCCTCGCGGCTGAAGCGGTCTCGTCGGGCCGGTTCGAGCGGGGCATCCTCGTCTGCGGCTCCGGCGTGGGGATGGCGATCGTGGCCAACAAGTTCCCCGGCGTGCGGGCGGCCCTGTGCCTCGACGCGGAGACGGCACGGCTGTCCCGGCAGCACAACGACTCGAACGTCCTCGTGCTGGCCGGGCGCAAGACCGACCCCGAGACGGCGGGGCGGATCGCCCGGGCATGGCTGGAGACCCCCTTCGACGGGGGGCGCCACCAGAGGCGCCTCGACAAGATCCGGGAACTGGAACAGAGACTCTGCAAGTAACGCAGGAGGGTGAGGAGACGATGTCAATGCTCAAGAAAGTGGACCCCGAGGTGGCGGCCGCCATCCTGGAGGAGACGAAGCGGCAGGCCGGAAAGCTCGAACTGATCCCGTCGGAGAACTTCGTCGACGAGGCGGTCCTGGAGGCCCAGGGCTGCATCATGACGAACAAGTACGCCGAGGGATACCCGGGGAAGCGGTACTACCACGGGTGCGAGTTCGTCGACATCGTCGAGGCGCTGGCCATCGAGCGCGCGAAGAAACTCTTCGGGGCCGACCACGCCAACGTGCAGCCCCACTCGGGCACGCAGGCCAACATGGCGGTCTACTTCGCCATGCTGCAGCCCGGGGACACGATCCTGGGGATGAACCTCGCCCACGGCGGGCACCTCTCCCACGGCAGCCCCGCCAACTTCTCGGGCCGCTTCTACAACGTCGTGCACTACGGCGTCGACAGGGCGACGGAGCGGATCGACTTCAACGAGGTGGAGGCCCAGGCGAAGAAGCACAAGCCCAAGGTCATCGTCGTGGGCGCGAGCGCCTACCCCCGCGAGATCCCCGCCGAGCCCTTCCGGCAGATCGCCGATCAGGTCGGGGCCGTGGTGCTCTTCGACATCGCGCACATCGCCGGGCTCGTGGCGGCGGGGGTCCACCCGAACCCCGTGCCGCTGTGCGAGTTCGTGACGACCACGACACACAAGACGCTGCGGGGCCCCCGCGGCGGCATGATCCTGTGCAAGGCCGATTACCAGAAGGCCCTCGACGGCCGGGTATTCCCGGGGATGCAGGGCGGCCCGCTCATGCACATCATCGCCGCCAAGGCCGTGGCCCTCAAGGAGGCCCTGACGGAGGAGTTCCGGCAATACCAGCGGCAGATCCAGAGCAACGCCCGCACCCTGGCGGAGACGCTGATGGCCGAGGGGTTCCGCCTCGTATCGGGCGGCACCGACAACCACCTCATGCTCATCGACGTCACCTCCATCGGGGTGACCGGCGCCGAGGGCGCCGACGCCCTGGACCGGGCGGGCATCACGGCCAACAAGAACATGATCCCCTTCGACACGAGGGGCCCGCAGGTGACCAGCGGCATCCGCGTGGGCACCCCTGCCGTCACCTCCCGCGGGATGAAGGAACCGGAGATGAAGCTCGTGGGCCGTTTCATCTCGACGGTCCTCAAGGACCTCAAGAACGAGTCGACGATCCGCAAGGTCCGCGAGGAGGTCCGCGAGCTCTGCGAGCGCTTCCCGCTGTACGCCGAGCGCATCGCGCGCGGGTAAACCGGCCCGGCCGAACGTCTCGAGGGACAGCGCATCGGCCAACCGGCCAGGTGACGGGCAACAGGTGACAGGTGGCAGGCAGCAAGAGAAAAACCGCCGCAACAGCACCCCGGCAAGGCGTCCGCCGCCCCAGCTGGGACGAGTACTTCATGGACATCGTCGATCTCGTCTCGAGGCGCTCCACGTGCCTGCGGCGGGGCGTGGGGGCCGTCCTGGTCAAGGACAAGCGCCTGCTGACGACGGGATACAACGGCGCCCCGAGCGGCCTGCGGCACTGCCTCGAGGTCGGGTGCCTGCGGGAGGAGATGAAGGTGTCCTCCGGCGAGCGCCACGAGCTCTGCCGGGGACTCCACGCCGAGCAGAACGCGATCATCCAGGCCGCCGTCCACGGCGTGAGCATCCGGGGGGCGACCCTGTACTGCACGAACCACCCCTGCAGCATCTGCCTCAAGATGCTCATCAACGCCGGGATCACGGAGATCGTCTATCGGGAGGGCTACAGCGACGAGCTGGCCGCCCGCCTGCTCGAGGAGTCGGGCATCCAGGTGAGGAAGCGATGAAGTGCCCCTTTTGCGCCGACACGGAGAACCGGGTGATCGACTCCCGGATCAGCAAGGAGGGCAACGCCATCCGCAGGCGGCGCGAGTGCGCATCCTGCGGCAAGCGGTTCACGACCTACGAGTTCGTCGAGGAAGTGCTGCCCATGGTCGTCAAGAAGGACGGCCGGCGCGAGGCCTTCGACCGCGGGAAGATCCTCGTGGGCATCAAGAAGGCCTGCGAGAAGCGGCCCGTGAGCATCGACGCGATCGAGGCCGTCGTGGAGCGCATCGAGAGGGCCTGCCAGGAATCGCAGCTTAAGGAGATCCCCTCATCGTTCGTGGGCGAGCGGGTCATGCAGGAGCTCCACGACCTCGACAAGGTGGCCTACGTGCGGTTCGCCTCGGTGTACCGGCAGTTCCGCGACGCCAACGAGTTCCTCGACGAACTGAAGGAGCTGCTGAAGACGAAATGACAAGGCATCAGGCACGAGGCGCCGGGCATCAGGAAAGAGGTTCCGGAACTCATTTCCTGATCCTGAAGCCTGAGGCCTGAAGCCCGGAGCCTGTTTTTTCATGTTCACCGGCATCATCCAGGACACGGGGACCGTCCGCAGTCTCACCCGCAGGGGCGAAGACGCCCGGCTCGAGGTGGCGACGGCCCTGCCCCTCGACGACGTGAAGATCGGCGACAGCATCGCCGTGAGCGGCGCCTGCCTGACGGTGACGGCCCTGGGCGCGGGGAGCTTCACCTTCGACGTCTCCGCCGAGTCGCTCTCGAAAACGACCCTCGGGCGGCTCCGGGCGGGCGACCGGGTGAACCTGGAAAAGGCCCTGCGGATGAGCGATTTCCTCGGCGGGCATTTCGTCCTGGGGCACGTGGACGGCGTGGGGCGCATCGCCGAGAGGACGCAGCGGGCCGGCTCCATCGTCTTCGGGATCGTCACGGAGCCGGGCCTCTCGAAGTACGTGGTCCCCAAGGGGTCCGTCGCCGTCGACGGGATCAGCCTCACGGTTAATTCGTGCGAGGGCGACCGGTTTTATGTTAATATCATCCCCCTGACGGCGCAGAAGACGACGCTGCCGGACAAGAGGCCGGGGGATGCCGTGAACCTCGAGACGGACATCCTCGGCAAGTACGTGGAAAAGCTCCTGCGCACCGGCAAGGGAATCGACAGGGACTTCCTCCGGGAGCACGGGTTCATCAAATAAGCGGCAAACGGCGCAAGGCTAACGGCGAATGGCGCAGATCGATGTATTTCTTTGCCTTTCGCCCTTTGCCGTAAGCCTTTAGCCTTCTTTAGGTGCGTACCATGGCAATCAGCACGATTCCCGAAGCGATCGAAGACATCAAGAACGGCAAGATGGTCATCCTCGTCGACGACGAGGACCGCGAAAACGAGGGCGATCTCTGCATGGCCGCCGAGTTCGTCACCCCCGAGGCCATCAACTTCATGGCCAAGTACGGCCGCGGCCTCATCTGCCTCACCCTCACCGAGGAGCTGGCCCAGAAGATCAACCTCCACCTGATGGTCAACGACAACCAGTCGCGCTTCAAGACGGCCTTCACGGTCTCCATCGAGGCCCGGCGCGGCGTCACGACGGGCATCTCGGCCCACGACCGGGCCACGACGATCCGCACGGCCATCGCGGACAATGTGAAGCCCGAGGACATCGTGAGCCCGGGGCACGTCTTCCCGATCCTGGCCCGCAGGGGCGGCGTGCTGGTCCGCACGGGCCAGACCGAGGGCTCCGTGGACCTGGCGCGGCTGGCGGGGCTCAAGCCCAGCGGGGTGATCTGCGAGATCATGAAGGACGACGGCACCATGGCGCGGATGCCCGACCTGGAGATCTTCGCGAAGGAGCACGGCCTCAAGATCGTCACCATCGCCGACCTCATCAACTTCCGGATGAAGACGGAATCCTTCGTCCGCCGCGCGGCGACGGCCACGCTGCCCACCGCCTTCGGCGGGGACTTCAAGTTCATCGTCTACGAGAACGACGTGGACGACTACAAGCATGTGGCCCTCGTCAAGGGCGAGATCGGCCCCGAGGACGCCGTGCTCGTCCGGGTGCACTCGGAGTGCATGACGGGCGACGTCTTCGGCTCCATGCGCTGCGACTGCGGGGACCAGCTCCACCGGGCCATGGAGATGATCCACGAGGCCGGCAAGGGGGTGATCGTCTACATGCACCAGGAGGGCCGTGGGATCGGCCTCGTCAACAAGGTCAAGGCCTACGAGCTCCAGGAGCACGGCCGCGACACCGTGGAGGCGAACCTCGAGCTGGGGTTCAAGGAGGACCTGCGGGACTACGGTATCGGCGCCCAGATCCTGGTGGACCTCGGCGTGCGGAAGATCCGGCTGCTCACGAACAACCCCAAGAAGGTCGTCGGCCTCGAGGGCTACGGGATGACGATCGTCGAGCGGGTCCCCATCGAGATCAAGCCCAGCGAGGCGAACCTGCGGTACCTGCGGACGAAGAAGGAGAAGATGGGTCACATCCTGAAGGTCTAGCAGAGGGCGCGGGGCATGGGGCGCAAGGGGCTGAAACAAGAAACCCATCAAGCTGACAGGGAGCGGGAAAACGGCATGAAGAACATCACGGAAGGGAAAATCGTTGCCCAGGGGATGAAGTTCGCCGTCGTGGCGAGCCGGTTCAACGATTTCATCAGCGGCAAGCTCATCGAGGGCGCCCTCGACGGGCTGACCCGGGCGGGCGCCCGGGAGCAGGACATCCGGGTCTTCAAGTGTCCCGGGGCCTTCGAGATCCCGCTGGTGGCCAAGAAGGTCGCCAAGACGGGCAAATTCGACGCCGTCATCTGCCTGGGCGCGGTGATCCGCGGGGCGACGCCCCATTTCGACTACGTCGCGGCGGAGGTCTCCAAGGGCGTGGCCCAGGTGGCCCTGGAGACGGAAGTGCCCGTCGTGTTCGGGGTGCTCACCACCGACTCGATCGAGCAGGCCATCGAGCGCGCGGGCACCAAGAGCGGCAACAAGGGCTGGGATGCCGCCATGTCCGCGATCGAGATGGTGGACCTGTTCCGAAACCTCTAAAGCCGGTTCCCGGGCGACTCCGGCAGGACATGCCATGCGTCTCAGAAGGAAGGCAAGGGAAATCGCCTTGCAGGTTCTTTATCAGCTCGATGTGCTGAGAATCGATCCCCGGGAGGCCATCCAGCTTTTCTGGGATCACTTCACTGCGCCCGCAGAGGCCCGCGCGTTCGCCTCGGAGCTCGTCGAGGGGACGTGGGCACACCGGGAGGCGATCGACCGGATGATCAGTGCCTGCTCGGAGAACTGGTCCCTCGAGCGCATGGCCCGGGTCGACCGGAACATCCTTCGCCTGGCCGTCTACGAGCTGGTGTACGGCCGGGGGATCCCCCCCAAGGTGGCCCTCAACGAGGCTATCGACCTCGGCAAGGAATTCGGTTCCGAAAACTCGGGTTCCTTTATCAACGGCATCCTCGATGCCCTGTACTCGAAACTGCTGAAGGACCATGCGGATCAAGGTGACGACGGAAAGCCTGGACCGGCTTCATCATGAGTGCCTGGTGCTGGGCTTTTTCTCCGACGAGCGGCCCCCCCGCGGAAACGGGGGGTTCGTCGACTGGCGCCTCAACGGGCTCGTCTCGAAGCTCATCGCCGAGGGCAGGATCCGGGGGGATTTCGCTGAGAGGGTCCTCATCGGCCCGCAGCAGCGGATCCCCCCGCAGAAGATCGTCCTCTTCGGGCTCGGCAAGCGCCGGGATCTCAGTTACGAGACGCTCCGGGACGCGGGGGCCCGGATGGCGGAGACGGCCGTCCGGATTCACTGTTACGACTTCGCCGTCGAGGTTCCCGCCGCGGACCGCTCGCCGCTCGAGGTGGCGGAGATGACGGCCCACTTCACGACGGGGATGTTCGAGTTCCTCTCCGGCGATCTCGCAACTCTTTCCGCCGCGGCACCCTGCCTCCTGTCCGACGAGTCTTTTTTCCAGAAGACCCTGTTGGGGATCCACCGGCTGCGGCAGAGCGTCAAGAACCGGGTCCAGCTCGAGATCCGCATCGAGCGGGAGGAAGAGACCCTCCCGATCGGCTGAGCCCGGCAACGGCGGGGTACGACACATGAAGGTCATCATCATCGGGGCGGGGGAGGTCGGGTATCACATCGCCGACATCCTCTCCAAGGAGAAGCAGGACGTCATCCTCATCGACCGCAACGAGGAGCGGCTCCAGGAACTCGCCGAGATCCTCGACGTCATGACGCTCCACGGCAGCGGCAGCAGCCCCGAGATCCTCCGGAGGGCGGGCCTCGAGCAGGCGGACATGGTCATCGCCGTCACGGACAGCGACGAGACCAACATGGTGGCCTGCCTGCTCGCCTCGACGCAGTCCCGGGTCTCCTTCAAGATCGCCCGGATCCGCAACCCCGAGCTCGACGAGTACTCCGCCATCTTCGGCAAGGACCACCTCAACATCAACCTCTGCATCAACCCCGAGCGCGAGGCCGTCAAGAACGCCCTGGACCTCATCGAGTTCCCCGGCGCCACGGAGGTGACGGACTTCCACGACGGACGCATCAAGCTCATTGGGTTTCCCGTCCTGAACAGCGACGTCACCGGGAAGACCCTCCAGGAGCTCCGCAAGGGCCACCCGAACAGCAAGATGCTCATCACCTCCATCATCCGCGACGAGATGCTCATCGAGCCCCGGGGGGACTCGGTCATCCGGGAGGGCGACTACTTCTTCGCCGTCGCCGCCGCGGAGGAGGCGAAGGAGCTGCTGCGGATCTTCGGACGCAAGGCGGAGCCGGCCCGGCGGATCGTCATCATGGGCGGGGGCAACACGGGGCGGATGCTCGCCGAGGCCCTCGAGGCCAAGGGTGTGGCCGTCAAGATCATCGAGAAGCGCAAGGACCGCTGCCGCTTCCTCGCGGAGAGGCTCGACCGGGCCGTCGTCCTGCACGGCGACGGCACGAGCCAGGATCTCCTGCTGGAGGAGAACATCCGGGACATGGACGTCTTCGTCGCCGTCACCAACGACGAGGAGGCCAACATCCTCGGCGCGCTGCTGGCCAAGCGGCTGGGGGTGAGGAAGACGCTCGCCCTCATCAACCGCGTCGAGTACATGCCGCTGGTCTCCCGGGTGGGCATCGATGGGGTCATCAACCCGCGGCACGCCGCCATCAGCAAGATCCTGCACTACGTGCGCCGCGGGAAGATCGTCACCGCCGCCCCGCTGCACGATGAGCGGGTCGAGGCCTTCGAGGTCGTCGCCCTGGCGACCTCCGAGATCACGAGCAGGCCCATCAAGGACATCGCCTTCCCGCCGGGCACGATCGTGGGCGCCGTCATCCGGGGCCAGGAAATGATCATCGCCAGCGGCGACACGCTCATCCAGCCGGGTGACCACGTCATCATCTTCACCTTCCGCTCGTCCATCCCGCAGGTCGAGAAGATCCTCATGGTGAAGCTGGAATACTTCGAATGAACCTCAAGAACATCGTCTACATCCTGGGGATCTTCGTCCTTCTCATCGGGGCCGCCATGCTGCCGGCCGTCGTCATCGCGGCGGCCCTGCACGAGGAGGCCTGGAAGGCCATCGGCCTTGCTTCCCTCGTCACGATGGGGACGGGAGTCGGGACATACCTCGTCATCCCGAGGACGGGCGAGCGGATCAGCCTGAGCCACCGGGAGGGGTTCGTGATCGTGACCCTCGCATGGGTCCTGGCCTCGGCCTTCGGGGCGCTGCCGTTCCTGTTCTCGGGAGTCGTGCCGACCTATTGCGACGCCTTCTTCGAAACCATGTCGGGCTTCACGACCACGGGGGCCTCGGTCATGTCGAACCTCGACAAGACCCCCAGGGGAATCCTCTTCTGGCGGGCCCTGACCCAGTGGCTGGGCGGCATGGGGATCATCATCCTCTCCATCGCCATCCTCCCGATCCTGGGCGTCGGCGGGATGCAGCTCTTCAAGGCGGAGATCCCCTCCCCCGTCAAGGACCGGCTCACCCCCCGGATCGCCGAGACGGCCAGGAACCTCTGGCTCGTCTACATCGCCATCTCCGCCGTCGAGTTCGTCCTCCTGTTCCTGGGCGGCATGAGCGCCTTCGACGCCGTCTGCCACACCTTCGCGACCATGGCGACAGGGGGGTTCGGAAACTACGACGCGAGCATCGCCCGCTTCAACAGCCTCTACATCGAGATCGTGATCCTCGTCTTCATGTTCATCGCCGGGACGAATTTCGCCCTCCACTACCGGTTCTTCAAGGGCGATGCCCGGCCGTTTGTCCGGGACCCCGAATTCCGTTTCTACGTCTCCGTGGTGGTCGTCGCGACGGCCGTGATCACCCTCGATTTGAGATCGCACTTTTCCAGCCTCGGCGAGGCGCTGCGCCACGCCGCCTTCCAGGTGGTCTCCATCCTCACCACGACGGGCTTCGTCACCGTCAACTTCGATCTCTGGCCCGTCCCCTCGAAGATCATCCTCCTGATCCTCATGTTCATCGGCGGCTGCGCCGGCTCCACGGGGGGCGCTATCAAGTGCCTGCGGTTCATGATCGTCATCAAGCAGACCGTCATCGAGCTCACCCGCCTGATCCACCCCCATGCCGTCCTCTCCGTCAAGATCGCCAAGTCGCCCGTGCCGCCGGAGATCGTCTCGAGCATCCGCAGCTTCTTCTTCCTCTACATCGCCCTGGCCATGGCGGCAACCCTGACCCTGACCTTCCTCGGCGTCGACATGCTCACCTCCGTCTCGGGGGTGGCCGCCACGCTCGGCAACGTGGGCCCCGGCATGGGGGTCGTCCACGCGGACTCGAACTACGCCGGGCTTCCCCAGGCGGCCAAGTGGGTCCTCTCCCTGTGCATGCTCCTCGGACGGCTCGAGATCTACACCGTCCTCGTCCTCCTCGTGCCCGATTTCTGGAAAAAATAGCGTTGAAAGAAACCGGCCCCTGTGCTACGCCTTTTTGACCTGCACGCAAGGGAACCTGTGAGGAGATGGCCATGGAAACGAGATACCGACCCCACGCGATCGAGGAAAAGTGGCAGAAATTCTGGGAAGAAAAGAAGATCTTCAAGGTCACCGAAGATCCCGGGAAGAAGAAGTACTACCTCCTCGAGATGTTCCCCTACCCCTCGGGCCGCATCCACATGGGGCACGTGCGCAACTACACCATCGGTGACGTCGTCGCCCGCTACAAGCGCATGCGGGGCTTCAACGTCCTGCACCCCATGGGCTGGGACGCCTTCGGCATGCCCGCCGAGAACGCCGCCATCGACCACGGCGTCCATCCCGCGAAGTGGACGAACGACAACATCGCGAACATGAAGGCCCAGCTCAAGCGCATGGGCTTCAGCTACGACTGGGACCGCGAGATCTCGACCTGCGAGCCCTACTACTATAAATGGGAGCAGCTCTTCTTCCTCTGGATGTACGAGAAGGGCCTTGTCTACAAGAAGGAATCGGCGGTCAACTGGTGCCCGAAGTGCCAGACGGTGCTGGCCAACGAGCAGGTCGAGGCGGGCCAGTGCTGGCGGTGCGGCACCGAGGTTCAGGAGGAGCACCTCTCGCAGTGGTTCTTCCGGATCACCCGGTACGTGGAGGAGCTGCTGGAGTACTGCGACCGGCTCACGGGATGGCCCGAGCGCGTCATCACCATGCAGAAGAACTGGATCGGCAAGAGCTACGGCGTCGAGATCACGTTCCCCATGGCCGACGGCGGCGAGCCCATCCGGGTCTTCACGACGCGGCAGGACACGATCTACGGGGCCACCTTCATGCTCGTGGCCGCCGAGCACCCGCTCGTCATGCAGCTCGCCAAGGGCAAGCCCATCGAGAAAGACGTCATGGAGTACGTGGAGCGCGTCAAGAAGCAGGACAGGCTCATGCGGACCTCCGACTACTACGAGAAGGAGGGCGTCTTCCTCGACGCCTACTGCCTCAACCCCGTGACGGGCCGCAAGATGCCCATCTACGCCGCCAATTTCGTCCTGGCCGACTACGGCACGGGCTGCGTCATGGCCGTCCCCACCCACGACCAGCGCGACTTCGAGTTCGCCAAGAAGTACAAGCTTCCCCTGATCGTCGTCATCCAGGACCCGAAGAAGGCCCTCAACGTGGAAACGATGACGGAAGCCTACGTGGACGAGGGGATCCTCGTCAACTCGGGACCCTTCGACGGGATGAAGAACACGGAGGCCATGGAGGCCATCGCATCGCACCTGGAGTCGATCGGGAAGGGGAAGAAGACCGTCCAGTACCGCCTGCGCGACTGGGGGATCTCCCGGCAGCGCTACTGGGGCGCCCCGATCCCTATCGTCTACTGCGACAAGTGCGGGACGGTGCCCGTGGCGGAAGCGGACCTGCCCGTCGTGCTCCCGATGGACGTGGAGCTCACCGGCGAGGGCGGCTCGCCCCTGGCCCGGGTCGAGTCCTTCGTGAACACGACCTGCCCGGGCTGCAAGGGCCCCGCCAGGCGCGAGACGGACACGATGGACACCTTCGTGGAGTCCTCCTGGTACTTCGACCGCTTCGCCTCGCCGCACTGCGACGTCAAGCCCGGTCTCGACCGCAAGGCCATGGACTACTGGCTCCCCGTGGACCAGTACATCGGCGGGATCGAGCACGCCATCCTGCACCTGCTCTACTCGCGGTTCTACACGAAGGTGCTGCGGGACTTCGGCGTGCTGGGAATCGACGAGCCCTTCACGAACCTCCTCACCCAGGGCATGGTCTGCAAGGAGACGGCGAAGTGCCCCGAGCACGGGTTCCTCTACCCCGACGAGGTCGAGGGGGAAACGTGCAAAAAGTGCGGCAAGCCCGTCGTCATCGGCAAGACCGAGAAGATGTCCAAGTCGCTCAAGAACGTCGTCGACCCGGATTACCTCATCGAGAAGTACGGCTGCGACACGGCGCGGATGTTCTGCCTCTTCGCCGCGCCGCCGGAGAAGGACCTCGAGTGGAGCGACCAGGGCGTGGAGGGGTCCTTCCGGTTCCTGGGCCGGGTGTGGCGGCTGGCCGTGGACTACCTGGAGGATATCCGGGGAGCCGGGCCCCTGACGGGCTCGGAGGACCTCGGCGAGGACTTCAAGAAACTGCGCCGAAAGACGCACCAGACGATCCGCAAGGTGACGACGGACATCGAGGACCGTTTCCGCTTCAACACGGCCATCAGCGCCGTCATGGAGCTGGTCAACCTCGTCTACCAGGTCCCGAGGCCGGCCAAAGAGGACAAGGCGTCCCTGGCGGTCATCCGGGAGGCCATCGAGGCGGTGGTCGTCCTGCTGGCGCCCATCGTGCCCCACATCACGGAAGAGCTGTGGGAGATGATGGGCAACAGGGAGTCTCTCACGGCCGTGCCCTGGCCCTCCTACGACCCGCAGCTCGCCTCGGAGGAGGAGCTGACGATCGTCGTCCAGGTCAACGGGAAGCTGCGGAGCCGCATCACCGTCAGCGCCGACGAGTCGGAGGAACGGATCAAGGAGATGGCCCTTGCAGACGAGAAGACGAGGAAGTTCCTCGAGGGCGTTCAGATCGTCAGGGTCATCACCGTGCCGAGAAAGCTGGTCAACATCGTCGTGAAGGGCTAGGCGTCAGGCTTTGGGCATCAGGCATCGGATTCAGGAAAAACGGATTCTCACAGGGGCCCTTGCGGCGCTGTGCCTCGCCGTCACGCTCTGCGGGTGCGGGTACCGGTTCTCGCCCGGCGGCGAGTGGATCGACAGCGGGATCCGGGCGATCTTCGTGGACAACATCGTCAACTCGACGAGCGAGCCCCTCGTGGAGGTATACGTCCGCAGCGCCTTCGAGGACCGGATCCAGAAGAGCCCCCGGTTCCGCCTGGCCTCCAGCCGCGAGGCGGCCGATGCGGTTCTCAGGGGCACGATCACGTCCCTGTCCGCGACCTACGTCGCGCACGACCGCTTCGACAAGGGGTCGGAGAGCCGTGCGGTCATGGTGCTGAATCTCTCGTTCGAGGAGCGCAGGACGGGCAAGACGCTCTGGAGCGTGGCGAACTTCACGGGCAACGAGAGCTTCCGCGTCGAGCAGGCCAACCCCGGCGCCACGTCGAACAACAGGCAGGCCGCCCTGCAGAAGCTCTCCTCCGACATGGCCGAAAGGGCCTTCCGGAACCTGATGTCGGGATTTTAGGGCCGCTGCGCGCCGGGCCTTGCGGCCTGGAAGCCGGGGGGGACCGGGAATCAGGAGGTGAAAAACGAGAAAGCCTGAAGGATTTCGCCTTCAGGCTTTTGCTTTGTCCGTGTAACGAATGCTGCGCTCTTCTACGCCTTCTTCAGGGCAGCGACCTTGCGCGTCAGGCGGGAAACCTTGCGGGAGGCGTTGTTCTTGTGATAGACGCCCTTGGAGGCGGCCTTCTTGATCACCCGGATGGCGTTCTTGAGGGCCTTTTCGGACCCCTCACCGTCCCCGCTCTCCACCGCTGCCAGCACTTTCTTGATCTCGGTCTTCGTCTGCGACTTCACGGCCGCATTCCGGGCCTTGCGCTTCTTGTTCTGCCGGTCCCTTTTTTCCGCCGAACGATGGGTAGCCAAATGCGTGTCCTCCTTGCGGATGCAATCGGAAAGTTATCTTAATACATAAGTTTGCAGCCCCTGTCAAGCCTAAAAAGGGGCCAGGGTCGAAGGATCAGGGCTCAGGAAAAACAACGGAAGAGGGATCTTCCCCTGTGCCCTGCATCGCGGGGGCCTCACCCGCGGAAACTCTTCCGCGGTGCCCGGCAGCACGGGCATGACCCTGCGGCGGCCCGTCTCCCCGGAGATTCCCCTGCGGGCGCCGAAAGGCCCGGGTCCCGTCCCGCCGAAGTGCCGCTTTGCGCACGGGCCGGTTTCTGGTAGGATCACCGCATCACAGGGGAAGCGGATGCTCCCCGTCGACCGGGGGTGCCATGGCTGCAACGTTTTATGAACATCCGGTCCGAACCCGTCTCTGCACGGCCGCACTCATATGGTCCGAAGACCGGCGGGGGCCCCGGGTGGTGAGGATTTTCTTTCCCGCCGTGCCCGGCATGATCGGCGCGGCATTCCCGGGAGCCGAGAGGAAATCCGCCGGCGCCGTCACGAAACTCGGCGATGAGCTCGCTGCATTCGCGGAGGGACAGCCGGTCTCCTTCGACACGGCCCTTCTCGACATGGGCCGGGTGACGCCCTTCCAGCGGAAGGTGCTGGCGGTACTCGCGGCCATTCCCCGCGGAAAGGTCATGAGCTACGGGGGTGTCGCGGCCAAAACGGGCTCTCCCGGCGGGGCGAGGGCCGCGGGCCGGTGCTGCGCGAAGAACCCCTTTCCCGTCGTCTACCCCTGCCACCGGGTGATCCGGGCGGACGGCTCGCTGGGGGGCTTCCTCGGCGGGCTCGAGCTCAAGAGGGCCCTGCTGGAAATGGAGGGGATCCGTTTCGGCAAGGACGGGAAGGTCCTGCCGGGCCAGATCCTGGGCTGAGGCGCGTCAGGCTACCTTGGCCGCCTTCTGGGCCTTCGGGGCCTTCTGGACGGCCATGTTGTCCCGGTGGATGACCTCGTCGTAGTGCTTGTAGCCGAGGACCTGCTCGATCTTGGAGGACTTGAGGCCCTGGATCTTGTGCAGCTCCTGGGCGCTGTAGTTGACCAGGCCCTTGGCGACGGCCTTCCCGTCGGGGCCGATCACGAGGACCGGGTCTCCCACGGCGAATTCCCCCTCCACCCGCTCGATGCCCGAGGGCAGGAGGCTCTTGCCGTTCTCCACGATGGCCTTCTTGGCGCCTTCGTCGATGAAGAGCTTCCCCCGGGAACGCAGCGTGAAGGCGATCCAGTACTCCCGGCTCGAGAGGCGTTCCGTCATGGGGATGAAGAGGGTCCCCACGTCCTTGCCCGAAAAGATCTCGCCGAGGATCCCCTTCCTCTTCCCCCGGGCGATGATGTAGGGAATCCCGCAGGCCGTGACCTTCCGCGCCGCGAGGACCTTGCTCCGCATCCCGCCCATGCCGGTGGGGTCCGTCTCGGCCGTGGCCATGGATTCGATCTCGTCGGTGATCTCGCGCACCACCCCGATCAGTTTCGCTTTTTTCGCTCCCGGGGTCTTGGGGTTGCGGTCGAAGAGCCCCTCCGTGTTCGTCATGCTGATGACGAGGTCCGCCTCGGTGATGTTGGCCACCATGGCGGCCAGGTGATCGTTGTCGCCGAACTTGATCTCGTCGACGGCGACGGTGTCGTTTTCGTTGATGATGGGGATGACGTGCCACTCCATGAGGGTGGACAGGGTGTTCTTGACGTTGATGAAGCGCTTGCGGTCTGTCAGGTCGTCCATGGTCAGCAGGATCTGGGCCACGTACAGATCGTGCTTGCCGAAGGCCGTGGAGTAGACGCGCATGACCCGGCTCTGCCCGATGGCCGCGCAGGCCTGCTTTTCCGGCATGCTCTTGAGCTTCCCGGTGATGCCCATGCGGTGCTTGCCCGAGGCGATGGCCCCCGAGGTGACGATGACGATCTGGTAGCCCTTCTTGATCAGCCCCGCCATCTCGTCGACGAGCTGCTGGATGATTTCACGGTCGAGGCCGTCGCTGCCCGTGAGGACGCCCGTCCCGATTTTCACGATGACCCGGCGGACGCCGGCGAGGATCTTCTTGCGCTCAATGCTCATGCTTTCCCCATGCACCCTGTTGCAATCTTTTCACAACCGCCGCGATCAGGGCCTCGACCCCCTCGCCCGTAACTGCTGAAATTCCGTAGACTTCTATCCCCTTTTCCCGAAAGAAGTCAATTTCTTTTTTCGCCCGTTCCCGGGTTTCCGGCAGATCCATCTTGCCGATCGCCACGACCTGCGGCTTTTTCGCCAGGGCCGGGTCGTAGAGCTCGAGTTCCCGGTTGATCGTTTCAAAACGGTTCCACCCGCTGACGGGGCCCTCGCCGGAAATATCGAGAAGGTGGATCAGGACGGCCGTCCGCTCCACGTGCCGCAGGAACCGGGTCCCGAGGCCGACGCCCCGGTGGGCCCCCTCGATGAGGCCGGGGATGTCGGCGATCACGAAGGTGCCGAAATTCTTGTACTGCACGACGCCGAGATTCGGGGTGAGCGTTGTGAAGGGGTAGTCGGCGATCTTCGGTTTGGCCGCCGAGACCCGCGAGATGAGGGTCGACTTGCCGGCATTGGGGTACCCGATGACCCCGACATCGGCCAGCAGTTTCAGCTCGAGGCGGATCCAGCGTTCCTCGCCCTTCTCGCCCGGCTGGGCATAGCGGGGCGCCCGGTTCGTCGACGTGGCGAAAAAGGCGTTGCCCCTGCCGCCCCGGCCCCCCCTCGCCACGACGACGCGCTGGCCGTCCTCGACGAGGTCCGCCAGGACCTCGCCCGTTGCGTCATCGGAGACGATCGTCCCGACCGGCACGGGGATCACGACGTCCTCGGAATTGCGCCCCGTGCGGTCGCTGCCCTCGCCGTGGCCCCCGTGGCGCGCCACGTGGTGCTGCTGAAACTTGAGATCCAGCAGGGTCCGGTGGCTTGCCGAGGCCACGACGACCACGTCGCCGCCCTTGCCGCCGTCGCCCCCGTTGGGGCCGCCCCGGGGGACGTACTTCTCCCTCCGGAAGCTCACGCACCCGCGGCCCCCGTCGCCCGCCTTGACATAGATCCTGGCCTCGTCGACGAATTTCAAGAATCTGCCCCTGCGAAGAATCTCTTCCCGGGGATCCCGGCTGCGGGATCCGATGCCAAAAAAAGGCCCTCGATCGATCACCGAGGGCCTGGACAATCTGATACACGCCGGGTTGCGCGGCTCGGAGGGCCGGGAAGGCTAGGACGCGTACACGCTGACCTTCTTGCGGTCCTTCCCTAAGCGCTCGAATTTCACGACGCCGTCGATCTTGGCGAAAATCGTATAATCCTTGCCGATGCCGACGTTGCGTCCCGGGTGGATCTTCGTGCCGAGCTGGCGGACGAGAATGGAGCCGGCGCTGACGGTTTCGCCGCCGAACACCTTGACCCCCCTGCGCTGGGCGTTGCTGTCTCTTCCGTTGCGGCTGCTGCCCTGGCCTTTCTTGTGTGCCATCGTTCCACGCTCCTGAAGCTGATTACAGCGATATTTCCTTGATCCGGACCTCGGTGAGAGGCTGCCGGTGCCCCGTCTTCTTCAGATACCCCTTGCGGCGCTTCTTCTTGAAGATGATGATCTTGGGGCCCTTGCCCTGGCGGACGATCTCGCCGACGACCCTGGCGCCCGCGACGACCGGGGTGCCCACGCGGGTCTGGTCCTCCTTCGAGACCATCAGGACCTCCTCGAACACCACGGTGTCGCCCTTGAGGCCCTCGAGCTTTTCCACCCGCAGGACGTCCCCCTCGGAGACCCTGTGCTGTTTTCCGCCCGTTCTGATCACTGCGTACATGTCCAGTTCCTTGAAGGGAAATAGAAAACAGCAATTATATGGATTCGACCCTGTTTGTCAACAACTTTTATCGGCCGGCGATGCTGGCTTTTTCCGTCCATGAGGTTCGGTGGTTTCTTTCTACCACTTTCCCACGGAATTTGCATGCCTCATCTCTGCGAGATCAGCGAAAGGACTGCCCATCTATGCCCAAGATACCCGTCGAGCAGCTCAGGCCGGGCATGAAGCTGGCCCGGCCCCTGGAGAACGCCTCCGGCATGGTCCTGATGGCCGAGGGGACCGAGCTCACGGAGGCCCGCATCTCGAAGATCGAGAACATGGGCATCGACAGCGTCACCATCGAGGGGCCGTCCCGGCCTGCCCTGCCGAAAGAGGAGCTTCTCGCCGCCCTGGAGGAGCGCTTCCGGAAGGTTGGAAACAACCCCGCGATGGCGGTCATCAAGAAGGCGGTCAAAGAGCACATCGAGGCGATGTATGGCTAGCATGGACCCCAAGGCCCTCCGGAGCCGGGTGGAAAACATCAGCTCCATCCCCACGATCCCCAGCGTGCTGAAGCAGCTGTCGGCGATCATCGAGAACCCCAAGATATCCCTCAATGAAATCAGCCACTTCGTGTCCCAGGACCCCGCGCTGACGACCAAGATCCTCCAGATGGTGAACTCGGCCCTCTACGGGTTCCCGGGCCGGATCTCGTCGGTCAACCACGCCGTCATGCTGCTGGGCCTCAACGTGGTGAAGGGGCTGCTGCTGAGCGTGTCGGTCTTCGAGATCATGCACAAGGCGATGATCGGGCTTCGGGAGCACTCGATCGGGGTCGCCATCGCCTCGAAGGTCCTGGGCCGCAAGAAGGGCCTCAAGGAGCCGGAGGAGGTCTTCGTGGCGGGTCTGCTGCACGACGTGGGCAAGGTCATCCTCACCCTCGCCTGGCCCGAGGAGTACGAGAAGACGGTCAGGGACGCCGAGGAAGCGGGGATCGTCATCTTCGACGCCGAGCGCGGCCGCTTCTCGGAGACCCATGCCGCCGTGGCGGGCTGGCTGGCGGAAAAATGGCACTTCCCCCGGAAGCTCTGCGAGTGCATCGCAAACCACCACCGGCCCCAGGTCTCGACGCTGGCGCCCCTCGAGACGGCCATCGTCCACACGGCCGACGTGATCGTGAAGGCCCGGGGCATCGGGTATTCGGGCGACCGCCTCGTCCCCGAGGTGAACCCCAAGGCCTGGGAGGCCCTGGCCCTGTCGGAAGCGGACCTGAAGGAAATCCTCAAGGAGCTGGAGGATTCCGTCGAGCAGACGGAAGAGGAGTTCAGGGCATAAAAACAACCCGTTTCCTTTAATCGTCCTCTCCCTTGACGGGAGAGGATAGAGGTGAGGGTGACTCTTTTTCGTTCCCCCTCACCCAGCCCTCTCCCTCCGAGGAGGCTGTGTCGCAACAGTCAAGAGGGGACGAGTTGTTTACCCGTTCTTTGACAACAAAATATCCGTAACGTCTATCCGCGCACGGTCTGTCGGGCAGGTTTTGATGGTTCAGGGCCCCAGCGAGCGCCGCGAGCCCCCATGCGCCGGTGCGAAGCAGGCCTGAGGGCCCGGAGCCTCTCGATGAGCCCGTTGACCCCGAGCAGCGGAGACTGTGGCGAGCTTCACATTGAGGCTAACTGGCCAGCACCGAGATCCGGCTCGCGCCCCTCGAGCTCCCCCGCAGCAGGAAGGCATCGACCCGAGGTTGCGCTTGATGCCCGGAAGGGTGCTCCGCCCGCTCTTGCGCCTTCCTCGCATCAGGCCCGCGAGGCGGCCTCCTCGTACTGGGGCTCCAGCCCGAGCTTAACCCCTGTTGGGCAACCGGATGATCTTGCGCCCCCTGCGCGCCTGGGTACAGATTCCATAGTGCCGGCACGCGTGGCAGATGGCCGCGCCGGTGATCACGCAGCGCCGCTGCGTTCCGTGCGTTTTTCCGTCGATTCATACCGGAGCTCGTGACCTTCAGGCAGCTGCCAGCCCGGAGCCATCATACGCAAATGGCTTTGCTGAACGGCTTTTCTCCGGCTCTTTCCTCGCCTGCCGCCGTGAAGGTATCGATCACCGGGATCCTCTGGCGGTCGATCTTCTCGAGCTCCGCTGTGTCGGCATATTGGCATCGGCGCAGGCCGTCCTGCAGGGACTCTCCAGCAGCGCGTTGGCGGCCTCGATCTGCCGGGCGAACTGGTTGACATCATCAGTCTTTCTGACGGCATCGGCCTGCAGTGCAGAAGCCCCTGCTGGTCATCCACCACCAACTGACGCGTTGTAGGCCGCGTGGCTGCCCTGACGCCTTTCATCAGGGCGCCCGGGTCGGTGAGGTTGACGCCGGCGGCTGCCTCGCTGAAGCTCCTGCAGGGCCTCCTGGACCCGGTCCTTGAGCGTGTTCGTCTGGGCAAGGTCCTTCTGCATCGCCACGTACGAGTCCATGTGCCGCCCCCGGCGGTCGATAACCCTGCAGTCCTGCAACAGCTGCTCGATGCGCTGATCCAGATCGGCCAGCTTCTTCTCCCGTACCAGGCCCGGTCAGTGGCTGCGGTAGCGGGAGGCATTGGGCTGATCTGTGCCGTCGACAAACAGCACGTTGCCCGCGATTAGGTCGAGCTTGATGGTGAGCCGGGCGCAGTGCCGGAGCACCCGCTTGAGGGCTGCCTTGTGGTTGCGCTCTAAACTCCGCGATGGTCTTCGTGGTCGGGCCTCAGCCCGCCATATCAGCCAGCCACAAAGGCCAGGTTGTGGTGGCACCCTGTTCGAGCTTGCGGGAACTGCGCGTACCCGCAGGAGTAGCCGTAGACCAGCAGCTTGAGCATCGCGCGGATCGTAGGCGGCGTTGCCGACCTGGCTGGGGTCCACCTCGATGCCCAGCTGCGGCAGATCCAAGGCTCCACGAAGGCATCGTAGGCTCCGTACCGGGTCCTCGGGGACACGTAGTCCCGATGCCGGCGGGCAGCAGCCCTATTGCAGACGGTCGCCGGTTCGGATAGGCCATGAGCGCATCTCCTTTCGCGGAGCACTCTAGCACACCGGGCCGGGGTTGGCGATCCTTCGAGGTGCGTTACGGATATTTTTTTGTCAAAGAACTCAGCCCCTACTCCCTATTGCGACACAGCCTCGAGGGGAGAGGGGGCCTCTGTTCGCGCGACGGATACTCATGAAGACCGTCATCGTCATCTCCCGCGACGTGGCGCTCACGAGCACCGTGGAGAGCCGCATCCGGCACGGCTACCGGGTCATACTCTTCGACCGCGTCCAGTCGGCCATGGGGCTGATCTGCAGCACGAGCCCGCCCGACCTCGTCGTCCTCGACGTGGACCCCAAGGACCTCGTCTCCGTCGGCGCGCTCGGCCAGCTCAAGGAGGACCCCATGTTCCGCAACCTCACGGTGCTGGCCGTGCTGGGCGACGACGACGCCTTCTCGCAGGGGGACTCCCTGCTGTTCGAGGACTACATCTGGCGGCGGGCCCTGGACAGGGAGATCCTGCGGAGAGTCAACCTGTGCATCCTGCGCTCGGAGCGGATCGTGGAGATCAACCCCCTGACGCGGCTCCCCGGCAACATCTCCATCAACCGCGAGATCCAGGAGCGTCTCGACCGGGGGGAGCCCTTCGCGCTTGCCTGGGCGGACCTGGACCAGTTCAAGCCCCTGAACGACAAGTACGGCTTCTCCCGCGGCGACGACATCATCCGCATCACGGGCCGGCTCATTCTCGGCGCGGTGAAGGACAAGCAGCGCGAGCGCAGCTTCGTGGGCCACATCGGGGGCGACGACTTCGTCTACATCATGAGCCCCGAGGCCATCGAGGCCGCGTCGCAGGAGCTGGTGACCACCTTCGACCAGATCATCCCGGGCTTCTACGACGCCGAGGACCGCGAGCGGGGCTGCATCCGCTCGGTGGACCGGCAGGGAAACGAGAGGGCCTTCCCGCTCACGAGCATCTCCATCGGGATCACCGACACGTCCGCGGGGCCCTTCAGCCACTTCGGTGAGATGACGGAGCGGGCCTCGGAGATGAAAAAGTACGCCAAGCAGTTTCCGGGAAGCTGCTTCAAGTGGGACCGCCGGAAGGGCTGACCGCAGGCCGGCAGACAATCCCCGCCCTGCCCCTATTCCGCCCGCCCCCCGTCGCCCTCCAGGATGGTCCGCGTCTTGACGATCCGCAGGCCCCGGACGACCTCGTCGTCCAGGCCGAGGGCGCGGCCGAGGATCTCGGCCGGCCGCGCGGTCTTGCCGTCGGCAAACCGCAGGCCCATCTCCAGGACGCCGGCACCGCGGTCCAGCACAATCCCCTCCACGTAGGGACGCACATCCTTGCGCGAAACCCCCTGCCGTCCCTCGCGCTCCACGATCACGGAAGGCGACGCGAGGAAACGGGCGATGCGCTCCTCCAGGTCCTTCGCGGCGCAGCCGGGGGGCAGGGACACGCGGTAGCGAAACCCCCTGACGAGCTTCGCCACGGCCGCCTCGCCGCCGCCGAGGCGCTCGATCCGCCGGACCTCGAGCCCCCGGGGGAGGGCGGCGTTGATCCGCTCCGCGGCCTTTGAGACGTCGCCGATCCCGCCCTCGAGCTGGATGTCGGCAAGCTCCTCGAGGCTCTCCATCCCCACGGCCGTGGCGAAGGGAAAGGAGATCTTCGGGTGCGGATGGAACCCCTCCGAGTATCGAAGGGCGAGGCCGCTGCGCTTGACGGCGCGGGTCAGGGCCGAGGAGACCTCAAGGTGGGAGAGGAACCGCGACATTCCCGTCTTGGCAAAGACGAGCCGCCAGCGCGAAACCGCAGGCACGCCGGCCGCCGGCGCCGCACCGGCGGCCCCGGGCACCGGGCCGTCGGCGGCCCCTTCGGCCTCCCGGATGGCGACGAGCGTGCCGTCGCAGACCCCGCAGCCCCGGCAGCCCTCGCGGCGGCAGTCCGGGGTCGCCTCGCCCCGGACGGATTTCTCGTACTCGTCGAGCAGGAATTCCCTGTCGAGCCCGGCATCGACCACCTCCCAGGGCAGCGGCTCCGCCGTGCCCCGCCCGCGCAGGTGATCCTCGAGGCGGATGCCCGCTTGCCGGAGGGCCTCCTCCCAGCGCTCGAAGAGGAAACGGTCGCTCCACCCGTCGAACCGGGCGCCGAGCGACCAGGCCTGTTCGACCAGATCCGCGAGCCGCTCGTCGCCCCGCGAGAAGAGCCCCTCCAGGAGGCTCATCCGGGCGTCGTGCCACTTGAAGCTGATGTTGCGGTTCGCCAGGCGGCGCTTGAGAAACCCCTGCGCCGCCAGCGTTTCCTCGAGGCCGATCTGCCGGACCCACTGGAAGGGCGTGTGCGGCTTGGGGACCAGCGTGGAGAGCCCCACGTTGACCTGCCGCCCCCTGCCCTCCTGCATGACGCGGTGGGCCAGGTCGGCGATCCCCTCGAGATCCTCCTCGCGCTCGCCGGGCAGGCCGATCATGAAGTAGAGCTTGATGGACTTCCACCCGCCCGCGAAGACGCGCCGGGCCGTCTCGAGGAGGTCCGCCTCGGTGTTGCCCTTGTTGATGATGTCGCGCAGCCTCTGCGTCCCGGCCTCGGGGGCGATGGTGAAGCTCGTCTTGCGCACCCGGCGGATCTCCTCGATGAGCCTCGGGGTCAGTGTCTCGACGCGAAGCGACGGCAGCCCCAGGGCGACCCGCCGGCCGCTGTAGCGGTTCATCAGCTCGCCCAGCAGCGGCTCGATCCGCGAGTAGTCGCCGGCGCTGAGCGACAGCAGCGAGATCTCGTCGTAGCCCGTCGCCCGGAGGGCCTCCTCGGCCATCGCGAGCAGCGTCGAGGGGTTGCGCTCCCGCACCGGCCGCCACACCATCCCCGCCTGGCAGAACCGGCATCCCCGGGTGCACCCCCGGGCGATCTCGAGGGAGATGCGGTCGTGGATCGTGTTCATGAGGGGGACGACGGGCCGCAGCGGGTGGTGCCACCGGTCGAGATCGGCGACGATGCGCTTGCGCACCCGGCCTCCCCGGAACAGGGCCGGGACATAAAGGCCGTCGAGGGCGCCGAGGCGCTCCAGGACCTCCGCGCGACGCAGCCCCTTCTCCCTGGCCCGCAGGAGGACCTCGGCGATCTCGGAGATCACCTCCTCCCCCTCGCCGATGACGAGGGCATCGAAGAAGGGGGCCATGGGCAGCGGGTTGAACGTGCAGGGCCCCCCGGCGATCACGACCGGGTCCCCCTCGCGCCGGTCCTTCGCGCGCCGGGGCACCCCGCCGAGGTCGAGCATGGTCAGCACGTTCGTGTAGGACAGCTCGTACTGCAGGGAGAAGCCGATGAGGTCGAAGGCCCAAAGCGGCGTGCCGGACTCGAGCGTCGCGAGCGGCAGCCCATGCTCCCGCAGCCTCGCCTCCATGTCCGGCCACGGGGCGTAGACGCGCTCGGCGCAGATGTGCGGGTGGGCGTTCAGGATGGCATAGAGGATCTGCAGGCCCAGGTGGGACATGCCCACCTCGTAGGCGTCCGGGAAGGCCAGGGCGACGCTCAGGCGGCAGGCGGAGCGGTCCTTGTCCGCGGCGTTGGCCTCGCCGCCGATGTAGCGGCTCGGTTTCTCGACGAGGGCCAGAAAGGCCTCGAGCAGATGCCGATTCGGTCCGTTGCAGGACATGTCCACCGTTCGCTCATTCCTCACAATCCGGGTACTTCCACGGGTGCTTCACGATATCCCGGTGCTTCGACAGGACGTACCGCTTGGGGAAATGCTCCTTCGACAGGTAGGGCAGGACGTCCTTCCTGAAGGTGTCGAGAAATTCCTCGAAAAGCGCCTCCCGCTCCCCGGCGGGGACGAAGGTCCGCTCGTTGCGGTACTCGAAGACGATCTCGGGGCCGAAGGCCCGCCGTGTCCTCTCGCAGTCGGCCGCCGCCTCGAAGTACTCCGCAAGCACGGCGACGGGAACCCTGACGACGAGCACGACGCTGGCCGTGTCGGCGGCGATCATCCGGGACCCGTCCCAGATCTCCGCCACCAGCCCGTTGGGCAACCGGATCTCCCCGCGCCGGTTCATATGGTCTTCCCCTCCACGTTTGTTCTTGACCCTGAAAGTGATTTGCCGATATACCCGCCTCGAAGGGCGGCGGGTGGCCACGGCCCGCGTCTTCCATCCGGCACCGAAAGGCAGGCCGAGGGCAACAACTTATGCGCGATCGGGAAATTTTTCAAGTCATGTGTGCGCACCGAACACGGGGGCCCGTCCATGGCTAGCAGACCCCTGTCCCTGCATGACGGGCCCGACAGCCCCTTCGTCCATCTCTGCCAGCCGGACGCCTCGAAGTCCTGCGGCGCCTGCTGCGGGCTCTACAACTACGCCGACTCGGGCCGCGAGGCCCTGGCGGAAAGGCTCAGACGGCGCACGGCGCTCTTTCGCGCCTCCGTCCGCGGCCCCGAAGACCTTGCGCGCTTCGCCGAGACGGTCCGGGCGACGGAGGACGGGGCGAGGCGCTACGAGGTGATCCACTGCTGCGAGTACGTGGGGTTCCTCGACGCGGGGGAGCGCAGGGTGGGCTGCCTGCTGCACCCCATGCAGAACGGCGGGCGGGAGCTCCGGGACGCCTCCTTCTACGGCCGCGAGCTCTGCGACGGCCATTTCTGCCCGAGCTACAGCTACATCGCGCGGGACGAGAAGCTCGCCCTGATCGAGATCCTCGACGACTGGTACCTCTACGGCGTCTGCGTCACCGACATCGACCTCGTGAAGGAGTTCTTCCGGCTCGTGAGCGAGGCCGCGGGCGAGATGCCGCCGCCGGCGCGGTTCCGGGACCCGGGGCTGCGGCAGGAGGCCCGCCGGTTCTTCGGGCTCAAGCTCGCCTGGCCCTTCCGCTCCCCGGCGGCAAACCGCTTCGGGAAGTACAGCTTCGACGGGACGGAATACGCCGTCCACGCGATCGACTACGGGGCCCTGGGCTGCGGGAAATCCCCGTTCGACCGGATATTCCTCAGCCTGCAGTCCGATTTCGCAAGCGCCGGCGACGTGCGGAGGGCCGAGGCGATCGTCCGGGAACGCCTGGATGCCGTGGTGCGCCGGTACCGGGAACTCGCGGATTAGCATTGACATTCCCTTCTCTCTTGGCTAGTGTCAGATTTCGTTGGAGGAGGGGGCATGGAAAAGCTCCGGATGAAAATCCTCTTCTCCCGAGACGAGATCGGCCGGGTCGTCAGGGACATGGCGGAGAGGATTTCGCGGGACTACGAGGGGAAGGACCTCGTGGTGGTCTGCGTCCTCAAGGGCGCCTTCATGTTCATGGCGGACCTCGTGAGGCACCTCAAGACGCCCTGCGTCATCGATTTCGTCCGGCTCGCGAGCTACGGGTCCGGGACGGCCACCTCGGGCAAGGTCCTCGTCACGAAGGACCTCGAGACCCCCATCGCCGGCAAGGACGTCCTCATCGTGGAGGACATCGTCGACACGGGGATCACCCTGGACTTCCTGGTCAGAAAACTCAGGGACCAGAACCCCCGTTCCCTCAGGGTCTGCGCCCTGGTGGACAAGAAGCACCGCCGCAAGATCGATTTCACCGCCGATTACGTGGGCTTCGATCTCGACGAGGGGTTCATCCTCGGCTACGGGATCGACTTCGACGAGAAGGCCCGTTATCTGCCGGACATCTACGTGTTGGAGGAGTGAGCAGGACCGATGATCATCCAGTGCAAACAGTGCGCGACGAAATTTCGGTTCAACGACGAGCTGATGACGGGCGACGGGGTCTGGGTGCGATGCGGCCGATGCGGTCACGAGTTCTTCGAAATCAACACGAAAAGAGAATCCTTCGTTCCCCCGATGGGTCCCGCCCGCACCGCCGGGGAGGAAATGCCGGCTCCCCGGGAGGTCAAGGCGGAGCCGCCCCCGGAAGCGCCCGTCCCAAAGGCGGCCGCCACACCGGAGCCGGCGCCCGCGGCGGCGGCCCGCACCCCGGCCGGCGCTGACGCGATGCCGGACGTGCCGAAGGCCCTGCCGGCGGAGGAAGAGCCGGAAGAGGAAGAGGCGGAGGAGGAAGAGCCGCGCAGGGGCTTCTGGACGCCCTCCCGCATCGTCGTCTACAGCATCCTGGTCCTTCTCGTCGTCACCGGCGTCTACCTGTGGCTCTTCCCCCAGATGGGGCGGGAAGTCTTGAACTACGCCTACCCCGGATCGGGGGACCGGGTGTTCGGGCCCGCCCCGAAGCCGGCCGCCGCCACCGCGCCCGGGGGGATCAACTTTGCCGAGGTCAAGGAGCGCTTCACCAAGAGCACGGCATCGGGGGATCTGCTCGTCATCTCGGGCCTCGCCGTGAACGAGTTCGATCACCCCGTGGCCCGGATCAGGCTCAAGGGCAAAATCCTGGACAACACCGGCAAGGTGCTCGGGGAGATCGAGAGTTATGCGGGCAACCTCCTGACCGACGAGGAGCTCAACCGGCTCACCGACAGGGAGATCCTCGCGGAGCTGCAGAGGCAGGAAGGGAGCGACATGCCGAACTCGAACATCCGCACGCGGGCCAGCATCCCCTTCATGATCGTGTTCGCGAACCCCCCCAAGGAGGTCGATGAATACATCATCGAGCTCTCGGGGGTCGAGCGGAGCGCCGCCTCGAATTGAAAGGCCCCCCTCCCGTCCCCGCACCCTGGACCCTGTGGACATGGACCGGCTGATCACCTTCGAACGAATCCCCATCGAGCCGCCGCTCAAGGCGATCTACCGCAGGCTGGGGTTCCGGAAGGGACGCACCCGGATGCGGCCCGATGAGGCCAGGGCCCTGGACGACCGGATCGGGCAGGCCCGGGCACTCATCACCCTGAAAGGGGCCGCGAGGCGGCTCCCCATCCTCTCCAAGGACGCACGGCGGATCCGGCTTCCCGGCGATTCCATCCTGGAGAGTGCCCAGCTGGCCGCCCTGCTGGCGGACTCGCGGGAAGTCATCCTCCTGGGGGCCACGGCCGGCCCGGCCGTGATCGAGGCCATCCAGCGCGACACGGCGCACGGCAACCTCACGCGCGCCGTCGTCTTCGACGCCACGGCCAGCGAGATGGTCGACGCCGCCCTGGACTGGATGGAGACCTTCTTCGGGCGGGAGCTCAGGCGCGAGGGGCGGCGGCTGACGAAGAGCCGATTTTCCTGCGGCTACGGGGACCTGGCGCTGGAAAACCAGAAACTCTTCCACGAGCTGCTCGAACTCGGGCGTCTCGGCGTCGAGCTGACGGAGCATTACGTTCTCGTGCCCGAGAAGTCCGTCACGGCCGTGGCGGGGGTCGAGACGATCGGCTGAGGGAGCGGACATGGCGAAGGGACAGCGGAAATTTCTCGACATCCTGGAGAGGCGGCCCCTGATCCTCGACGGGGCCACGGGCACGGAGCTTCAGAAGCGGGGGATGCCCCCAGGGGTCTCGCCGGAGCTGTGGTGCCTCGAAAACCCCGGGGTGATCGCGGGCGTACACCGCGACTACGCCCGGGCGGGCTCCGACGCGGTCTACACCTGCACCTTCGGGGCGAACCGCCTCAAGCTCGGCCAGTACGGCGAGCACGACGTCCCGGCCGTGAACCGCAGCCTCGCGCTCGCCGCACGGGAGGCCGTGAGGGGCAAGGCGCTGGTCCTAGGCGACATCGGCCCCACGGGCCGCTTCATCCAGCCCTTCGGGGATCTCGACTTCGAGGAGGCCGTCTCGGTCTTCAAGGAACAGGTCCGGGGGCTGCTCGAGGGCGGCGTCGACGGCTTCGTCATCGAGACGATGATGGACATCCAGGAGGCCCGCGCCGCGCTGATCGCCGTGCAGGAGACCTGCGACCTCTTCACGATGGTCACCATGACCTTCGAGCGCGACGGCCGGACGCTCAACGGGACGGACCCCCTGACGGCGCTCGTCACCCTGCAGGCCCTCGGCGCCGGGGCCGTGGGGTGCAACTGCTCCACGGGTCCCGACGACATGGCGCGCTTCATCGCGGCGATGCGCCCGTACGCGAAGGTGCCGCTGATCGCAAAGCCCAATGCCGGGCTGCCCCGCTCATCGGGCGGTCTCACCGTCTACGACATGGACGGCGCCGAGTTCGCCCGGCGCGCGGGGGCCCTCGTCGGCGCGGGCGCGGCAATCCTGGGCGGCTGCTGCGGGACGACGCCGACGCACGTGGCGGCCCTGAGAAAGGCCGTGTCCCGGAAGAAAGCGCCCCTCCCCCTGCGCAAGTCGCTCGCCGCCCTCAGCTCGGCCCGCAGGACGGTCGTCCTCGATCCGGGGAGGCCGCTTGTCGTCATCGGCGAGGGCATCAACCCGACGGGGAAGAAGGCCCTCCAGGAGGAGCTCCGGGAGGGCAAAACGGCGCTCGTGCGCCAGATGGCCCGCGACCAGGAGGCGGCCGGCGCCGACCTGCTGGACGTCAACGTCGGGGTCCCCGGCATCGACCAGGAAGCGGCCATGCGAGACGTCGTGCTGATGTTGGCGGCCGCGACGGAGCTGCCCCTCGTCATCGACTCGGCCAAGCCGGAGCCCATCGAGAGGGCCCTGCGCGTCTACCCGGGCCGGGCGCTCATCAACTCCATCTCGGGGGAGACGGAAAAGCTCAGGAGGCTCCTGCCCGTGGCGGCGAAGTACGGGGCCATGTTCATCCTGCTGCCGCTGACCGACAGGGGCATCCCCGAGACGGCCGAGGGGCGCGCCGACGTGGTGCGCGCCGTCGCGCGCGAGGCGCGCAGGCACGGCTTCACGCGCGATGACGTCCTCGTGGACGGCGTCGTCATGACGGCCGCCTCGAACCCGGACGCCCCCCGGGAGACGCTGCGCACCGTCCGCTGGGCGTCGGAGTCCTTCGGGACCCGCACGGTGGTGGGTCTCTCGAATGTCTCCTTCGGCCTGCCGGAGCGCCGGTGGGTGAACGCGGCCTTCCTGGCCATGGCCTCCGCGTCGGGCCTCACGGCGGCCATCGCCAACCCCGCGAGCGAAGAGCTCATGTTCGTCAAGAAGGCGGCCGACGTCCTCGGCGGCCGGGACCGCGACGCGGCGGGCTGGATCGCCCACTGCGCCGGGAGGGGCGCGGCGGCGAGATGCGCGCCCGCTGAGCCCCTGCCGCCCGGGCAGAGGCTCCGGGACGCGATCCTGGAGGGGAACCGGGAGGCCGTGGGCGGCCTCGTGACCGATTGCCTCAAGGCGGGGATGGACGCGGCGGCGCTCGCCCGGGAAATCATGATCCCGGCCATCGTCGAGGTGGGCGAGCGGTTCGGCCGCAAGGAGTACTTCCTGCCGCAGCTCATCGCGAGCGGCGAGACGATGAAGATCGGCATGGAGGCCCTCGAGCCCTTCCTGCGGGAGGCCTCACGGGAGGCGGCCGGCCGGGGGACGGTCCTCATCGCCACGGTCAAGGGCGACATCCACGACATCGGCAAGAACATCGTCGCCCTCATGCTGCGCAACCACGGCTACCGGGTCGTCGACCTGGGCAAGGACGTGGCCTCCGAGCGGATCGTCCGGGAGATCGAAAGGCACCGGCCGCACGTGGTGGGCCTCTCGGCCCTCATGACGACCACCATGACCCGGATGCAGGAGGTCATCGAGCTGGCCCGAAGGCAGGGCCAGCAGTGTCCCTTCCTCGTCGGCGGCGCCGTGGTGACCCGGGCCTACGCCGACTCGATCGGTGCCGCGTACGCCCGCGACGGGGTCGAGGCGGTGCGCGTCGTCGAGGGGCTGATCCGCTGAACACCTGGCGGAAAAGAAGTGAAGGTTCCCTTCCGTCCCCTTTTGGAACCGTGTCGTCATCCCGATCCTGTCATTCCGCACAAGCGCAGCGCGATGCGGAATCCAGGATTGTCAATACGTTCCGGACGCCCGCTCCCCGCCTTCGCGAGGACAGGCTTCGTGGGCATGACCCCTGGAATTTGCAAAGGGGAGCTGGGGGACTGGAAGACTTTTGCGATAAGCCTCAGATTGGTGTATAGTGTCCGCCGCGTTTGGGAACGCGATCGAACCCGGGCGCAGAAGGCGTCAAGCACAGGAGCATTCGATGGACCACGCCGCGATGAAGGAGAGACTCGCCAGGGTCATCTTGGAGAAGTCTTTCAAATACAGCGACAATCCTCCCTTCACCCTGGCCTCGGGGAGGAAGAGCAACTATTACTTCAACTGCAAGCCCACGACCCTCGACCCGGAGGGGATGAACCTCATCGGGCATCTCCTCTTCGACATGATCGGGGACCTCGACGTGACGGCGGCAGGCGGGCTTACGCTGGGGGCCGACCCGATGGCCAATGCGCTGTCGGTCATCTCCTTCCAGCGCGGCAGGCCCGTCAAGTCCTTCATCGTGCGCAAGGAAACCAAGGACCACGGGACGAAGAGCCGGATCGAGGGGAACGTCAAGGCGGGGGAGAGCGTCGTCATCCTCGACGACGTCATCACCACCGGCGGCTCCACGCTTGCGGCCATTGCGGCCGCCCGCGAGGCGGGGCTCAACGTCAGGCGGGTCATCGCCCTCATCGACCGCGAGGAGGGCGGCAGGGAAAACATCGAAAAAGAGGTCAGCGATGTCAGGGCCGTGCTGACGAGGACGGAAGTCATGGCCTACTACAGCGGCAAGGCAGGTTGACCTCTTGAGAAGAATCCGACTGCTCTCCTGGCTGTCCCTTGCAGCCATTGTTGCGTTTGCGAACGGCGACGCGGCGGGCGCCGCCGAGCGCATCCCCATCACGACGTTCACCTCGTCGGCCCTCGAAAACGGCGTTCCCCCGGGGTGGAACCTCGAACTGCGCCACGGCAGGCCGAACATCCGCATCGAGAGGCTGGATCTGGCGGGCCTCCATCCTGCCCGCAAGCGCGGTTCCTTCGGGCCGGGCGAGGCGGAGGCCTCCTCCCGGCAGGGGCAGTACTGCCTGCACCTGGCAAGCGACGGGGAGTCCTCCTTCGGGATCAGCCGCCAGATGAAGGTCAACCCGAAGGAGTTCCCGTACCTGAACTGGAAGTGGGCCGCCGTCCGCCTGCCGGACGGGGCGGACATCCGCAGGCGGGCCACCGACGACCAGGCCGCCCAGGTCTACGTGGTCTTCACGCCCACGGGGATCCCCCACGCCCTCACGGCGCCCCTGCTGGGATACATCTGGGACACGGAGTGCCCGAAGGGGACGACCGCCACAAGCCCCCACCCGCTCGCCGGGCGCGTCCGCTACGTCGTGCTGCGGAACAAGACCGACAGGCTCGGCCAGTGGGTCACGGAGAAGCGCAACATCTACGAGGACTACCGCAGGCTCTTCAAGGACATCAACGGCGGCGAGCCCCCCGAGGTGGTCGGCGTCACGTTCTTCATCAACGCCCACAACACGAAGACCCAGGCCGAGAGCCTGTTCTGCGACGCCTACTTCTCGAAAAACTAGGCGCCAGGCACCAGGCTCAGCATTGAAGGCGAAAACGGGTCGGCCCCTTCCGTTCAATCCCGTCACGCGTCACCCGCCTGCCGTCTGATTCTGTTCACCAGCATGTGCGCGCGGCGGATGGGCTCCGGGATGCGGTAGCGCCGCGCACAGCGCAGGACGATCTCCACGGCCCCCTCGAGGCTCACCCGGTGCCCCTGGGAGACGAAGACCGGCTTCACGCGGTCCCTCGTCCGCAGGACGGCTCCGATGACCCTTCCGTCGTGCACGAGCGGCGAAGACTGCCCCCGCATCGGGCCCGGCTCCCCGTGCGAGCCGATGAGCCGTGTCTTGGCGCAGCCGACGGCCGGCACGTCCAGGATCAGCCCCAGGTGGGCCGCCAGCCCGAATCCCCGGGGGTGGGCGATTCCCTGCCCGTCGAAGAGGACTGCATCGGGCCGGTTCCGCAGCCGGCCGAAGGCCCGCAGCAGGGCAGGCCCCTCGCGGAAGGAGAGCAGGCCCGGGATGTAGGGAAACGGCGTGCGGCCGCAGTACACGGCCTCCTCCACGACCTCCAGGCTCTCGGCGTCCAGGAGCACGACAGCCGCAAAGACCCGGTCGTCACCCCTCGCGCAGGAGACGTCGGCCCCGGCGACGAGGCGGATATCCCCGGAAATCCCGTCTTCCAGGATGAGCCGTTCACGCAGCTCGGCCTGCATGGCCACCGCCGCCTTGTAATCGACGTTCCAGGGGTGCAGTTGGCGAAATTTCAAAGCTCAGTCCAGATTGCAAGGAAAGCCAAACTCGAAGGAGTTCCTCGAGGCTGGTCAAAAGGGTGCAGATGCAAGGCGCCCTGAAAAGATGGAAGTTAGGAAGCTATGAAGTTATGAAGCTCGGAGAAGCGGAAACGGTGAGAGTGGCTTTGAGCCTTCCCAAGCTTCAAAACTTCTCAACTTCCCAACTTCAACAATTCTCTATTGCGGATGCCGCCGGTCACCGCCCTTACAACTGGAAGGTCATGTCGCAGCAGGCCCCCAGTATCCCCACCTGGCGGTTTGCGTCCCGGACGATGCGCCGGCAGTGCTCCACCACCTTGTCCATCGCCCGGTCGGTGCGGTCCTGGTTGATGTGGAACAGGGCGAACTGCCTGGCCCCGGCATCCATCGCCAGGCTCAGGGCGTCGAGGTAGGAGGAGTGCCCCCAGCCGCGGTGCCGCTCGTACTCCTCTCCGGTGAACTCGGCGTCGTGCACGAGCAGGTCGGCGCCGGCGCAGAATTGCACGTATTTCTCGTAGGGCAGGCCGCCGGGGTGCGGATGGCCCAGCTCGTGGTCCGTCATGAAGACGAAACGCCTGCCGCCCTCGACGAAGGCATACCCCTTGCCCCCGCCGGGGTGGCTGACGTCGATGGGGCAGATGGTGACCGAGTCGATCTCAAACGCCTCGGGACACCCCTCGGTGTACTCTATGCGCGCCTTCAGGTCCCCGTAGTTGACCGGGAAGTTGGGCGGGGACATCATCCGGCCCAGCATGGCCCGGACGAACTCCTCCGCGAAGGGGCAGCCGTGGATGCGCAGGCGGGTCTTCCCGGAGTACAGGGGCCGGAAGAAGGGGAAGCCGATCACATGGTCCCAGTGGGCATGGGTGAAGATGAGATCGTACTCCGTCAGCCCCTCGGCCAGGAGCGACTTGCCCAGCCTCCGGATCCCCGTGCCGGCGTCGACGACGATGACGCGGCCGTTCTTCGTCCGGATCTCGATGCAGGTGGTGTCGCCGCCGTAGCGGACGTACTCCTGGCCGCAGACGGGAATGGATCCCCGGGCACCCCAGATTTTGATGACCATGCGCGGCACTCCGTGTGGCGGAAACGTCAGGACTCCGTGAGATGCGGCCTCAGGAGTTCCCTGGCCCGGTCGATGTCTCGGCCGATCTGCCTGACCAGCTCCTGGGGGCTTTCGAACTTCATCTCGTCCCGGATCCGCTCGATGAAGAAGACCTCGATCGGTTTCCCGTACAGCTCCTCCCGCGGAAAATCCAGCAGGTGCACCTCCACGGTCAGCCGGTTGTCGCCGAAGGTGGGGCTGTAGCCGATGTTCAAGACACCGGGGTGCCGCCTGCCCTCGAGCATGGCCGTGACGGCGTACACCCCCTGGGCCGGTATGAGCTCCTTCTCCGAGGCGATGTTCGCCGTCGGGACACCGATGTCGGAGCCCCTCCTGTAGCCCTTCACGACGGAGCCGCTCAAATTGTACGGCCTGCCCAGGAGCTGCCTGGCGCGGCGCACGTCCCCTTCCAGCAGGGCGTTCCGGATGCTGGTGCTGCTCACGAGGACGCCCTCGACCTGCACGCCCTCGATGGCCTCCACGTCGAACCCCAGCCTCTGGCCCATGGCCCGCAGGAACGCCTCGTTGCCCGTCTTTCGGTTTCCGAAGGCCGTGTCGTGGCCGATGACGAGTTTGACGAGGTGGAGCCGGTCCCAGAGAATGCTTTGGACGAAGCGCTCGGCGCTGGTCTTTGCGAACTCCGGGGTGAACTCGATGAGGATGACCGCGTCGATGCCCAGGCCTTCGATGAGCCTGAGCTTCTCCTCGAGCGTCGTGAGGAGGTAGAAGGGGCGGCGCTCGGGGTGCAGGACCTTCTGGGGATGGGGCTCAAAGGTCAGCACGACGCCGCTGCACTTCCTTTCGGCGGCCTCTGCAACGACCCTCCGCAGGAGCCCCTGGTGCGCGAGATGGATCCCGTCGAAGTTGCCGATCGTCACGACGGAGCACTCGTATTTTGCGGGGATCTTCTCCAGGCCCCTGATGACATCCATGAACGCGTCCGCCTCTCCCAAGCGTGATTCCGGGCATGCCCCGAGGGCGCGCCAGATGCGTACCATATCACGTAGGCCTCTTATATCAAGCCTGTTTTTGCTTGACAAGATTTCGGGGATCATTATAGATTTAGGCCTCTTTCAGGCGTGCCGAAGTGGCGGAATTGGTAGACGCGCTAGGTTCAGGGTCTAGTGGGCGTAGGCCTGTCCGGGTTCAAATCCCGGCTTCGGCACCATGAAAACATATGGCGCAATCCGGATCGGGTTGCGCCATTTTTGTTCATGATTTCAATCTTCTAGTGATACAGCCCCAGAAATTCGTCCACCGAAAGCCCGGCAACGGAGATTAGATGGCGGATGAGTCCCTGCTTGATCGGCTTCCCCTTGTGAACGGGAATAGAATATAAGAACTGCCCGGCTTTGACAGGATCACATGGCTGCCCGTCGTCCTCTCAATCCGCCAGCCAGCCCTCTCGAATGCCTTGACGACTCTCTGGGGTCTGAGGTTGTTGAGCCCGCTCATAATGCTTTCCTGGCCTTCTTTTTGCCGGAAAGCACTGCAAGACATCCCTCAATGGCATCCTTGATCATTCCGAGGGCCTCTTCCACCGTGTCTCCCTGGGACACGCAGCCGGGGATGTCAGCGGCCTCGACCCAATAACCGCCGTCTTCGGTATCGGCATGAAGCACGACGGGATATTTCTTTTTGCCCACTTTGACCTCGTATGCCCTTTTCTTCGACAACGTTAGCACCTGGCCCTTGAGTTCCTCGATGATGCTCCCCACCGCCACCGTCAAGACGGCCTGTCCCTGGTTGAGGGTGTCTATGACCTCCCTGTCGTTCTTGGTGAGAACGAAAATGGAGCTCCCGTCCGTCAGGAATTTCAGATCGGCAAGAGGTTTCTTGATATCGGGCATGTGCTTCTTGAGATAACTGACCGCTTTTCTCATCTTCTGCACGCTGATGCCCTGGTCCTTCAGAGTCTTGGCAACTTTCAACTGAACGAGATCCCCGAAGGAGTACAGCCGGGCACTTCCATACCCGGCGGCCTCACTGATGGAAGGCTTGATGAAGTGCGAGCTGTCCCAGTAACTGATCTGCCTGACCGTCAGGCCCGTGACCGCTGCCGCCGTTGCGGTGTTGTAGTTCATGATGCTTTCCCTCTTTTGCCTTAAAAATACATCTGTGTATTTATAAATTCATATTAGATATTAGTCAAGCATTATCGGGAAGCAAGAAAAATGGGGACTGTCCCCATTTTTCAGAACTTGAAGTTCCCGAAGTTGGACTCCTTGATGGGCTGCAGCATCGCCACCTCGAACCCCAGGGCCAGGGCGTCGCGGCAGTCCTTGAGCGGCAGCGTCCCGTCGTTGAAGAGCCGCGCCTCCATGTAGAAGGGGTGCGCCTCGCGGTTGTACTTGTCGATCATCCCCTGCTGGAACTTCCTGGCCGCCTCCTCGTCCATCTCCTGGCCGCGCTTCTTGCGGTTAGCGCGCTCGAGGCTCGTGAGGATGAAGCCCGCCGTCTCGCCGGACATGACGGAGGTCCGCGCGCGCATGGTGGCGAAGATGAAGAGCGGGTCGAAGGTGCGGCCGCTCATGCCGAAGTTGGCCGCGCCGTGGTCGGGCCCGATGACCCACTGGATCCGCGGCACCTCCGTGCAGGCCACGGCCCGGACCATGCCGGAGCCGTACTTGCCGATGCCGGCGTACTCCTCGGCCGTCCCCACCATGTAGCCCGGCGAGTTCTGGATGTAGAGCAGGGGGATCTTCATCGTGGAGCAGCGGATGACCCACTCGATGGCCTTGCGGGCCGAGTCGACGAAGATGACGCCGTTGTTGTTGCTGGCGATGACCCCCACGGGGATCCCCTTGAGGTGGATCTTCCCGCAGACGACATTGTCACCCCGGCCGATGCTGTAATGCCGCTTGTACTCGCTGAAGTAGCTGTCGTCGGCGATGCAGGCGATGACCTCGCGGACGTTGATGCCCCGGGACACCTCCTTCGGCAGGACCGAGTAGAGGTGATCGGCGGGCACCCGCGGCTCGACGGTCTTGCGGCGCTCGCAGTGCAGGGTCTGCTTCGGGTCGAAGGCCAGGAGCTCCCGGAGCTTCTCGATGCCCTCGTCCTGGGAGCGCACGAAGTGGTCGGCCCCGCCGGAGATGTGGGTGTGGACCCGCGCGCCCCCGAGGTCCTCCATGCTCACCGTCTCGCCGATGGCGGATTTCACCATGGGGGGACCGCCCAGGAAGGAGTAGGACATCTTGTCGATCATGATGGACTCGCAGGCGAGGTAGACGATGTAGGCCCCGCCCGCCGTGTTGCCGCCCGTGCTCAGCGTGTACTGCTTGAGCCCCTTGGCCGACATGCGGCACATGTTGTAGAAGAAGTGGCCGAACTGGTTGCGGCCCGGGAAGATCCGGTCCTGCAGCGGCAGGTAGGCGCCCGCCGAGTCGGCGATGTAGACGAAGTTCAGGCCGCAGCGCTCGGCGATCTCCTGGGCCCGCAGGTGCTTCTTGCAGCTGATGGGGTAGTAGGCCCCGGCGCTCACGCGGCTGTCGTTGGCGAGGATCATGACCCAGTTGCCGTGGATCTTGCCGATGCCCGTGACGAGCCCCGCGCAGGGGACGTCCATCACGCCCTCGTAGCCGATCCCGAAGCCCGCCCCGCGGCTCAGCTCGAAAAACTCCGTCCCCGGGTCGATGAGCTGCCGGATGAGCTGGCGCGGCGGCTTCTTGCCCTGCTGGGCCAGCCGGTCGTTCTGGGCCTGCCCGCCCGGGTTGTAGGCCCGCTCCCACAGCTCGTAGATCTTCTGCTCCTCCGCCAGCCAGTGCTCGCGGTTCTCCCGGTGTTCCTGCTCCCTTTTCTGCTGGCGGCTCGACTGCTTCCCGGACGTCTCCGTCATACCCCGACCTCCTTTTTTGCCCCTGCCGCGGGCAGTCCCCATGACGGGGGCCCGCCCGCAGTGAATGAAAACCCGTCAGGCGGGCCTTTTGCCGCAGTAGAGCTTCATCACGAAGGTGGCGACCGTCTCGTCTCTCTGATTGACGATCCGGTTGCGCACGGTCAGGACTCCCGCGTCCCTGCCCTTGTCGGTGATCTCGATGACCTCCACCTCGCAGCGGATGGTGTCGCCGATCCGCGTGGGCGCCGTGAAGCGCACCCCCTCCATCCCGTAGAAGGCGATGAATGACTTGGGCAGGTAGCTCGAGTATTCGCCCAGCCGGAAGGGGAGCGCGAGGCCGATGCTCAGGACGAGCATGCCGTGGGCGATGCGGCCCTTGAAGGGCGTCTTTGCCGCGTATTCGATGTCCGTGTGAAGGGGGTGCCAGTCGCCGGTGAGGGCCGCGAAATTCACGATGTCCGCCTCGGTGATCGTCCTGGCGGGCGAGACCATCCTGTCGCCGATCCGGTAGTCGTCGAGATACAGGTACTCCTTTGCCATCTGCCACCTCCCCGGTCCTTTGGACCTCTCGGCGCGGGGCCGCCATGGGACACCCGGTGCATCCGTTGCACCTATGCCCGCAGCCCCGACAGGCCGCATTCTCTCCCCAAACTCTCTGCCACTTTTCCCCCCGGAATGCAAAAGTTATCTGGATGAGGGCGCTACCGCGCGCCTGGTCCGGAACTTGCAGAATACCCGTAGGATTTATCGCCAAAAAACAAGGAGTTATCGCCATGCTGACCTGGAACCCGTTCAACCCGACCGTTGCGGCGCCGAAGTGGCTCTTCGACGCCTGGGAATACACCCTTGACACGGCGCAGCGCCAGATCCTCTTCTGGGACGTCCTGCGCAAGCGCGGCAACAACTACATCGAGCACCTGCGCAACGGCCAGCCGCCGGTGCTCACCTTCCACTACGAGATGATCCTCGACGGCCGCACGTTCGAGAAGCCCGTGAACTTCGCCCTCGTCCGCATCGTGGACCGCCGCAGCGAGAACAGGGGCTGCCCGGAAGGGGCCGAGCGCCGGAAGGGCGACCGCCGCAAGGCGCCCGAGACGCCCAAGCGGCCCATCGTGATCATCGACCCCCGGGCGGGCCACGGCCCCGGCATCGGGGGCTCGAAGCGCGACTCCGAGATCGGCATGGCCCTCGACCACGGCCACCCGGTCTACTTCATCCTGTTCTACACGGAGCCGATGCCCGGCCAGACGCTCAAGCACGTGGTCGAGGCCGAGGAGCGCTTCATCGAGGAGGTCTGCCGCAGGCACCCCGAGGCGGGCAACCCCGCCATCATGGGCAACTGCCAGGCGGGCTGGGCCTCGGCCCTGCTGTGCGCCGACCGGCCCGACATCGCGGGGCCGCTCATCCTCAACGGGGCCCCCATGTCCTACTGGGCGGGTGTTTCGGGCGTCAACCCCATGCGCTACAAGGGGGGCATGCTGGGCGGCGTGTGGCTCACCTCGCTGCTGTGCGACCTGGGCAACGGCAAGTTCGACGGGGCGAACCTCGTCTGGAACTTCGAGTCGCTCAACCCGGCCAACACGTACTGGACGAAGAACTATAAGGTCTACTCCGAGATCGACACGGAGGAGCAGCGCTTCCTGAATTTCGAGAAGTGGTGGGGCGGCTTCTACATGATGAACGCCGAGGAGATCCACTTCATCGTGAGCAACCTCTTCGTGGGCAACAAGCTCGAGCAGGGCAAGCTCGAGCTCCACGAGGGCGAGCCCCTGAGCCTCAAGAACATCCAGAGCCCCATCCTGGTCTTCGCCTCGAAGGGCGACAACATCACCCCGCCGCAGCAGGCCCTCTCGTGGATCCCGCGGGTGTACCGCTCTATCGACGAGATCCGGGGGCTCGGCCAGGTGATCGTCTACATCATCCACGAGGACATCGGCCACCTGGGCATCTTCGTCGCGGCCAGCGTGGCGAAGAAGGAGCACAAGGAGATCATCCGCAGCTCCGAGATGATCGACTTCCTCCCGCCGGGGCTCTACGAGATGGTCATCGAGGGGGACGTCGCGAAGGGCGACTTCACGACGCGCTTCGAGGAGCGGACCCTGGAGGACATCACCGCCCTCGGCGATCCCCCGGAGACGGAGGAGGACTTCAGCATCGTGGCGCAGGTCTCGGAATTCAACGACCGGATGTACAGGACCTTCCTGAGCCCCTGGGTGAAGGCCTGCACGACGGAGCTCTCGGCGGAGATGATGCGCTGGCTCCACCCCCTGCGGGTGCAGCGCTACGCGATCTCGGACATGAACCCGGCGCTGCGCCACCTCGGCGCGGCGGCGGCGCAGGTCCGCGCCTTCCGCCGGCCGGCGCGGGAGGGCAACGCCTTCTCGGCCATGGAGAAGACGCTTTCATCCTTCATCGAGGACTGGCTCGACTTCTACCGCGACTGCCGCGACCGCGGCCAGGAGGCCTTGTTCCGCGCGGTCTACGGCCACGAGGCCCTTCAGTACTCCTCGATCGCCGCGGGCACGCTCGAGGCCCTCACCCGCGAGAAAGAGGCCGAGATGTCCTGGGAGGGCTATGAGTCCTGGCTGCGGCAGAGATGGATCGACGGCGCAGCAAAGGGAGGCCTCGCCGAGGGCCTCGTCCGGGCCATGATTGCCATGGCGCGGGCGGGCGGCGTCATCGGCCGCCGGCACTACGCCGTCGCCGAGGAGATCGCCAAGACCCACAAGGTCCTCCGGAAGATCCGGCCGTCCGACTTCCGCCGCATGGTGAAGGAGCAGTACTGCATCCTGGCGGCCGACGAGGACCGGGCGCTCGGGGCCCTCTCCGGGCTCATCCCCGGCGAGCACGACCGCGACGAGGCCCTGGCCCTGGCCCGGCGCATCGCCCTGGCCGACGGCTCGTACCGGGAGCCGGAGAAGGCCATGCTCGCGAGGATCGCCCGCGGCCTCGGGATCGGTCACGAGGAGCCGGCGGAGAATAAACTCTTGAAATTCCGGAGCGGGGAACGTATGTAGTGAAAAAAAAGGAGGGCTCAGGGATGTTCAAGGTCATGAAGCTCAAGCAGCTGACGTTCGTCGTGCCCAACCGGGTGGGCCTGCTTTCGGAGGTCACCACGTTCCTGGCAAACGGGAAGATCAACATCGAGGCCCTCTGCGCCTACGGCCGCGGCCCGGAGGGCGTCTTCATGATCGTGACGGACAACAACGCCAAGGCAAAGAAGATCCTCACCCAGATGGGCGCCGAGGTCAAGGTGGAGGAGATCATCGCCGTGGAGCTGCCCAACAGGCCCGGGCAGCTGCAGAAGGTGGCCAAGAGGGCCTCCGATGCCCTCGTGGACATCCAGTACGTCTACGGCAGCCCCTCGGGGAGCAAGATGACCGTCGTGTTCAAGACGGCCGACGACAAGAAGGTCCTCAAGGCTCTGAAAAAGAAATGAGCGCGGGGGACGCCCCGGCTCCCCCAGGCGATGAAGGCGCAGCAAGCCATGCTGCGCCTTTTCTCTGCCGCCCGCCCTTGCCACAGACGTCCATTTGTGGCATGAACGGATGGTCGGGATCACGGGCATTGTCCGTATCCATCCGTCCAATGCTCCATCACCCCGGAATTCCTGTTCCGCGGGACGAAAGGAGAGACATGAAGACAGCGGATCTGTTCAGGCTCGACGGCAAGACGGCCCTGGTCACGGGCGGGGGCCGGGGAATCGGCAGGTTCATCGCCACGGGGCTGGCCGAGGCGGGGGCGAACCTCGTCATCGCCTCGCGCAAGATGAAAAACCTGGAGGCCGCGGCGGCCGACATCCGTCAGTCGTGCGGCGCGGAGGTCCTGCCCGTGGCCTGCGACGTGGCCCGCGAAGAGGACCTCGACGCCCTCGTCAAGGCCGCCCTCGACCGCTTCGGCCGCATCGACATCCTGGTGAACAACGCGGGGGCCACGTGGGGCGCCCCGACGCTGCAATTCCCCCTGGAGCGCTGGGACCAGGTGTTCAGCGTCAACGTCCGCGGCGTCTGGATCCTGACGCAGAAGGTGGCGGGGGTCATGAAGGCCCAGGGGGGAGGCAACATCATCAACATCTCCTCGATCATGGGCTTCCGGGGCTCCGACGAGTCCCTGCACCCCGCCGTCCCCTACAACTCCACGAAGGCAGCCGTCAACGCCCTCACGATGAACCTCGCCGTGAAGCTCGCCCCGCACAAGATCCGGGTGAACGCCATCGCGCCGGGCTTTTTCCGCACCGACATGATGGCCTACATCGAGACGCCCGACTTCAAGGAGTCCTACGCGAGGGCCATGGAACTCGTCCCCATGCGCCGCTTCGGGGACGTGGACGACATGAAGGGGGTCGCCGTGTTTCTGGCATCGGATGCCTCGGCGTACATGACGGGGCACGTCCTGGTCGTCGACGGGGGGTTCCTGGCGAGGTGACCCGCACCGGGGAGATGCGCGGCAGGGCCGTGCGGCTAGCCCCGGCCCCACCAGAAGACGCGCACCGGGTCTTCGTCGACTTCCCGCAGGAGCATCTCGAAATTCGCCCTGGGCCTGAGGTAGTAGGCGTGCCACGCCGACTCGGCGTCGCTGTAGTAGAGCGTCCACTTGCCGGTCCGCGGGTCGAACCGGAACCGAGCCATGTCCAGGCGGACCCACTTCCCGGAGTCCAGGAGGCTGCGGCGCTCCTCGAAGAGCGTCACGCAGTCCCCCTCGATGACCCAGCCCAGACGCAGGCGGTGACCCAGCGCCTCGTGGATGCGCCCCGCGCAGTACTCGCGGAGCTTCTTCTCGACCAGCCTGAGGGTGAACTCCGAAAGGGCCATGATGTCCTGCCTCCTGCCCCGTTCATATCACAAATCCGCCGGGGCCGGAACGGGGGCCCCCGCGGCAGAAATTCCTTGTCAAAAAGGCGGCGAATTGTTAAACATCCTGAGAGTTTGAACGAGGGGACGGGATGATGGAGAACAACACGAGAAACATATCGGACTACACGAAGTTCATCGTCGATCTGCGCCGCCACATGTGGATGGCGGGCGTCGAGCTGGACCTGCGGCGGCTCATCTGGCAGATCGCCATCACGGGCAAGTACATCTCGGCCAAGATCCACGAGTCGAACCGCAAGTTCGCGGGCCTGCGCAACATCCACGGCGACGAGCAGCTGGCCCTCGACAAGAGCGCGGACATCATCCTCCAGAACCAGCTCCAGTACTCGGGGTTCGTGAAGGCCTACTGCTCCGAGGAGCTGGACCGCATCGTGTCCTTCGAGGCCCCCTCCAGCAAGTACTACGTCACGGCGGACCCCCTCGACGGATCGTCTCTCGTGGACACGAACCTCGCGATCGGCACGATCATCGGCATCCACCGGGACTCGCCGCTGGCCGCCGAGGGCCGCATAACGATGGTCGGGGCCATGTACATCACCTACGGGCCCCTCATCACGATGGTCTACTCGGCCGGCAAGGGCACCCACGAGTTCGTGCTGAACCGGGAAGGCGAATACGTCCTGTCCGAGGAGAACATCACCTTCGACGAGAAGGGCTCGATCTACAGCCTGGGCGGCCTGCGCAAGGACTGGCTGCCGGAGCACCTGAAGTACGTCGAGGCTCTCGAGAGCGAGGGATACAAGCTGCGCTACAGCGGCGGGTTCGTCCCCGACATCAACCAGGTGCTCATCAAGCGGGGCGGCGTTTTCACGTACCCCGGGACGAAGAAGGACCCCAAGGGGAAGCTCCGCCTGATCTTCGAGCTCCAGCCCATGGCCTTCCTGACCGAGCAGGCCGGGGGCATGGCCACCGACGGCAAGCAGGACATCCTGGCCATCAAGCCCGAGAGCCTCAACCACCGCTCCCCGATCTACATCGGGAGCCGCTACGAGGTGGAGAAGGCGCGGGAGTTCATGGCCTGAACGACCAGACACAGGGGGAAGCATGATCTTTAGCAGCGTCGATCAGCTGAAGAAGGCCGTCGAGGGGACTCTCAGGATCGAGGGGGACAACGTCCGGGTCCTCGACGAGAACAAGCTGCGCGGCTCGCTCGTCGATCACCTCGTCTACTCCGCCGTGCTGTCGGGCGACGCGGGCGTCAGGCAGGCCGCCCGCTGGCTCATCCGCCGGGCCGGCGTCACCCTCGGCGTGCTGCCCTCCTCCATCCAGTCGCTCTACGAGGCCATGGGACGGGGCGAGGTGACGGGGTTCACCGTGCCGGCCATCAACATCCGGGGGCTCACCTACGAGACGGCGCAGGCCGTCTTCCGCGCCGGGATCAAGGGGTCGGTGGGCCCCATCATCTTCGAGATCGCCCGCTCCGAGATCGGCTACACGGAGCAGCGCCCCGACGAGTACGGCTGCGCCGTCACGGCGGCGGCCATCAAGACGGGCTGGCGGGGGCCCCTGTTTTTGCAGGGCGACCACTTCCAGATCGGCGCGAAGAAATTCGCGGCCGATCCCCAGAAGGAAATCGACGCCGTGAAGGACCTCGTCCGCGAGGCGATCGAGGCGGGCTTCTACAACATCGACATCGACTCCTCCACCGTCGTGGACCTCAGCAAGCCCACCGAGGAGGAGCAGCAGCGCAGCAACTACACGATCGCCGCCGACATCACGGCCTTCATCCGCCGGATTCAGCCCCGGGGCGTTGAGGTCTCCGTCGGGGGGGAGATCGGCGAGGTGGGCAGCAAGAACAGCACCGTCGGGGAGCTGCGCGCCTTCATGGGCGGATACCGCAGGGAGCTCGAGAAGCACGGCCAGGGGCTCAAGGGGATCAGCAAGATCAGCGTCCAGACGGGGACCTCCCACGGCGGCGTCGTGCTGCCCGACGGCAGCATCGCCAAGGTGAAGCTCGACTTCGACACCCTGCAGACCCTCTCCGAAGCCGCACGGAAGGAGTTCGGCATGGCGGGCGCCGTCCAGCACGGGGCGTCGACCCTGCCCGACGAAGCCTTCGACCACTTCCCGAAGCGCGGCACGGCCGAGGTGCACCTGGCCACGGCCTTCCAGAACATGATCTACGACAGCGCATATTTCCCGGCCCAGCTCCGGGAGAGGATCTACGAGTACATCCGGAAGGAGCTGGCCGCCGAGAAGGGCGCCAAGGACACGGACGAGCAGTTCATCTACAAGACGCGCAAGAAGGGGTTCGGCCCGTTTAAAAAGGACATGTGGAACCTCCCGCCCGATGTCCTGCGGGGGATCGGGAAGGAGCTGGAGGACAAGTTCTTCTTCCTCTTCGACAAGCTCGCCGTCCTCCGCACGCGGGACGTGACGGCAAAGTACATCAAGCCCGTCGACGTGCCCGTCCCCGCCCCGGCGAGCCTCACGGGCAAGGGGCCCGTGAAGGGCGAGAAAAAGGCCGAGGCCTTCGACGAGGGGGAGTAGGCGCTGCGCGCGGACAGGGCCGGGGCTCAGGGCCCGGAAACGAAGAGAGAAAAGGCCTGCGATCTGCATCGCGGGCCTTTTTTAGGGCGCGCCCATCAGCGGGGCAGGAGCAGCAGGAGCAGGCTGACGAACAGGCACAGCAGGAGGCCGCCCAGCATGAGCCCGCGGGAGGAGGAACCCTGCGGGGCCATGGGCCTCGGGCGGGTCGAGTGCCCCGGGCCGCTCCGGATGCACTGCATCGCCACAGCGTACATCTCGCGCACACCGTCCGGCATGCGGCGGACATCGCCGCTGCCCCTCCCATGGGCCTCGGCTCCATCTGACATGCCGTCACGCGCTGTCCCACGGGGCGGCAACTGAGCGCCGCGAGGGTGTGCAGGCAAAGCGGCGGGGACTTCCCCTGGGGAGCGGGTCGCGCTGTCTTCGATTCCCATGGCCGGCTCCTGAAACGCTCCGATGCCCCGGCGGCTTCCCCGCCGGGGCGGACAGAACACCTATCGGCTCTTTTCGGTGGAACTGAAGAAGGGTCCTTGCCTACGGGCATTCGGCTGTCGGGGCATTGGACGAGGCTGTCTCATTTCGCGGCGGCGCTTTCTGCGCCTTTCTCGACCTGCCGTGCACGCTCTTCGGCCTGATCGAGCGTCTTGTCAATCTTTTTTCGCATCTGGCTCCCGCTGTAGCCGACGGCCGATGCGGCCTCGACGGCCTTCGTCTCTGCGCGGCCCGGGGCGGCATCCCTCGCCTTCGGGGCGGGGCTGCCGGAGCCGCAGCCGAGGATCAGGGCCGTCGTCATCGCAGCGGCAAGCAGGCGGCGAAATGAAAACATGGCCAGTTTCCTCCGTACGGTGTGACCGGGGGATACTGCAACAATTGGACCGTACAAGAGCTTGCAGTTTACTTGATGCTGTAGACGCTGTTGGCAAAGTTGCCGCCGCAGATCTCGGCGGGGTTGCCGGCGCACTTCATGTCGCAGTTCGTCGCCGGGCCGTACTTGCCGTAGGTGTTGCCGCAGAAGCACTGCTGGCCGTACTGCGTGGCAGCGTAGGCGGTCCCCTTCTCCCGGCAGAGGCTCACGCACTTCTCGGTCGTCATCCCCGGGTTGCTGGTCATGAACACGGACAGGTCCCTGGTCCAGGTGTCCTTGAAGCAGCCGATGTAGCGCAACCCGGCCGTCGGCGGTGGTGGGGGCGGCGTCCCCTTCATGGTGAAGCAGGTCGCCCGGCAGAGCTGGGACTCGCCGGTCCAGGGATCGGGCTTGGGGGGATCGATGGCCGTGAGGACCCAGTTCTCTCCCTGCTTCTGGATCACGCACATGCTGTTGAAGCCCCCCGAGAGCACGGCCGTGAGCGCGCAGAAGTCGTACTTGCCCATCGTGACGGAGACGCTGCCCTGGTCGTGGCTGACCACCTCGAACTCGCGGGTCTCCATCGCCTGCGCCGCAACCGGGAAGACCAGGATCATCATGGCCGCAAGAATGCAGAAGAAACCGGATCTCATCATCGTACCCTCCCCTGAGCTTGAAAACGATTGCCTGCGCCGCCCCCGCAGCCTGCCGAGGGGCAGGACTTTTTCTTCGCCGAGCGGCAGCCCACTGTAAATGAAAGCGCCGGCTGAGTCAACCGCCTCTCCTCGGAGATTCGTCTTGACAACGTACGCATCCATATGTCATTTTCGTAATACAATAGCATCGTGAGGTTTCGTATGAACACGGCCATATCCGTCAGGCTTCCCAAGGAGATCGCGGACCAGCTGGACAGCATCGCTCGGGACACGCAGCGGCCCCGCTCCTTCATCATCCAGAAGGCCCTGGAGGCCTACATCGAGGATTACGCCGATCTCCAGGTGGCCCTGGATAGGCTTCATGACAGGTCCGACCCCGTCGTTTCCGGAAAGTCGCTGAGGAAGTCTCTTGGCCTATAACATCGGGTACAAGAAATCGGTCGAGAGGGACCTGAAGAAGCTGCCCAAGGCGGAAGCCCGGCGAGTTCTCGACCGGATCGAGGAAGAACTTTCCGAAAAGGCCGACTCGTACCCTGTTTTGAAAGGACCGTTCGCGGGCCTGCGGAAATTTCGCATCGGGGACTACCGGGTGATCTACGCCATTCTGGGCAACGATGTGCTTGTTCTCCGGATCGGGCACCGGAAAGAAGTCTACAGGAAAGACCTGTGAAGGGAGCCATCAGGAGGGGCCAGCTGATGGATCTTCAGAAGAACCTGGATGTCATCGCGGGGGTTCTCATCCGGTGTTTTCTGGGCGGGGTGGCGCTGCTGACGGCCTGGTTCGTGACGTTCGTCTTTGCGGGCGACTGGGTGTACCGGGTCCACTCGATCTGGTTCCAGGTCCCGAGGCAGACCTTCGATGCGATCCACTACGCGGGCATGGCCTGCACCAAGATCGCGGCCGTCCTGCTCTTCCTGCTTCCCTGGATCGCCGTCAGGCTCGTGTCGAAAAGGGGTCTGTGAGACGCGGATTCATTGCCGGGTCCGGCCCGCCCGGGTCTCTCCCGGCGGACAGACGCACTGCGGGGGCCGGCAGCGAACCGGCCCCCGCCTGCGGCATGTCTCCGTTGCGTGCGGCCTACTGCTGAGTGACGCCGCGCTTGAGAACGCCCGGGGCCACGAGGGGCAGCACCTTGTCGATCTTGAAGAAGACGGCGTACTTGGACTCCTGGCTGTACTTGATGCTGAAGATGGGATAGCGCTTCTTGCGGATCTCCTCGATCACCGCCATGTCGCGTGACTCCCTGACCTTCGTGAGGTGGAGGCGCACGCCGTCGTACTTCTCGCCCTGCTCGAGGAAGAAATACGCCGCCTTGGGATTGGACTGCAGGTTCTTGTGCGTCAGGTTGCCCGTCATGACGAAGGCCACCGTGTCCTCATCGACCACGAAGGGCTTCGAGATCGCCGATGCGTTGACGTTCCCCTTGGAGTCGGCCGTGGACAGGATGCTGATCCCCTTCACCTTGTCGAAGTAGTTCGCTAGCTTCATTCGCAATTCCTCCCTCCATCTGTTTGAGTGCGGGCCTTCGGACCCGGGGTTGACGCCGACGGGGACTCCTCGCGGCAGATCCGCTCACCGAGGCGTTTCCGCGATGCACCGATTATAGGGGACCGCGGTCCCGTGTCAACGGTTATTTGCCCGGCGCCCCTACCGCACCTTCGCCCCCGGCGCCACGTCCTTGTCGAACCCGACGAGGGCCAGGCCGCCCTGCGCGGCGTCGGTGGCCAGCAGCATCCCGCGGCTCTCGACGCCCATGAGCTTCGTGGGCTTGAGGTTCACGACGACGAGGATCGAGCGGCCGACCATCTCCTCGGGCCTGTAGTCCTGCAGGATGCCCGCCACGATGGTCCGGACCTCGCCGCAGTCGATCTTGAGCTTCATGAGCTTCGAGGACTTGGGCACGGCCTCGGCCTCGAGGACCTTCGCCACCCGCAGGTCGACCTTGCCGAAGTCGTCCCAGGTGATCTCGGGGAGCATTTCGAATTTCTTCGCCGGCGCCTCTTCCTCCTTCCTGTACTCCACCCGCGGGAAGAGGGCCTCGCCGCGCGTCACGGCACGTCCCGGCTCGAGGCCGCCCCAGCTGCGGATCGCGTCGAGGCGGAACTCTTTGACGTCCGCGAGGCCGATCTGGTCGAGGATCCTGCGCGCCGCGTCGGGCATGAAGGGGTAGATGAAGTAGGCCGTCAGCCGCAGGGACTCCAGCAGGTTGTAGATGACCGTACCGAGACGGCCGCTCTTCGCCGGGTCCTTGGCGAGCACCCAGGGCTCGTTTTCCACGATGTACTTGTTGGCGACGTTGATGAACTCCCAGATCGAGATGAGCACCTTGTGGAAGGCGAGCTCCCGGAAGAACTGCTCGACCTCGGCCAGCGTCTTGGCCGCCGCCTCGGTGAGCCTGCGGTCCGCCTCCTCGGCGGCGCCCGGGGCCGGGACCTTTCCCTTGAAGTACTTCACGTCCATCGCGACGACGCGGCTCACGAGGTTGCCCAGGTCGTTGGCCAGATCGGAATTGATCCGCTGGACGAGGGCCTCCTCGCTGAAGCTCGAGTCGAGCCCGAAGACCATGTCGCGCAGCAGGAAGTAGCGGAAGGCGTCGAGGCCGTACTTGTCCTTGAGATCGAGGGGGCGGACCACGTTGCCCAGGCTCTTGGACATCTTGCTCTGGTCCACGTTCCAGTAGCCGTGCACGTTGAGGTTCTTGTAGGGCCCGATCCCGGCGGACTTGAGCATCGTGGGCCAGTAGATGCCGTGCGGCTTGACGATGTCCTTGGCGATGAGGTGCTCGCTTGCGGCCCAGTACTTCTGGAAGTCCTTGCCGTCGGGGTAGCCGATGCCCGTGACGTAGTTGATGAGCGCGTCGAACCAGACGTAGGTGACGTAGTTCTTGTCCCAGGGGATCTCGATGCCCCAGGTCAGCCGCGTCTTGGGCCGCGAGATGCAGAGGTCCTCCAGCGGCTGCTGCAGGAAGGCCAGGACCTCGTTGCGGTACCGCTCGGGCCGGATGAAGTCGGGGTTGTCGTGGATGTACCGGATGAGCCACTGCTGGTACTTGCTCATCCGGAAGAAGTAGTTGCTCTCCTTGCGGAACTCGGGGACCGTCTGGTGGTCGGGGCACTTGCCGTCGACCAGCTCCGTCTCCGTGTAGAAGCGCTCGCAGCCCACGCAGTAGTGGCCGCCGTACTCGCCGAAGTAGATGTCGCCCGCGTCGTAGACCTTCTGCAGGATGTACTGGACCGTGCGGACGTGGTTTTCGTCGGTCGTGCGGATGAAGTAGTCGTTGGTGATGGCCAGCTGGGGCCAGAGGGCGCGGAACTGGGCGCTGATGCGGTCCGTGAAGGCCTTGGGCGACTCGTTGTTCTTGCGCGCCGCCTCGGCGATCTTGTCGCCGTGCTCGTCCGTGCCCGTCAGGAAGAAGACGTCGTAGCCCGACATCCGGTAGAAGCGGGCCATGACGTCGGCCACGATCGTCGTGTAGGCGTGGCCGATGTGGGGCGAGGCGTTGACGTAGTAGATCGGTGTCGTGACGTAGAAAACCTTCTGGGCGTTCACGGTGCCTCCTTTGTGGAATGCGGGATCGTGTTGTCGGGATGTCGGCGGGACGCGCCCCGGCGGGGGCGGCGGATCGAGGCGAGGGGTCTCAGCGCTGTCTCCTGCCCCCGTTTTTCGGTCCCCTGGGCGGCGGCCCCTCGGCCGGCGCAGCCGGCAGGGGCTGGGCTTCCCGGAGGTCCTTGATCTCGACCTCGACCTCCTTGCCCTCCTCGGTGTAGACGGCCAGGGTGCCCTTGAGGATGTTCTGGCGGATCACCTTGCCCGATCCCCCCTGGGCGATCGCGACCCGCTTGCCGCACTTCGGCATCCCGCGCTTCATGTCCAGGTACGAGTCGTACTCGAAGGCCAGGCAGCACATCAAGCGGCCGCACAACCCCGATATCTTCTCCGGGTTGAGCGGCATGTTCTGCTCCTTGGCCATCTTCACGGACACGCGGTCGAGGTTGTAGAGGAAACTGGTGCAGCAGATCTTCTGGCCGCAGACCCCGAGGCCGCCGAAAATCCGGGACTCGTTGCGGGCCCCGACCTGCCGCAGCTCGATCCGCGTCTTGAACCTGTGGACGAGGTCCTTCACGAGCTCGCGGAAGTCGACGCGGTTCTCGGCGGTGAAGAAGAAGATGAGCTTGCTGCGGTCGAACAGGCACTCCACGCCGATGAGCTTCATCGGGAGGCCCCGCTCGCGGATGCGGCGGAAGCAGAAGTCCCGCGCGTCGCGCTCGAGCTTCCGGTTCTGCTCGAGCACGCGGAGATCCTCGTCGGTGCACTTGCGGACGATGCTCCGGATGTCCGTCGGCAGCAGGTGCAGGGGGACGGCCTTGCTGTCCGTCGCCACGACACCGACGCACAGCCCGTTTTCCGCGTTGACGATGACGGCGTCGTTCTTCTTCAGGGTCCCGTCCGGGGTCTGGAAGTTGAGCACCCGCCCTTCCTTCTCCGCCCGGACGCCTACGATGTGTCTCACGTCGGGTTCACCTTCCCGGCCCCTCAGCCCGGGGGCTGCGGCGGGAATCCTCAACAAAATGGGCCTTGTCGGCAAACAATGTAAAGACCATCGATTCCAAAGTCAATGCTTTATTCGCGTTGCGCTCGACGGCCTCGGCGGCCCTGCGGATCGCCCGCATGGCGTCCAGCAGGGACTTGCGGCTGAGGGCGGCGGCCAGGCGGCCGATGTCCTCGGCGCGGTCACGGTGGATCAGCGCCTCGGGACGGCCCGTTTCCTTGAACACGAGAATGTCCCGGTACCACGCCTTCAGGATTTCGAGGGCCTCGAGGATGTTTTCTTTCTCCCCGGCGAGGCGCCCCGCCAGGGCAAGGCAGCCCATCGGGTCGAGCCTCCCCTTCGCGAGCCGGTCCAGGATGCCGTCCCGCAGGGCGATGTAGTCGGCCCGGTGCAGGTCGAGGGCCCGGCCGAGGCTCCCGCCGGCAGACGAGGCCAGGACGCGCGCCTCGGCCGGCGCAAGACGCCGCTCCGTTTCGAGGAAGGCGGCGATGACGTCCTGCGGCAGGGGGTTGAAGCGGAGCCAGTGGCACCTCGACAGGATGGTCACCGGCAGCAGGTGCGGGCGCGACGAGACGAGGATGAAGACGTTCGCGGCCGACGGCTCCTCGAGGGTCTTCAGCAGCGAATTGGCCGACGTGAGGTTCATGCGCTCGGCCTCGTCGATGATCACGACGCGCCGGGCCCCCTCGAGGGGCCGGAAGCGAATCCGCTCCTGCAGCTCCTTGATGTCGGCCACCTTGATGAACTGCCCCTCGGGCTCGATCCGGATCACGTCGGGGTGGCTGCCCCGGGCTATCTTGCGGCAGGAGGCGCAGGCGTCGCAGGCATCCGCTGTGCCCTTTTCGCAGTTGATCGCCGCGGCAAAGGCGAGGGCGGCCGTCCGCTTGCCGACCCCCTCGGCCCCGCAGAAGAGAAGCGCGTGGGGAACTCGGTTTTTCTCGAGGGCGTTCTTGAGGACGGCAACGGGCCCTTCCTGACCGTAGACTCCCGACAGGGACATGGCTCAACCCTCCAGGAACGCAGAGAGAATGCCCCGGACGTCCTGCCGGGTGGGCTCGATGCCCCTCGAGGCGTCGATGACCCTCACCCGGCCCGGCTCCTGACGGGCGATGGCGAGATAGCCCTCCCGGATGCGGCGGTGAAAATCGAGGCTCTCCCGCTCGAAGCGGTCCTCGCGGGGACCGCCCCCGCGGCCGGCGATGCGCCGGAAGGCCCTCTCGAGGCCCTCCTCGACGGGAAGGTCGAACAGCAGGGTGAGGTGGGGCGTGAGGCCCCCGGAGGCCAGCCGGCAGATCTCCCCGACGGTCTCCGGGGGAAGACCCCGCCCGTAGGCCTGGTAGGCGATCGTGGCGTCGGAAAAGCGGTCGCACAGGACGATCTTCCCCGCTTCGAGGGCGGGGCGGATCACGGTGCCGGCGTGCTGGGCCCGGGCCGCGGCAAACAGAAAGACCTCGGCCTCGCCCGAGATGTCGAAGCCGCCGCGGTTGAGCAGGATCTCCCGGATACGCTCCCCCAGCGGTGTGCCGCCCGGCTCCTGCGTCACGACGACCGCAAGGCCCCGGGCCCGCAGGAACTCCGCCGCGAGTCGGAGCTGGGTGGACTTGCCGGACCCTTCGACGCCCTCAAAGGTGATGAACCGTCCTGCCATGACCGATCGGCATCCCTGCCGGTACGAACCGGGTTTTCGCTCTCCGCCGGGTTTCCGGGCAAAAAAGAAAAGAGGGAAGGCGGGCGCCCTTCCCCTCGTTTCATGCGGCCACGGCGGCGAACCTACTCCTCGTCACCGGGGCTGATTGCCTCGACGGGGCAGACATCCGCACAGGCCCCGCAGTTGGTGCAGAGGTTGGGGTCGATGACGTACTTCTCGTCGCCCTCGCTGATTGCCTCGACGGGACACTCTTCCTCGCAGCTCCCGCAGGCGATGCACTCATCGCTGATGACGTAGGCCATTTCCAGAAACTCCTTCGTGTGAATATTCGCTTGCCGGGTCACGGGTCGCCGCTCTAAACGGACTCGACGGCCTTCACGTCCGGGACGTTCGTCTTCAAAAAGCGCTCGATCCCCATCTTCAGGGTCATCTGGGACATGGGGCAGCCGCGGCAGCGGCCGGTGAGCTTCACCTTCACGACCCCGTCCTCGGTCACGTCCACCAGCTCCACGTCCCCCCCGTCGCGCTGGAGGTTGGGCCGGACCTGGTCAAGGGCCGCCTGGACTTTTTCTTTCATCGTGACACTCCGTTGAGGCATCAGGCACCGGGCATCAGGCATCGGGTCATGGGAAAACCGCATGCCCCTCTTCGGCGGATGCTCCGCGCTCCGGTTGACCATCCATGTAATGATGAACTTGCCGAAAACAAGGTCCTTCCCGGCGCCTGCGGCCTGAGGCTCATTCCATCAATGCGGCATCCGGTCGATCATTTTCCGCACCATGGACCGGCCCATGCCGGCGAGGTCCGGCTTCAGGAACCGGTACTCCTCGGTGACCTGGTGGCCGGCCCTCCACATGGTCTTGCCCGTCCCCGTGTCGACGAGCCGCATGGAGATGCCCACCCGGGCGACCTTGTCGCCGCCGAGCATCGTGTACTCCCACACATCGACGGTGGGGATGAGGACGGCCTCGATCCCGCAGAGCTCGGCGATCACCTTGCAGAGATCGGGGTCCGAGAAGTTCAGCTCCCGAAGCTTCGCGAGATAGAGATCGACGGACTTCCGGAGATCCTCGTTCGCCTCGATCCGCCTGCGGATCTCCTCGCCGCCGACCACCCGGGTGAACCACTTCGTCCCGACGAGGACCTCGGCGATGATGCCGTCGATCTTGCCCTGCGCGTCCCTGTAGATCCCCACGTCGGCGGGCAGCACCCCGATCGTCTTGGGGTGGAAGTCCTTCGCCTCCTCGGCCGTCTGGACGAAACGCAGGCCCTCGCATCCGGCGACGAGCCAGGCGGCGAGCATCGCTGCGGCAGCCAGGGCCGCTGCGGAATTCCTTCGCAAGGGTCCTCCCGTCCTCACGCGAGCAGCCGCTGGGCAACGAGCCAGCCCGCCGTGCATAACCCCGCGAGAACATAGTTGGTTTCCAGCAGTCCGTTGATCGCGGCCGCGGAAAGCGCCGTTTTTCTATCACAAAGATTGAAACAAATCCACATGTAAAATACGCAGGGGAGCAGCATGAAACTGAGCGATGTCGTCCACTTGAGGGGATAGGAAAGGACGAGCAGGCAGGCCAGGGACAGGGAGATCCCCTTGAGAAGCTGGCGGGTGCGCTCCTCGCCGATCACGACGGGGATGGTTTCGCGGCCCAGCAGGCGGTCGCTCTGGATCTCGATGAGGTCAGACAGGGACGACCGGACGAAGACGATCGCGAAGACGAACAGGGCGGCCACGACCATGTCCGCCGAGATCTCGATCGGCGAGCCCACGTAGGGGACGACGGCGATGACGAGTGCCCAGGCGGCGGCCATGAACAGGTTCTTCGTTCCCGGCAGGTCGCGGAGCCTGCGGAACCGCCACCCCTTCGGGAAGACGCGCAGGTTGTACAGGGCGCCGAAGAGGGAGATCAGGGCCAGCAGCAGGTAGGGCACGAGCCCGATCACGTAGGCAAGGCCCAGGGACAGCAGCATGCCCGTGAAGGCCAGGACGACGTAGAGCCGGGCGTTGCGGGCGTAGGACTCCTCCCGGAACGTCCCCCGCAGGCCGCTGACCTCCCGGTCGACGAAGCGGTTGAGGGTGTGGACGGAGAACACGTAGAAGGCCGCCATGAGGAGCTGCAGGATGCTGAAGGAGACCCCCTGGAGATACTGGGCCGCGAGGGCCAGGCAGGCGGCGCCGATCGCGGAGTAGACGTCGACGCGCACGGAGGCAAGCCAGAGGTTGACGAACCATCCCCGCGCGTCGGCCCCCAGCCGCGCGTTCTGAACCGCGTCGACGGCCCGCTCGATGATCCAGTTCGGCGTCGAGGCCCCGGCGGAGATCCCGATGCGGTTGTACCGGCCGAGAGGGATGTTGCGGATCTCCTCGGCCGTCTCGATGTGGAACGTGGGGGTGCCCATGGACTCGGAGATCTGCACGAGGCGCCGGGTGTTGCCGCTGTTGCGCCCGCCGACGATGACGACGGCGTCCATCGAGCAGGCGAGCTCCTTGATCTCGGCCTGGCGTTTTTCCGTGGAGTCGCAGATCGTGTCGAAGACGACCGTCTCGGGGACGCGCCCCCGGATCTCCGCGACGATGTCCCGGTAATCGTCCGCGCTCTGCGTCGTCTGGGCCACGATGCAGACCTTGTCCATGGGCGGAAGGCGCCTGGCGTCCTCGAGGCTGCTGACGACCATGCCGCGCCCCCCGGCGTACCCCAGCAGGCCGTTGACCTCGGGGTGCTCGGCGTCGCCCGCGATGACGATCCGGTAGCCCTGCGCGGCGTGCTTCTTGATCACCGACTGCACGCGGCCCACCTTCGGGCAGGTGGCGTCGACGATCATGACCCCCTTTTTCTTCAGCATCTCCCGCTCCCGGGGCGAGATGCCGTGGGCCCGGATGATGACGGTCGCCCCCTCCTCGATCTCGTCGAGGTCCTGCGCGGGGATGATGCCGCGTCTTCGCAGCAGCTCGACGGTCTGGGGGTTGTGGATGAGAGGCCCGTAGGAATATATCTTCCTGTCTCCCTTGTGCTGTGCCAGGTCGAGGACCATGTCGACGGCCCTGCGCACGCCCATGCAGAAGCCCGCCGTCTCGGCCAGCCGGATCTCGATGTTCTTGACGAAGCGCTTGATCATGAAAAGACACGGTACAGGGTCAAGGGTTCAGGGCCCAGGGTTTGGAAGGAACCGGTTACAGATCTTTGTCTCACCTTCTTACCCTCTCACCCTCTTACCTTCTATTCCTTGATCGCGTAAATGAAGAACTCGCGGTTTCCCTCGGGTCCGGTGAGCGGCGACTCGCACGTCCCCCTGACCGAAAGGCCCTGCTCCTCGAAAAACGCCACGAGCCCCTCCACCACCCTGGCATGGACCGCCGGGTCGCGGACGACCCCCTTCTTGCCCACCTCGCCCCGGCCCGCCTCGAACTGCGGCTTGACGAGGGCCAGCAGCGTGCCGCCCTCCCGCACGAACCGCAGCGTCGCCGGGACGACATGCCGCAGCGAGATGAAGGAGGTGTCGATCGTCGCGATGTCGACGGCCTCCTCGATGCCCACGCCCTGGAAGTGCCGGATGTTGCTCCGCTCGAAGAGCACCACCCGCGGGTCGTTGCGCAGCTTCCAGGCGATCTGCCCGTAGCCCACGTCGACGGCGTAGACCTTACGCGCCCCCTCCTGCAGCAGGCAGTCCGTGAAGCCCCCCGTCGAGGCGCCCACGTCGAGCGCCGTCAGCCCGGAGACCCGGATCCCGAAGGCATCCAGGGCCCCCTTGAGCTTCACGCCGCCGCGGCTCACGTACGGGTGATCCCCGCCGCGGAGCCGGATGGCCGCGCCCTCGGCGACGAGCGCCCCCGCCTTGTCGACGGGCTCGTCGTTCACGAGCACCGCCCCGGCCAGGATGAGGGCCCGCGCCCGCTCCCGGGACGCGGCGAGGCCCCGGTTCACGAGAAGCGTGTCGAGCCTGGTTCTGGGGGATTTTTCTTTCATCGGATGGCAGGCCGCGGGCAAACGGCCGGCAGGTACATCCCGGGATTCGTCGTTCCCGCGATCGTCTTTACTTCGCCGACACTTCCCGCAGCACCGGCTTTGCCGGCCCCGCGAGCTTTCGCGCGGCCTCGAGGATCCCCTGCGCGTCGATGCCGTATTTGCGCCGCATCTCCGCCTGGGTGGCGTGCTCGACGAACTCGTCGGGGATGCCCAGGCGCTTGACCGCGATGCCCGTGAGGCCCCTGGCCTCGAACATCTCGAGCACGGCGCTGCCGAAGCCCCCCGCGAGGACGTTCTCCTCGACGGTGAGGACCTTGCCCGTCACGGACGCCACGCGGGCGAGGAGCTCCTCGTCCAGGGGCTTGACGAACCGGCAGTTGACGACGGTGGCCTCGATCCCCTCCTCGCGCAGGCGCCTCGCGGCGTCCAGGGACGGCTGCACCGCGTAGCCGATGGCGAAGACGGCCAGGTCGGTGCCCTCCATGAGGATCTCGGCCCTGCCGATCTCGAGGGGTTTCGGCGTCTCGTCGAGCGCCACGCCAAGCCCCTTGCCGCGGGGGTACCGCACCGAGGCGGGGCCGCCGCACTCCACGGCCGTCTTGAGCATGTGCTGCAGCTCGTTTTCGTCCTTGGGCGCCATGACGACGATGTTCGGGATGGCCCGCAGGTAGGAGAAGTCGAAGACGCCGTTATGGGTCGCGCCGTCGTCTCCGGCGATGCCGCCGCGGTCCATGGCGAGAACCACGGGGAGCCTCTGGAGGCAGACGTCGTGGAGGACCTGGTCGTAGGCCCTCTGCATGAAGGTGGAGTAGATGGCCACGACGGGGATGATCCCCTCCGTCGCCATCCCCGCGGCAAAGGTCACCCCGTGCTGCTCGGCGATCCCCACGTCGAAGAAGCGCTCGGGGAACTCCTTTGCGTAGGCGTCGAGCCCCGTCCCGCTGCACATCGCCGCCGTGATGGCCACGATCTTCGGGTTTTCCCGGGCCAGCTTGATCATCGTCCGGCCGAAGACCTCCGTGTAGCTGGGGATCCCGCCCGTATCGGCGGCCAGGTCCCCCGTGCGGGGGTTGAAGGGGCCGATCCCGTGGAACTTCGTGGGCTCGAGCTCGGCAAAGGGGTACCCCTTCCCCTTCTTCGTCAGCACGTGGACCAGCACGGGCCGGTTGTGTTCCTTGACGTTGCGCAGCATCGGGATGAGGTGGTCGAGGCGGTGGCCCTCCAGGGGCCCCACGTACTCGAAGCCCAGCTCCTCGAAAAGGGCCCCGGGGGTCAGGAAGCTCTTGAGGGCCTCCTCGGCCTGGCGCGAGAGCTTGACCATCTGCTCGCCCACGTTGGGGATGCTCCGGAGAAACTGCTTGACCTCGTTGCGCAGGCGGGTGACCCTGCGGCCCGTCATGATCTGGTTGAGGTAGGCCGACAGGGCGCCCACGTTGGGCGAGATCGACATCTCGTTGTCGTTGAGGATGATGATGAGGTCCTTCTTGCGGTCGCCGGCCCAGTTGAGGCCCTCGAAGGCCATGCCCGCCGTCATGGACCCGTCGCCGATCACGGCGACGACCTTGTAGTTCTCGCCGTTGAGGCAGCGCGCCTCGGCGATTCCCGCCGACGCGGAGATCGAGGTGCTGCTGTGGCCCACGCTGAAGACGTCGTAGGGGCTCTCCTCGCGGCGGGGGAAGCCGCAGACCCCTCCCCGCTGGCGCAGCGTGTGGAACCGCTCGCGCCGGCCCGTGATGAGCTTGTGGGCGTAGGCCTGGTGGCCCACGTCCCAGACGATCTTGTCGCGGGGGGCGTCGAAGACGTAGTGCAGGGCGAGGGTGAGCTCCACGGTGCCCAGCGACGGGGCGAGGTGACCGCCGTTGCGGGAGCAGGTCTCGATGATCACCTTGCGGATCTCTTCCGCGAGGAGCTCGAGCTCAGCCTGGCTGAGCCGCTTGATGTCGGCCGGCGAATTGATGGTTTCGAGCATGCCTGGTCTGATCCGTCCTCCGTGCCTGCGAGCCTGGATGCCCCGTCACCCGCTCCCGGAAAGGGGGGAAGGGGGCATCATGTCTTTCGTTCCACGATGAACCGCGCGATTCCCCTCAGCGGCTCGGCCCGTTCGTCCATGGCGCTCAGGTCCCCGAGGGCCTTTTCCACGAGTTCCGCGGCGACCCGCCTCGAGGCCTCGAGACCGACCAGCGCCGGGTAGGTGAGCTTCCCCCGGGAGCGGTCGCTCCCGGTCCCCTTGCCCAGGGCCTTCGCATCGCCCTCGACGTTTAAGATATCATCGGCGATCTGGAACGCAAGCCCCACGTGGCGCCCGTATTCGGTCAGCGCGTCGAGGGCGTCGGCGTCCGCCCCGCCGAGCAGGGCCCCGGCCCGGAGCGAGACCGTGATCAGGGCGCCCGTCTTGCGCGTGTGGATGAAGTTGAGGGTCTTCTCCTCGGGTACCTTGCCCTCCGATTCGATGTCCACCACCTGGCCGCCCACCATGCCGAACCAGCCCGCCGCGATGGCGATCTCCTGGATCACCTGCAGCAGCGTCTCGGGTTTCACGACCCCGAGGGGGGTCTGCCCGGCGATGATGCGGAAGGCGTCCGTGAGCAGGGCATCGCCTGCCAGGATGGCGACGGCCTCGCCGAAGACCTTGTGGCTCGTCGGCTTGCCGCGCCGGGTGTCGTCGTTGTCCATGGCCGGGAGATCGTCGTGGATGAGGGAATAGGTGTGGATGAGCTCGAGCGCGCAGGCCGCAGGCATGACGGCGTCGATCGGGCCGCCGACGGCCTCGGCGGCTGCGATGCAGAGGATCGGGCGAAGGCGCTTCCCCCCGGCGAAAACACTGTAGCGGGCGGACCTGAAGATCACGGAGGGCTCGGTCGACTCGGCGGGGAGGTAGAGCTCGAGAGCCTGATCGACGAGGGTCTTCCGTGACTCGAGGTACTCGTCCAGGGATATGGGGTTACTGATCATCTCCTTCCGGTCCGAGGTCGAAGGGCTTGACCTCCGTCCCGCCCTCCTTCTTCAGAAGGATCTCGATCCTTCGTTCGGCCTCGTCGAGTTTCGCTGCGCAGAGCCTGGAGAGGCGGATCCCCTCCTCGAAGGCGGCCAGGGACTCGTCGAGCGTCAGCTCGCCCTGCTCCATCTTCCGGACGATCTCCTCGAGCTTCGCCAGGGCGTCCTCGAACTTGACCTCCGCCATCCCCTCATTCTTCTTCGACCGTGGTGACGACGGCATTGAACCGACCTTTCGCAACATTTATGCCAACGGGGTCCCCCGCTGCGAGATCCTGTGCACGCCGGATGATCTTTCCTTCCGGGATCGTCCGGGCGATGGCGTACCCCCGGGCCAGGACGGAAAGAGGGCTCACGCTGTCGAGAACGGCCGTGAGGACAGCGAGCCTCGACCGGAGCCCCTCGAGCCGGCGGAAGCTTCCCGTTATCATGCTTTTTCGCAGGTTTTCAAGCACAAAGGTGAGGGTTTCGACCTTCACCGCGGGGCTCAGGTACTGCAGGTGCGTCTCGAGGTGACGAAGCCGCTCCCGGTCGGTGCGCACCCGCCGGACCAGGGAGGCGGTCAGGCCGCTGAACCGCTCGTCGAGGGCGAGCCGCAGATCGACGAGGCGACGCCGCGGGTCGCGGACCCTCTCGGTGAGCCTCTCCAGCCGCTCCCGCCGGAGCTTCAGGAACCGCTCGGCGGCACGGGCGGCACGGGATTCCAGAGTCCGGAGCTGCTGGACGAGGTCGGCGCGCCGGGGCACGACGAGTTCGGCGGCCGCCGAGGGGGTGGGCGCCCTCACGTCGGCGACGAAATCGGCGATGGTGAAGTCGATCTCGTGACCCACGGCGGAGACGACGGGCACGCGGGAGGCGAAGATGGCCCGGGCCACCCCCTCGTCGTTGAAGGCCATGAGGTCCTCGAGTGACCCTCCGCCCCTGGCCACGATGATCACGTCGACGCCGGGGGTCTCGTTCAGGAGGCGCAGGGCCTCGACGATCTCCGCGGGCGCCTCGGCGCCCTGGACGCGCACGGGGGCGACGAGGATGTCCACCGAGGGAAAGCGGCGCTTCGTGATGTTCAGGATGTCGCGGATCACGGCGCCCGAGGGCGAGGTGACGACCGCGATCCGGGAGGGCAGAAACGGCAGCGGCTTCTTGTGGACAGGGTCGAAGAGGCCCTCGGCCTGCAGCTTCGCCTTGAGCTGCTCGAAGGCGATCTGCAGGGCCCCCACTCCGCGGGGTTCGGCATAATCGAGGATGAGCTGGTACTCGCCGCGGGGCCTGTAGACGTTCATCCGGGCCCGGCAGACGATGTGCATCCCGTCTTCGAGGTCGAACTTGAGCGCCCGGGCGGCGGGCCGGAAGAGCACCGCCCGGACTTGGCTTTCTTCATCCTTGAGGGTGAAGTAGAGATGACCCGATGCGGGCCGGCGGAGGTTGGAAACCTCGCCCTCGACCCAGAGATGATCGAAGGCGGCCTCCAGGACGTCCTGGATCTGGCGGGTGAGTTCCGAGACGGTGAGAACCTCGCGGCCTGAAAAGAGATCCATGCACAGGGAGTAGCTGACAAGTGTCACGACATAGGTAACCCGGGTCTAAGGGTAAAAAGTGTCATGACATAGGTTACCCAAGGACGTTATTCCCAAGTTTCGGTAGGCATTCGATACTCGAAGGCCTCCACCAACTCTTCCCGAGATAGACTTTCAAAACGTGATCCGCAGTGACGATCACGGCTTTGACATACGAGTAGACCAGCTCTTTGGCAACGACGAACCGCTCCCCGAAGATATCCAGCTTCCGGTCGCTGCGGATGAACCGGATCAGGATGATGGTCCCCTCGGGGATCTCTTCGAGTCGGGGCACCCGAGCATTGGGAGGCACCCTCATGGGCTGGTAGCCGGAGGCGGCCAGAACCTCCATCGGGGTTTTGCCGCCCAGGCAGCTGTACCGATGATGGCGGTTATGGAACCGCTGGAAGTTTTTGCTTTGCCGCTTGAGGGCCTCGTAGCTCGGGAACCACTGCCTGCGAAAGAACATCTTGTCGTAGGTCTCGTTGAACCGCTCCACATCCCCGTTTCGCCAAGGCTCGCTGATGGGGATAAAGACCGGCGTGACCCCGTAATAGAGACACAGCCGGATCACGATCCCGAAGGATCGGGGATAACGGTTGCTGCCCCGGAAGCTCAGCTCGTTGTCGAACTGGGCAAAGTCCGGGATGCCCATGGCCTTCCAACTCCGCAAGAGACTGGCGGCCACCGGGTCATCGGCCTTGGTTCGCTGCGACTCGAGATAGACCGCATGGCTGAAGCGATCCATCACGTTGAGCGAGTAGAACCGGCCGTCGCCTTTGATATACCGGGGCCCCACCAGGTCGATCTGGTGGATGTTGTTGACCTCCAGGGCCTCCGCAAAGTAGGGGTAGGTGACCCCTTTGGCGACGTACGCAGTTTTTTTTAACGAGCCCTGCCCGCTTCAGGATCCGGGTGATGTGCCGGTCCGAAGGGAACGGGGCCTTGAGCTTCTTCAGGGCCCACTTGATGGCGGTTACACCCGTCTGGGCATAAGGCTCAGTCTCCAGACGCTGTCGGGTGGCAATGATGAGATCCTGCTGCTTTTGGCTCGTCTGGGTCGGACGCCGCCGGGGTGCACGGCCCTGATCCTTGAACCAGTCGGCATCTCCCGTTTGGTAGCGTTTGAGCCATTTGAAGAACCATTTTTTCGATCGCTTCAGGCTCGTGTAAATGCTCTTGGGAGATTCGCCATCTGCGATATGCCGGTAAATGGCTTGCCTGCGGATCTCTTCTTCCATGGATACTCTCCTTTCGGGGTTCTTCAAAGAGAGTATCGTACAGGATATGTTCCGTCAGGGTAACCGATGTCCTGACACCAAAAGGACCCTTAAGAGTAACCTATGTCATGACACTTTTGGGTAACCGATGTCCTGACATTTGACAAGTAGCAGACGGGGCAAGGCGATGCAAGGGATTTGTGCGCCGGCACGCGGCGGGCAACGGCTTTCGGCCTTTGACTTTTCCGGGGCCTTGGGGTAAGGAATGGCCATCATCACCGAAGGGGAAAAGAGTATTTCATGGCAAAGAAACCCGTCAAGACGAAGCAGGACTACCTGAAAACCAAGGTCGAGCACATCGACATGACGAAGATCGATGCCGTCGACATCGTGAAGGCCATGAAGAAGATGTCCTTCTCGGCCCGCGACCTCGCCTCGGCGGCCGAGATCTACGACCGGATGCTCGCCGACCGCAACTGTGTCATCTTCCTCACCATCGCCGGCAGCACGAGCGCCGCGGGCTGCATGCAGATCTACGCCGACCTGGTGAAGTACAACATGGTGGACGCCGTCGTGGCCACGGGGGCTTCCATCGTGGACATGGACTTCTTCGAGGCCCTGGGCTTCCGCCACTACCAGGGCACGCCCCACGTCGACGACCGCGAGCTCCGCAGGCTCTACATCGACCGCATCTACGACACCTACATCGACGAGGAGCAGCTGCAGCAGTGCGACCGCACCATCACGGAGATCGCCGACGCCCTCGCGCCCCGGCCCTACTCGTCGCGCGAGTTCATCCGGGAGATGGGCAGGTACCTGACGAGGAAGGCCAAGAAGAAGGGGTCCCTCGTCCAGACGGCCTACGAGAACGACGTCCCGATCTTCTGCCCCGCCTTCTCGGACTCCAGCGCGGGCTTCGGCCTGGTGCTCCACCAGCACCGGCGGCCGGAAAGCCACATCTCCATCGACTCGGTGAAGGACTTCCGGGAGCTGACGGAGATCAAGATCGCCGCGCCCACCTCGGGCCTTCTCATGATCGGCGGCGGCGTGCCGAAGAACTTCATCCAGGACACGGTGATCTGCGCGGAGATCCTCGGGAAGGACGTCCCCATGCACCAGTACGCCGTCCAGATCACCGTGGCCGACGTGCGCGACGGGGCCTGCTCGAGCTCGACCCTCAAGGAGGCCGCCTCCTGGGGCAAGGTGGACACCGTCTCGGAGCAGATGGTCTTCGCCGAGGCAACGTTGGCCCTGCCGCTCCTGGCCAGCTACGCCTTCCACAGGGGAAGCTGGAAGAAGCGCAAGAAGTGGAGATTCGCGAAGATGTACAAGGATTGACCACCCAGCCCCCTCACAGGCTGTATACCCCGAAGGGCCGGCGCCTCAGCGCCGGCCTTTCCGTTTCGGCGGTCCAAACAGGGCCGTGCCGATTTGGGACACCCCCCGGGAAGCCCCTCATTGCTGCATTTTCAGGGCCGGTAGGCCGTTTCGGCCCGGTTCCGAGGGGGCCACCCCGCTGCCCGCTGCCGGCCTGCAAATTTACAACATCCCGCATTTGTTAAAGAATTTCGAGACGCGCCTCCCGATCCCCCCGTGGCACAACCGGTGCTCCCGCAGGGTGCCAGATTCAACCCCAAGGAGGCTCGTCATGAACGGGACGACGAAAGAAAGAGGGAAAATGAGACCGGCAAGCTGGCTCCATGCGATTGCGCTGCTCGCGATGGTCATTGCCTCGGGGCCGGCCTGGGCGGACGACCCGCTGAGCGAGGAGGGGCTCTTCACGGCCGTCGCCCCCGACGCCATGATCGTCCTCGACCTCTCCGGCAGCATGAAGTGGAACCCGCCCGGGGACCACGACGCGTGGAATTACCCGACGAAGCAGTACAGCAACCCCACCTGCTCGGGTCCCTTCTACGACGACCAGAGCGTGCCGGGCTACACGACCTACTGCTCGCGCTTCGAGATCGCCCGCAAGACCCTGTTCACCATCCTGGATGACAACCGCGACGGGACGGTCAACACCGACGACGAGACGAGCATGAACATCCGCTTCGGCCTCGGCAAGTTCCAGGGGAGCTCCTACGTCAAGCTGCGGGACATCGCAACGAAGTATTCCCAGATCTACTGCGGCAACACGACCTCCTGCACCGTGGACCAGGTGTCGGGGGACTATTCCAGCATCAATTACTGGATGACCTATTCCAACGTCGTCGGGGCCACCCCGCTCGTTTCGGCCCTCTCCGGCGTGAAGGCCTACCTCGACGCCCACAAGGCGGCCGATGCCTACCAGAGCTGCCGGCAGAAGTTCGTCATTCTCGTCTCCGACGGGGCCGACACGATGAGCTGCGGCGGTACAGGCTACGAGACGCAGGCCGACCAGTACAAGCGCCGCCGCGAGTCGGTGCTGGCAGCCAAGGCCCTGGCCGACGCAGGCTACAGGGTCTTCGTCATCGGCATGGGCAGCAACATGCCCGACCACCTGAAGAACACCCTCAACTGGATGGCCTATTACGGGGGCACAGACAACCCCCTGGTCCCGAACACCGGAAACGTGTCGGGCTTCGACCCCTCGGCGGTCACGACCTGCGGCGGCTCCTCCACGACGGGCATATGCAACGGGACGAGCGACCAGTGCTTTGCGACCACAAACGACCCGGGAACGGCGCCGCTCTCCGGCTACGCCTTCCTGGCCAACAACGCCGCGGAGCTCGAGGCGGCCTTCCGGCAGGCCGTCAACCACATCCGCGAGGCGACCTACTCCTTCACGCAGGCCTCGGTGGCCTCCACACGGCTCGTGGACGAGAACTACCTTTACGAGGCGACCTTCCAGCCCGCCAACGGCGAGCCTTTCTGGCAGGGCCACATCAAGAAGTACAATATCAACGCCGACGGCAGCATCGGGGCCGTGGCCTGGGACGCCGGCGCCGTGCTGCAGTCGATGCCGGCCTCGGCGCGCAACATCTACACCTACAAGGCCGGCTCGCTTGCCGCCTTCACCGTGTCGAACATCACGACCGCGGACCTCGGCGTGGCCGACAACACGAGGCGCAACGAGGTCGTGGGCTTCATCCGGGGCGAGAGCGCCTACAACCCCGACAACTGGAAGCTGGGCGACACCTTCCGCTCGAACCCCATCACGGTGGGCACGCCCGCCCAGTACTTCCGTGACATGTGGGACACGGCCAATGCCTTCGCGACCTTCCGCGCCAACAACGTCCGCTCCACGGCCAACGGCAAGCGGATCGTCGTGGCCGGCGCCAACGACGGGCAGCTCCACGCCTTCCGGACGAGCGACGGGGCCGAGCTCTGGAGCTTCATCGCACCCAACCTGCTGAGCAAGCTCAAGGACATCGCCCATGTCTCGCACCCCACGGGCCTGACGCACCAGTACTACGTCGACGGCCCCATCTCGGTGGCCGACGTGTGGCTGGGAAGCGGCGACGGGACGGTCAAGAGCGCCTCGGACTGGAGGACCCTGCTCATCTTCGCCCAGGGCCGCGGTGCCACCCAGACCCTCTGGAGCTCGTCGACCCACTGCGACAGCGGCTTCAGCAACGTCTACTCGGCATCCTATCCCTACTACTGCGGATACCACGCCCTGGACATCACGGACACGGCAACCCCCGTCTACCGCTGGCGCATCAGCCCCTCGGCTAGCCAGGCGCCCTATCTCGGCGACCCGTGGAGCAAGATGATGGTGCACCGCGTGAAGGTCGGCGGACAGGAGAAGTGGGTCGGATTCATCGGCGGCGGCCACAACTACTCGAGCTGCACGGGGACCGGCTGCGACACCCGGGGGAAGGGGTTCTTCGTGGTCGAGCTGGCGACCGGCAACATCCTGTGGAGCTACACCCTGGCGGACAATGCAAACCTGGCCTATGCGATGCCCGGGACCCCGACGATGATCGACTCCGACAACGACGGCTTCATCGACGCGGCCTACATCGGCGACCTGGGCGGCAACATCTGGCGCTTCACGTTCTGCTTCAATGCCGACGGGCCGTCCTGCTCGACGGCCGACTGGCGCGGCTCGCGCCTCTTCGCCCGGGAGCCCGGCATCGGGCCCGTCTACGACGCCCCGGCCGCGACCCGCGACGCCAACGGAACCATCTGGCTCTACTGGGGAACCGGCGACAAGGCCGAGCCCATCGTCGTGGGGACCGCCACGGACCGGCTCTTCGGCGTGAAGGACAAGACGCTCTCCGGCACGCTGCAGCTCGCGAACCTCGAAAACATCACGAGCGGCACCTACGCGGACAGCGCGGGCAAGAACGGCTGGTTCATCAACCTCCCGGGGGCGGGCGAGAAGTGCCTGTCCGACCCCTCCATCTTCGGGGGCCAGGTCTACTTCACCACCTACACCCCCGCAGGCGGCACGGGCGACCCCTGCAGCCAGGCGGGCACGGCGAAGCTCTATGCGATCAACTACGTGAGCGGCGCCGGCTCCCTGACCGGCGGCAGCCGCAGCATGACGCTCGGCGTGGGCATCCCCACGGCGCCCGTGCTGTCCATGAACCCCTTCAGCAGCACGCCGGACCTCTACGTGACCGTGAGCGGGGGCGCGGGGATCGGCTCGAACACCCAGAAGGCGGCCATCAGCCCGCCCTCGATCGCGAGCCGGACCAACATCCTGCACTGGAGGGACCGGCGGGTGCGGTAGCCACTAGCGCGGACAGACGGCCTCGATTTCGGCAATCCGGCCCCTGAGCCTCTCCGGCACAGGGGCCTTTTTATTCTGCCGGTAATCGAAGCAGACCAGGGTCCCCTCACCCTCGGCTGCGAGGCGTCCCAGCCTGTGGCTCAAGACGGCGTAGCGCATGACGAAGCGGTCCTCGCCGACGCTCTCCACCCGTGCCCCGACCGAGACCGTGTCCGGGTAGGACAGGGCCGCGCGGAAGCGGCAGGCCGTCTCGGCAAGGATCGGGCCCACGGGGTCCCTGGCCAGGAACTCGGGGACGTCGAGCCTCTCGAAATAGGCGATCCGGGCCGTCTCGAAATACCGGAAGTAGACGATGTTGTTGACGTGGCCGAAGGCGTCCATCTCGCCCCAGGCCACGGGGACCTCCACGACGACGGGGTAACGCGCCAGTGCATCCTGCATTCTCTTCCCTCCGCTGCGATATGCGGAACCCATCCTAACAGACCCGCCCTCCGGGCTCAATCACGGCCCTCCGGACGCCACCCGTCAAAGCGCGGGGACCCGCATGAGATTGCGTGATTATCTGTTTTCACAGGGTCTGCAGCACCTGACGAACATTGAAACCAACAGACGCGAAAATCCCCCTCGAACCTCCTTTTGCAAAGGGGGACGATTGAAGCTCCCTCCTTATCGCACATCGCCAAAATGGCACAATGAATACAACTCTTTGACTTTGAAGGATAATATTCGAGACAACCCCCGATCAGGCACCCTTCATTCGCAGCCCCAAGCGTCCGCACGAAGAGGGAGAAGATCTCAAGTATTCGATTTCAAAGCACTATTCAAAGTTGCGCCGTGGCGGCACAGCAGATGCTCCCTCACTGTACAAACACAAGCGAAGGAGCAGGACCATGAGCGTGACGCTGACGGAAAGGACAATCGGCGGGAAGGCATTTTGTGAAGGGCAGACGCCGGTAGACGACCGCTGCATCTTCGACCAGATCGTGGAAGTGGACTCCCCCGATGACAGCGCGGCGTTCATCGTGATCGACTGCTTCATGACCCTGCTGGTCTACCTCGCCCCCGTGGCGGTCTTCGGCTGCCTGGTCGCCCCGGTCGTCGCCCGCCTTCTGAGCATGCCCGTCTCCCACTGATCCGGACCATCCGCCGCCCGACACCGCCGGGACCGGCCTTCCCTCGGGCCGCCGTCCCGGCGGTTTGCCGTCTGCCGGGGAATCGCCGGGGCCGACCCGCGCGGCGAGGAACCGCGGCCGCGCCCCCGCGCAACGGAAAGAATGAGACGGCAGGGTTCGGTGCGCACGCAGTCAGACCAGGCAGAAGAACCGCTCCACGCGCTCGTGGATCCACAGCGAAGCCTGAACGCGGCTCCGCACGTTGATCTTGCGGAAGATGTTGTAGAGGTGCGTTCTGACCGTGTGGCCGCTGATGGCCAGGTGGGCTGCGATGTCGCTGTTGTGGAGGCCGCCGGCCATCAGGAAGAGGATGTGGAACTCCCGCGGGCTCAGGGGGTGCCCCTCCGCGGCGTCGCAGGCGCTCCCCGGCCTCGTGAAGGCGACGGGAGGCCCCCCGGGCGCCGCCGGCCGGCAAGCCGGAAGATCCCGCAGGGCTTCGACGAACCGCTCCGCGGCGTCAAAACGATAGAAGAACCCGCATGGAAACTCCGGGGCGGCCCGGTTTTGACCGTTGCCGTTTGGGCCTTCCCGGAAGAGAACGGAGAGAAGCCCTGCAGGCAGCATCCCGCCATCCCGGCCGTTGTCCTGCGGGCCCGGCGCCCTGAGCCCCGGCTCCAGGGGGTCCACGAGAAAGAGCAGGCTCCCCGGGGGGTGTGATGCACGCGCCAGGGCCTCCATCTGCCCAAAGGAGACCGCCTCGCAGCGGGCGCCTGTCCGCCGCTCGAGAAACTGCGCGAGGGCTTCGTTGTCCAGCCGTCGCGTGCCGGCGATGTAAATCGACCGCGGCTCGATCACCCGGTAGATGACGTCCATGGCTCTATCCTCTCTTTCCGCGGTCGCGGCGGATCGCCCGCCGCACCGCATCGAACAGGTCTGGAATCTGGAAGGGCTTCTGCAGGAACCCCCTGCAGCCCTGCGCGAGGAGTTCCCGGACCTCGTCGGGCAGGCTGTAGCCGCTGATGATGAGCACGGACACCCCCGGGTCCATTTCCTTCAACTTCCTGAAGGTCTCCGTGCCGCCCATGCCGGGCATGATCATGTCGAGCAGCACGAGGTCGATGTCGCCTCCCCAGGCCTCGTAGATCTCGAGGGCCTCGCGGCCGCTGGACGCCGTCAGCACCTGGTAGCCCGCGGCCTCCAGGATCTCGCGGAGCAGGCCGGTGAGGACCTCGTCGTCATCGACCAGGAGTATCGTTTCGCCCGACGACCCGGCCGCCGGCCGGGCAGCGGATTCGGGGGACGCCGGCCCTGCGGCCGGCAGCAGGATGTGCATCGCCGACGGGGCCCGCTCGTCCCCGCTGAGGGTCACGACCCCGCCGTGACCCTGCACGATGCACTGCGCGTAGGTCAGGCTCAGGTTGTCGCGCAGCCCGGCGTCGTTCATGAGCGCCGAGAGGCGCAGCGCCCTCGGCCGCCCGGTCTGCGCCTGCGTCAGGGCGCCTGCCGACAGGCTCACCTTCGCGTACTTGCCCGGCTTGACCCGGTAGAGCGTGGATTCCGGCGCGAAGAGGCAAACGTTTTCGGCCTCGATGTGGAACTCGGAACACGCCGGGGAGACCTGCTGCAGATGAAAGTAGAGGTGGATGAACATCTTCTCGAGCTGGACCCGGTCGACGTCGACGGGCCAGAGCTTCTCGTCGAGCTTCCGCCGCACGGTGATCCCGCCCCGGGTGTTGGCGAAGACGGTGGAGGTCTTGCGGATGATCTCCTTGAGGTCGACCGGCCGGCCCCCGTTCACCGGGCCGCCGGCAAATCCCCGGATCTTCTGCAGCAGTTCCCTGGCGGATTGCGACTCCTGCTCGATGGCCTGCAGCTTCCTGACGACGGGGGTGTTCTGCCCCTGGATGGTCTCCAGCAGCTCCCGGAGACCCTCGGCGATCCCGTCCAGGATGAGGGCAAGGCCGCCGGTGAGAATGCCCACCGAGTCGATTTTCGTGTACTGCAGCTCCGACTCGATGCGGCCCCGATCGGCCACATTTTCGTAAGTCGTCAGCAGGCGTCCGTCGGCAAGGCCCACGAAGTGGACCTGGCACAGGCGTCTGCCGCCCTGCCGGGTCCGGACGGCGATCACCGTCTCCCGGTGGATCCCCGCCGTCCGCGGGGTCCGGCCGCGGAAGAGCTGATCGAGCATGCCGTTCGACACGGGCTTGTGCGCAAAGGTATCGAACCAGGAGCGGATGTCGGGGATTTCGTCGATCCCGTACCCGAACATCTCCACGAATTTTCCGTTGACGTAATCCACGGTGTAGTCGGGCCGCGCCGTAAGGACGCCGAACGGAAGCTGCTCCATGAACGCCCGGCATGCGTCGTGCGGCGCAGGCAGGGGCGAATCCCCGGATGTCCCGGCAGGATTCCCTTCGGGCCGATTCGCCGCCCCATCGCCGCTCTCCCCGCCGGGAACGGTCTCGATCCGGCTTGCCGTGCGGTCCGGGTCACGTCCCGTAAAGTTTCTGTCTGACATGGCCTCACCTCGGCTGCGTGGGTTGCCGCCATGCAGAGCACCGCTCGTACCAAATGCGTACGAAACAATTTCATCAGCAATTACGAAGAGTTGGATGATTACGGAAGTGGGCGGGCCCGGCCGGGGCGAAGGCGGCCTGTGCCGCAATGGACCGGTGAAGGGGGAAAAACCGAATCTTTTCGGGCAGGAAGAGAAAGTGTGCCGATCCGGGATGGTCCGGCAGGGAAGCCGCCGGATCGCACCGGCTCGATAGGCAGGACATCACGTCTAAGGCCAGCGCTCCCGGGTCACCCCACGCGTCGTGCGGGAAAAGGCCCCGCTCGTGGCCGGCCCGGATCGTGATGGAGTTTCAAGGGGTTCAGTCCACCCCGTAGGAGGCGAGCTTCCTTCTCAGCGTGTTGAGGCCGATCCCCAGTAGCCTGGCCGTCCTGAGCTTGTTGCGGGTCGTTTCCTCGTAGGCCTTGAGGATGTGGGCCCGCTCCACCTCGGCCAGGGGGACGATCGGCCCGCCGCCGCCAGCCGGAACCGCCGCCTTCGGCCTGGATTTCCTCAGGTATTCCGGGAGGTGCCGCGCCGCGATCGGCCTTTGCTGCGCGAGGTTGCCCGAGGACTGGATGATCGAGCGCAGCTCCCGGACGTTTCCGGGGTAGTCGTACCCCATGAGAATCTCCAGCGCGTCTTCCTCGATATCGTGACCGGTGAGCTCCCCGCGGAACTCCCGGAGGAAGACGTTGATGAGCAGCGGGATGTCCTCCCGGCGTTCCCGCAGGGGCAGCATGGAGAGCCAGGCCCCCTTGAGACGGTAGTAGAGGTCCTTCCGGAACTGTCCCTTGGCCAGCAGCTTGTCGAGATCGGCGTTGGTGGCCGCGATGAAGCGCACGTCCACCTTGCGCGCCGTGCTGGTGCCGAGCTTGATGATCTCCCCCTCCTGGAGGGCCCGCAGGAGCTTCCCCTGGAAATCGAGGGGCAAATCCCCGATCTCGTCCATGAAGAGGGTCCCCCGGTGGGTGGACTCGAGGTAGCCCGCGCGGTCCTTCTCCGCCCCGGTAAAGGCCCCCTTGGTGTGGCCGAAGAACTCGGCATCGAAGAGGCTTCCCGTCAGGGAGGCCATGTTGATCGAGGTGAACGGGAACGACGCCCGGGGGCTCGAGCGGTGAATCGCCTTGGCGAGCAGTTCCTTGCCGGTGCCGCTCTCGCCGGTGATGAGGACGGGCACGTCGCTGGCGGCGTGCAGCTCCGCCTCCTTGAGCAGGCGCAACATCTTATCCGACCGGGTCACGATCGGCGCGAAGGCGTCCTTGTGCTTGATCTGCGGCAGGCTGCCCGTCTTGCCGACGGAGAGGACCTCCAGCAGGCGGCGCCGCTCCATCGCCCGCCGGATCTTCGAGACCAGCTCGTCGCGGGAGACGGGCTTGGTCAGGTAGTCGTAGGCGCCCTTCTGGAGGCACTCGACGGCGGTCCGGGCGTCGTTGACGGCCGTCACCATGATGCACTCCGTGTCGGGGCTGGCGCTCTTGATGATCTCCAGGAGCTGGACCCCGTTGATCCAGGGCATCGTGATGTCGATGAGCGCAACGGCGTAGCGGTCGCCCTGCTGAACGGACTGCGCCGCGACGCGGGGGTCGCTCTCCACGCGGATGTCGCGGATGCCCGAGCTGATGAGGCCCCGCTTGACGCTGTCGAGGCAATCCATTTCGTCGTCGATGACAAGAACCATTTCGCTCATGTGTCCAGACTCCTCTTTACTCGGTTGGTTTGCCCGCGCCCCGTTGATCCGTCAGGTCGGGCAGCACGACGCGGAAGGTCGTGCCCCGGCCGATCTCGCTGTCCACGGCGATGGAGCCGCCGGCGGACTCGATGAGGTTCTTCGAGATGTAGAGCCCCAGGCCCGTGCCCAGCCCCTCCGCCTTTGTCGTGAAGAAGGGGTCGAAGATGCGGGAGGCCGTCTTGCGGTCCATCCCGCAGCCGTTGTCCTCAACCTCGATGACGAGCCCCCCGCCGTTCTCCCTCCGCCGCACGGTGAGCCGGATGCGGGAATCCGGCTTGTCCGCCGCCTGGGCGGCGTTGATCAGCAGGTTGATGAGGGGCTGCTCGATGGCGTCGGGGTCGGTGACCATCCCGGGCATGTCCTGCTGCACGTCCACCTCGAAGGTCCGCACCGTTTTTCGGATCTGCGTGTGGCAGATGGCGACGGCGCGTTCCACGACCTCCGTGGGCCGGATAGGCCGGGCACCCTTGTCGTCCCGCTTGCGCGCGAATTCCTTGAGCTTGGCCACGGTGGCGTTGATCCGCGTGGAGCCGTGCTCGATGTTCTCCAGCAGCTTCAGCACGTCCTCGCGGAAATCCGCGTACGGCATGCCCTGGACCTCGTAGGCGGGGTTCTTCGCGGCGTGCTCGTCCAGGACAGGCAGGATCTCCCGGATGTAGTCGCGCAGGATCGGCATGTTGAAGCTGATGAAGTTGTTCGGGTTGTTGATCTCGTGGACGATCCCGGAGACCAGCAGCCCCAGGGAGGCGAGCTTTTCGCTCTGGATCAGCTCCCTCTCCATCAGGCGCTGCCTCGTCCGGTCGGTGATGCGGATGATGGCCATGCTGTCGCCGGCCGCCACGGCGTGAACCGGATAGACGAACACCTCCTCGTACCGGGCGGCATCCCCCTTCGTCGCCAGCTCCCAGCGGGCCGGCTCCTGCCCGGCGATGGCGGCCTGGATGAGGTTGACCTCCTCCTGGCCGTAACGCTGCCGGAAGGGCTCCACGCAGGGGGCCCCGATCATCTCCCGGTAGAGCGTGGCGCCGAGGAACTGCAGGGCCGCCCGGTTGAGCATGATGACCGTCATGTCCTCACGGACCATGAGCAGCGGGTCGGAGATGCCGTCGAAAACCGACCGGAGCGTGTTGCGGCTCTCCCGGATCTGCTGCTCCGAGCGGACGCGGTCCGTGATGTCCCGGCCCACGCCCTGGTGCTCGACAAGGGCCCCGGCCTCATCGTAGATGGCCCGGCTGGTCCACTGCAGCCAGCGCAGCGTTCCGTCGGGTGCCCCGACGCGCAGCTCCAGCTGGAAGACGGGCCGATCCGGGGCCAGGGCGCCGTAGGCCGCCCAGAGTTTCTTTCGGTCCTCGCGCGGGATCGACGGCAGGTAGCGCGACCCGAGAACCCTGTCGCGGTCCTGTCCGAAATAGCGGCAGAAGGCCTCGTTGACGAAGGAGATCGTCCCGTCGGGCCCGAAGCGGCAGATGATCTCCGTCTGGTCCTCGACGATGGCCCGGTAGAGCTGCTCGCTCTTGACGAGGGCCTCCTCGGTCTTGCGGTGCTCCTCGAGCTCGATCCGCAGCAGCATGTTGGCCACGTCGAGCTCCCGGGTCTGCTCGGCGACCTGCTTCTCGAGGTCCTGCTTGGCGAAGAGCAGGATTCGGGCGGCCTTCTTCTGCGCCGTGATGTCCAGGGCCGTGAAGACGGCCCCGGCATCCGGGCTCTTCGGATCGATCGGGGCGGCACTCAGGTGGACGTCGATGACGGCGCCGTCCTTGCGCCTCCAGCGCGTCTCGACCGATCCTCCCATCCCGGCCCTGATTCCCGCATGCAATTCCCTGCCCACCCGTTCGTACTCCTCGCGGTCGGGGTAGAGGATGCGGATGCTCTGGTTCCTGAGTTCATGGCCTTCGTGTCCCGTGAGCGCGGTCATCCCCTCGTTGACCCAGCCCAGGACCTGGCCCTTGACCATGCCCACGCCGATGGGGGCCGTGCGGAGAATGCTCGCAAGCAGGGCCTCGTTCTTCCGCAGGGCCTCCTGGGCCTGCTTGAGCTCGCTGATGTCCGTGACGATGCCCGTCGAGCCGGCGATGCGGCCGTCCCGGACGAGCGGCCTCGACCGCGTCAGCGCCGGGAAGCGGCTGCCGTCCCTGCGGAGCATCGTGTACTCCTGGTAAACAAGCGGTGTTCCTTCCCGGATCAGCTTCATGTTTCGAAGCATCAGCTCCCGGTCCTCGGGAGCAACGACGGTGCTGAAGTTGACCCCCGCCGCCACTTCCTCGGCGGAGTACCCGAACATCTCCAGTGAGGCGTTGTTGGCGTAGTGCACCAACCCATGGAAGTCCGCCTCGTAGATGCCGACGGGCAGGTGATCGGCAAGTTCCCGGTACCGGGCCTCGCTGGCACGCAGGGCGGCCTCGGCCCGTTTCTGCTCCGTGACGTCGAGGGCCGTGACGACGACCCCCTTGCTCTCGTCGCCGGGGAAGACGGGTGCCATGCTCAGCAGCACGTCGATTGTCGAGCCGTCCTTTCTCGTCCAGCGGGTCTCCGCCGTCCCGATCGCGCCGCGCTCGATGCCCCGGTAGAACTCCTCTCCCACGCGGAGGAACTCCTCGTCGCTGTCATAGAGGATCCGGGCGGAGTTCCCCACCAGCTCTTCCGCTCCGTACCCGGTCATCTCCTGGTATCGGTCGTTGACCCACTTCGGGGTGCGTCTTTCACCGAAGGAGATGCCGATCGGGGCCGCCTGGAGGATGCTTTGCAGCTTGGCCTCGTTTTCCCGCAGCGTCTGCTGGGCCTGCTTGAGTTCCGTGATATCCGTCACGACCCCCGTGGACCCCACGATGCGGCCGTCCCGGACCAGGGGCCGCGCCAGCAGCAGGCCGGGGAACCGGCTGCCGTCCTTGCGGAGAAAGGTGTACTCCGCGTTTATGACGTCCTTGCCCTGGCGGACGCCCTGCGACCGCATCACGGCAACCTCGCGCTCCTCGGGGGCGATGACCCGGAGGAAATGAATCCCCTGCCGGACCTCGTCCTCCCCGTAGCCGAAGAGCTGCATAGCCTTCGCGTTGGCGTAGGTGAAGGTGCCGCCGAAATCCGCCTCGTAGATGCCCACGGGCAGCAGATCGGCCATTTCACGGTAGCGTTCCTCGCTGGCCCGCAGGGCCTCCTCGGCCTGCCGCCGCTCCGTCACGTCACGCACGACCCCGCCCACGCCCATCCGGCCCTCGCCGAGATCGACGGGGAATTTCGTGACCTCGAGGAACCGTCCGTTGAAGTGCAGGTCCTGGGCCGTCGCGCTGCCTCCGCCGGACAGGGCGGCCAGATCCCCTTCCCGGAACATGCGTGCCGATTCCTCGGGGAAGATCTCGAAATCCGTGCGTCCCCTGACGTCCTCTTCCCGGGTGCCGCAAAGCTCGCAGCACGCACGGTTCATGAAGAGGTAGCGCAGGGCGTCGTCCTTGAGGAAGATGATGTCCCGGGACGAGTCGATGAACTGCCTGAGCCGTTTCTCGCTAAGCCGACGGGCCTCTTCCGCCTTCCTGCGTTCCGTGATGTCCCGGGAGTACTCGATCACGCCCTCGAGTGCCCCGGTGTCGTGATTGATCAAGGGGTAGCTGAACACCTCGACCCACCCCTTGTTCTCCCCGTCGGCACCCGCGATGGGATGGACCCCCGAGGCGGCCTTTCGCGTTTCGAGGGTCTTCAGGGTCTGACAGCCCGTGCAGGGCCGTCTCCTGCCGTAAAAGGCCTCGTGGCACTTCCTGCCCGCAATCGGCCTGACGTGGGGAAACCGATCTTCGACCGTCTTGTTGACGCGCAGGATCGTCATGTCGGGCGCCACCACCATGATGCCGTCCTGGATGGCGTCGAAGACCCCGGCGAGGAAGCGCTCCCGGTCGCGGAGGGCGGCATGGGTCTCCCGGAGGGCCCGCTCCCTTTCCTCGCGCTCGATGGCGGCTCCGAGGATCTCCGATGCGGCCCCGAGGGGTGCGATCTCGTCTTCACTCCACTCGGTTTCCCCCGTGTAATCGGCAAACCCGATGAAGCCCCACCAGCGCTCGCCCGACAGGATCGGGACGACGGCGATGGCCATCTGCCTGTCGAGCTCCAGTTCCCCCACGACCTGTTCGGGGAAGCTGCCGATGGACCCGTAGATGGGCCTTCCCTCGCTCTTGGCGTAGACCCACTCCGAGAAGCGGACGGCCAGTTTCGAGTTCCGCAGGAGCTTCCGCCGGCCGCGCGCCCCGCGGGCCCGGGGGGCATGCCACTCATAGCTGCGCAGAACGGCGATCTCGCCCCCACCGCCGACGCGGTTCTCGCAGAGGAAGACGTGGGAGGCGTTCATGGCGGCGCCGAAGCGCTCCAGGACCCGTTCGATCCGTTCCCGCCAGGAGTCGCTCTTCAAAAAGACCTCGGCGGCATAGGTGACGGCCTCGAGGATGGCGGCCCGTTTTTCCAGGACCTCCTGGGTGTATTTGCGGAACGTGATGTCCCGCCCCACAGACTGGTACTCCAGGACGTTGCCGCTGTCGTCGAACAGGGCCCGGTACGTCCACTGGTTCCACAGGATGTCGCCGAACGCGTTCTCCACGCGGTATTCGACGGTGTCGACGGGGCGCTCCGGCCTGAGCCCCTGCAGGCGGGAGTAGACATTCTCGCGGTCGGCCTCGGAGACGGAGAGCAGGACGTTGCGCCCCTGCAGGTCGGCTTTCTCGAGGCCGAAGTACCGGCAGTAGGCCTCGTTGACGTAGGTCAGGGTGCCGTTGGGCTTGAACCGGCAGATCAGCTCCGTCCGGTCCGACTCACCCGGCGAATCGTGCGCGTCCCCCGTCCCGGCGGCCGTGCCGGGCTTCCGGCTGATCTCGTAGAGCGCGCCCTCGGAGAACACGGGGTTGCCGTCATCGTCCCGGATGTCCTTGACGACCCGGTAGAGCCTGCGGATCCGGCCGTCGCGGCCGAGGACGGCGCAATCGCTCTCCGACGCCGATTTGACGTCCTGCCCGGCAGGCGGAACCGCGGGGGCGGGTTTCGCACGCTCCTGACGCGGGCCCGCATCGGGGCGACTGCCCGATGAACGGTTTATGGCGGGGCGCCGGGCCGGCCTGTCCGCCGAGACGGCCTTTTGCAGCCGCTTTTCGGCATCGATCAGCTTCTCGATCAGGTCCTTCTTCGAGAGTTTCTCATACTTCGGCTTTTGCATCGTTTTCGCCGTTTCCGGAGGGAAAATTCGACAACACGACGTTCGTAATGCAAAACTCGAACCGGACGGCGCGGGGAAAGAAAATTGAGGGGCCGGGCAGACGGCCGACCGGCCCGCCGGGCGCTGCCCCGCCGCGGGGCCGGCGGACCCGGAGGCCGGCGGGGATTCAGTTGGAGTGATTCAGCGCGTAGAGGTCATACCCCCGCATGAAGACCCACTCGATATCGATCTCGTCCGCAAGGCAGGGGCGGATCGACTTGCTGCGCGGCAGGACCTTGCGGAGCTCGTCGACACAGGGAAGGGACCGTTGCGGCATGGCGACCCTGATCTCGGAGGGGGTGTCCTCCAGCACGATGATCCGGTTGGCCGTGCAGTACTTCTCGCCGATGACCCCCTGCAGGTGAGGGTACAGGACGACACGGTCGAGCGATATCTCCTGGATGCCCTGATCGGTTCCTCGTCGTTCCATCTCGGCTGGACCTCCTTGTGGTTCTTGCCGGTACCATGTGCGTCCGGCCTTGCCATCCCATGAGGCACAGGGCATGCCGGACGCGGAGCAGGAGTGCCGGATCGCCGTTATGCTATTCAAATCGGGATGTTATGCAATATCATGGGCAAGACGGCCCGAACCGGCCCGGAGCCGGGGGGCGTCCCAAAACGGCCTTCGAATCGGCAATGTCTTGAATATGAAGCAGATTTTAGATTGCTCCAAAATGGGAGGGTCCGTTCCGGCGGCGGTTCCCCGCAGGAGCGCACGCAGAAAAAAAGGCCGCGGTCGGCCGCGGCCCTCTTTTCTCGCCGGATTTGATTCCCGGCCTCGCTACTTCCTGTAGGGACCCGCCTTCGGGTTGTCGAGGTGGTCTTTCAGGTTCTTCTTCCGGTCGGCAGCCTCCTTGTCGATGGCGGCCTCGCGCCTCCTCAGTTCCGACTGGTCCGTAGTTCCGAGCCGGGTCTTCGGGGGGTTGTCACGGAGACGCTCCTTCTTCTGCTCCGCCTGCCTGTCGATTTTCTGACTTTGCTGTTTGTAGCGGTCCTCGCGGTCCTTCTGGGTCCACTCCTTTTTTTCCTCGTCCTTCTTCGCCTTCTTGCTCTGGGCAAAGGCGGGGTCAGGGGCCAGGCCCGAGAACGCCGCAAAGGCAATGACCGCCGACAGGTAAATCATCCACTTCTTCATAACTCCTCCCTGCGAAGTGATAGGCGGCGCAACCGCCGCCGACCCCAACGCCAGCAAGCACCGCACCTGCGGCACGGACGAGCGCGGACGCACAACGCGGGACCCGTGATCGAGGAATAAGGAAGATGATCAGCTTCGGCAGACTCGGGGCAACGACGGCAGGGGAAAAGAAATGGTGGAGATGAGGGGGATCGAACCCCTAACCTCCGCATTGCGAACGCGGCGCTCTCCCAATTGAGCTACATCCCCACTGTTTCCCGACTGTCGGAAGGAGAACCGTTTATACACCAGCGGAAAATCCCCTGTCAAGGACTTGTTCGGGGGAATTTGGGGGCACAGAACTTGCAAAATTGCTTCTCGCTTTTCCGATTTTCTTTCACGCTCATCCTGGAAGGGGACTGACCTATGGCAAGAATCGACGACCTGTTCGCCCTGCAGCACGACCGGGGCGCCTCCGACCTTCATCTCTTCGCCGGCTCGCCCCCGGCGCTGCGCGTCCGCGGCGACATGGAAAAGATCGCCGACGAGCCCCTCGACGACGAGGAGCTGCGCGAGATGCTCTTCGAGATCCTCACCCCCAGCCAGCGCAAGGAGATCGAGGAGACGGGCGACCTGGACTTCGGCTACGAGGTCGAAGGGCTCGCCCGCTACCGCTGCAACTACTTCAAGCAGAAAAACGGCATCGGCGCCGTGTTCCGCGAAATCCCCTCCACGGTCCTCACCATCGACCAGCTGGGCCTGCCGCAGGTGCTCAAGCAGCTGGCCATGCTGCCGCGCGGCCTCGTGCTCCTGACGGGCCCCACGGGCAGCGGCAAGTCGACGACGCTGGCGGCCATCATCGAGCACGCCAACGCGAACCGCAAGTGCCACATCGTCACGATCGAGGACCCCATCGAGTTCGTGCATCACCCCAAGCAGTGCATCATCAACCACCGCGAGGTGGAGACGCACACGCAGTCCTTCGCCAAGGCGCTGAGGGCCGCCCTGCGCGAGGACCCGGACATCATCCTCGTCGGCGAAATGCGCGACCTGGAGACGACGATGCTCGCCATCGAGGCGGCCAACACGGGCCACCTGGTCCTCTCGACCATGCACACCATGGGTGCCACGCGTACGATCGACCGCATCGTCGACATGTTCCCCGCGGACCAGCAGTCCCAGATCCGGACCTCGCTGTCGGAGTCGCTCAAGGGGGTCATGTCGCAGGCCCTCTTCAAGCGCATGGACAAGCCGGGCCGGATCGCGGCCCTCGAGATCCTCCTGGTGACGCCCGCGGCGGCGAACCTGATCCGCGAGCAGAAGACCTACCAGCTCATGACGGTCATCCAGACCGGAAGGCGGATGGGGATGATCTCGCTCGACGACTCCATCGCCGACCTGCTGCAGCGGCGCCTGATCAGCCCCGAGGAAGCCTTCGAGAAGGCCGTGGAGAAGGAACGCTTTGCCAAGCTCCTCAAGGCTCCCCCTCCGGAGTTCTGAGGGCCTCGAGGATTCTCCTCGCCTCGTCCGTCCGCCCGCTGGCGCTCAGGGCCTCCGCAAGCGAAAGCTTGTAGAAGGCATTGGCAGGGTCCGTCGCGCCCGCCCGGCGGAACGCCTCGGCCGCTTCGGGGGCGCGGTGCTCTTTCATCAGCCTGTTGCCCAGCCGGAAGTAGTAGGTCCCCTCGAAGTCGGGGTTGACGCCGACGGCCTCCCCGTAGGCCTCGAAGGCCTCTTCCAGCCGCCCGAGCATCACGAGGGCATCGCCCAGGTCGCACCGGTAGAGCGGCTCTTCGCCGGAGGCCGCCGCGGCCCGGCGAAACGCGCTCTCGGCCCTGCCGTAAGCGCCTGCCAGCATGTAGGCGTGCCCCATCTTGTTGAGAAACATCCCCTCCTTGCCCGGGAAATCGTTTTCGATGGCCCGGCTGTAGGCCGCCTCCGCCTCGTCGAAGCGTCCGGCGGCGATCAGCGCCCCGCCGACGGAGGCGTGAAAGACCGACGAGTCGGGCTCCTCGGCTGCCAGCTTTTCGAAGATCCCGAGGGCGTCGGCATGTCGGCCTGCGCGCAGGTAGGCATCACCCAAAGTGTGGCGCAGGTGGACGTCCTTCTTCTGGGCGGCCACGGCCCGCTCGCAGACCTCGACGAGACGGTCGTACTGCCCCGCCTCCCGGAAGAGGCGAACGAGCTCATCGAAGGCAAACCCCGTGAAGAGCTTTCTGGACAGCTCCTTCTGGAATAGCTTTTCGAACTGGGCCACCGCCTCCTCGACTTCGCCGTTGTCCTTGAGGGCCCAGGCCAGGCACAGGACGAAGGAGTCCATGTCGGGCTTCATGCGGATGAGCTGCCGGTAGACGGCGATCGCCTCCGGGTATCGCTTCTCCTTCATGTAGAGCTGCGCCATGCGCTCGTACTGCTCGGTATTGGTCTGTTCGGTCATCTCGTCTCTCCCTTCACACACACGGTGCTGCCAAGAATACATGCCCCAAACGCATCCGCTCGATGCGGGCACGACGTTGAGAAGTTAAGAAGGTGAGAAGCTTGGATTCGGTTCCGATAACCCGCAACGTGGCTAATTCTCACAAGTTCCTCGCTTCCGTGCTTCCTGACTTCCGGCCTTTTCCGGGGGAACGTATATACCCAATCCATTGGCGATGCAATCCAGAAAAACCTGCCCGCGCAGCGGCTGATTTTACCGTTGACAACGGGCAACCGAATAACTATATAGCCATATAGCAATATGAAGGGTGCTGCCATGAAGGATTTCATCCGGGTCATGAAGGCCCTGTCGGACCCGAACCGGGTCAAGGTGGTCAAGATGCTCCAGCACAAGGAGATGTGCGTCTGCGAGATGCAGGAGGCCCTGGGCATCGCCCAGCCGACGGTCTCCAAGCATTTGAAAATCCTCGAGGATGCGGGGCTCGTGCAGTCGAGGAAAGACGGGCTCTGGGTGAATTACCGGCTGGTTGACGGTGAGGCCAACCCCTATGCCGCCGAGATGCTCAGCATGATGGGAAGATGGCTCGGCGACGACCGCGAAATCCGGCAGCTCCTCCGCCAGCTTCCCGAAATCCGACGCGAGGAAGTGAGAAAGAAGCCGGCCGTAACGGGCGGAAAGGCCCACGGCAAGGTGTAAGCGGGACGGCAAGTCCCTCCGCTGATTGAAAGGAGTTTGTCCATGCTGATGGAATTGATCATGGCAGGTCTTCTCGCCCTGGAAGACTATGTCGCAACGCACGTGCTGACCTGCCTCGTGCCGGCCTTCATGCTGGCGGGCGCCATGGTGGCCTTCATCAACCAGGAGGCGATCCTGAATTACCTGGGCGAAAAGGCCAACAAGGTGAAATCCTTTTCGCTGGCCGGCGTGGCCAGCTTCTTCGTGGCCGCATGCTCCTGCACGGTCATCCCCGTTTCGGCGGGTTTGTATTACAGCGGGGCCGCCATCGGCGTGGCCTTCATCGTGCTCTGGGTCGCCCCCTCGGCCAACATCCTCTCGCTGGTGTACACGGGAAACATCCTGGGGGGTGAGATCGTCGTGGCGCGCGTGGCGGCATCCCTGGCGATGGCCTTTGTCGTCGGTTGGGTGATGACGCTGGCCTTCCGCAACGAGGTGCGCGAGGAGATCGCCGCGGAAGGGACCCGGGAGAAGGGGGAGATCGTCTCCCGGAGGCACGTGATCCTTCTTGTTCTCATCGTCGTTTCACTGCTTGCCCCGAACTATATCGGTCAGACCGGACCCTACTGGCAAAAGGTGATCATCTGGGGCATCGCAACCGTCATCCTGTTCGCCTACGCGCTCAAGATGTTCTCGAGAGACGAGATCAAGAGCTGGCTGCGGGAGACCTGGTGGTTTGTCCGGATCATCCTGCCGCTGCTCCTGGCCGGCGTTTTCGCCGTCGGTATCATCGGGAAGCTGCTGCCGGAAGAATGGATTCGCCAATGGCTGGGCGGCAACGGGGTTTTGGCCTCTTTCATCGCCACGATGATCGGCGCAATCAGCTATTTCGCCACCATGACGGAGGCCCCCTTCGTGGACACGCTGATGAAGCTCGGCATGGGGAAGGGGCCGGCGCTGGCGCTCCTGCTCACGGGGCCGGGCCTGAGCCTCCCGAACTGGATCGCCATCGCGCGGGTCTTCGGCCTCAAGAAGTCCGTCGTCTACGTCATCACGATCGTCATCCTCGGGACCCTTGTCGGATGGTTCTTTGGAAACTACATTCTCTAGTAGGAGGTGCCTGTCATGAAAATCCAGGTCGCCGGCCCGGGCTGCGCCCGTTGTGATGCCACGGAGAAAAACGTTCTCGAGGCATGCAGACAGCTGGGTCTCGACGCCGAGGTCACCCACGTCCGCGACATGCTCCAGATCGCCAAGCTCGGCGTCAGGATGACCCCGGCCGTCGTGGTGGACGGGAAAGTGGTCGTCGCAGGGAAGATCCCGTCGGTGGACGACCTCAAGCAGCTTCTTTCCGGCGTGCAATGACCCGATTCAGCCGTGCCTCGATGCCGGGAAGCCCGGCGGCTTGCCCACACCGGCACGACGGCATGGAATCGGGGGAAAAGACCTTGGGCACTCGGCATGACGCATCATCATGACCATCAGGGTTCCCCTGAGCTCTCCTGGGGCCGGCGGCTGATCGCCACCATGATCATGAACCTGATCATCCCGGCCGTCCAGATCGCCGGGGGGATCCTCAGCGGCAGCCTGGCCCTGGTGAGCGACGCGCTGCACAACCTGATGGACTTCGTCGCCGTGCTGATCAGCTACGCGGCCCTGCGCATCGGGCGGCGCGGCCCGTCGCTGGAGCAGACCTTCGGCTACAGGCGCCTGGAGGTGCTGGGCGCCGTGCTGAACGTGGCGCTGCTCTTCGGCGCCGGCTTCTACATCCTGGTCGAGAGCTGGGGCCGGTGGCAGGCCCCCAGGCCCATCGAGGGCGCCATCGTCATCGGGGCGGCGCTGATCGGGTTTGCGGCCAACTTGGTTGCGACCCTGCTGCTGCGTTCGGGCGCACGGGAGAACCTCAACATGCGCGGGGCCTTCCTGCACATGCTGACCGATGCCCTCACGTCCCTCGGGGTTGCCGTCCTGGGGGTCATCTGGCTCTATCGGCCGTGGTACTGGCTCGACCCGGTCGTCTCGACGCTGATCGTCGGCATGATCCTCTACAGCGGGTGGGATATCCTCAAGGAGGCCCTCGGCATCCTGATGAACGCGACGCCCCCGGGCATCGACCTGCTCAGCATCAAGCGCGAGGTGGAGTCGCTGGAGGGCATCGAGGAGATGCACCACCTGCACGTCTGGAGCATGTCCTCGGGGCAGGTTGCGCTGGCGGCGCATGTGCAGGTGAAGGACCAGATGCTGAGCCAGGTGGACGATCTGGCGGACCGGGTGCGGGAGAGGCTCCTGCATCGCTTTGGGATTCAGCACCCCGTGCTGCAGTTCGAGACGCGGGCCTGCAAGGGAACGGGGCTTCTGTGCTGCGACCTCCACGATCGGCCCCGTCATCCGCTGGACGCAGGGAGGGCGGACGAGGGCAAGGAAGGACATGGCTGAAAAGGACATCACGCAGATCGTCGTCAACGGAAACCGCATCGGCATCGTGGGGCTCAGGGCCGCCGCGGAGGCGATGGGGGAACCCTGGACCACAAAGGGCGACGATGCGATCCGGGCCGAACTGCTCCGCCGCCTGTCGGAGGCCAACTACATCCCGCGAAAGCTGATGGACGACTACGGCCGGGCCCTGCTGCGGGAGTACAGGAAAATCCGCGGCATGCCCGTCGATGAGGCCGAAGAGACCCCGGATGGCCTGGAGATCCGCATCCTGGGCCCCGGCTGCGCCCGCTGCGACCTGATGACGAAGGAGGTCATCGCAGCACTCTCCGAGATGGGCGTGGCGGCGGGCGTCGAGCACGTGACGGACATCCGGGAAATCGTCAAATACCGGGTCATGGGCTCGCCCGCCCTCGTCATCAACGGCAGGGTCGTCTCGGTGGGCCAGGTCCCCGACCGCGGGACGATCAAGAAGCGGGTCACCGAAGCCGCGGCGAAGGGGCGCGGCGGCAGTGAGGAAAAGCCGTTTCGCGACAGGGGCCGGTGAACCGACTCCGCCCCGATTGACGCCCGGGGCGGAGAGTTCGTTTCGTTTTGAAAGGAGGAGATTGCATGTCTTTCAAGTCCATGGGGTTCATCGGAGGCGGGAGGATCACGCGGATCATTCTCGAGGCATGGAATCGAAAAAGGATGCTCCCGGCAAGCGTCATCGTCAGCGACACGAGCGCCGAGGTCCTGCAGAAGCTCAAGGAGAAATTCCCGAAGATCCAGACCGTCCAGGGCGACAACGCGAAGGCGGCGGGCCAGGACCTGGTCTTCCTCGCCCTGCATCCGCCTGCCGTCGGGGGCGGGATCGCGGAGATCAGGGCAACGCTCAAGCCCGGGGCCGTTCTCGTCTCCCTCGCACCCCGGTTCACAATCAAGGCCCTTTCCGAGGGGCTCGGGGGATTCGACCGGATCGTGCGGATGATCCCCAATGCCCCGTCCATCGTGGGCGAGGGCTACAACCCCGTCGCCTTCGGCCCGGGCATTTCGAAACAGGAAAAAGAGGACCTCTCGAAGCTCTTCAAGAAGCTGGGCGACTGCCCGGAGGTGGACGAGGAAAAGCTCGAGGCCTACGCCATCATCACGGCGATGGGCCCCACCTACCTGTGGTTCCAGCTCTTCGAGCTCTACGAGCTGGGCAAGTCCTTCGGCCTCACCGACAAGCAGGCCTGGAAGGGGATCAAGAAGATGCTCAAGGGCGCCGTCGAGACCGTCGACGAGTCGGGCCTCACGCCCGAGGAGGTGATGGATCTCGTCCCCGTCAGGCCCCTGGGGGATGACGAGGCCGTGATCCGCAACGCCTACCGGACGAGGCTCACGGGTCTCTACCAGAAGCTCAAGGGATAGGTACCCCGTGAATTCCAATGCGTGTTCGAACAGGGCTCCTTCCGCGAAGAGACGGTTTTCGACCGCTCGAATGTTCGCTCCACTGCAGGCGCAAAAACTCGACCTTCAGTCTCAAACAGTTTGCGCTGCGGCCGTTTCGCTTCGCGAAGAGCGGGTACCGAAAACGCGTCTCACTTCGCTATCAAGAATCCTGTGCAATCAATCACCCGTGAATGAACGAAAGGAACTTTTCATGCAAAAAAAGAAGGTGCTCTTCGTCTGCATCCACAACAGCGCCCGCAGCCAGATGGCCGAGGCCTGGATGAACCATCTCTGCGGCGATCGCTTCGAGGCCGAAAGCGCGGGACTCGAGCCGGGGACCCTGAACCCGCTGGCCGTGGCCGTCATGAAGGAGGTCGGGATCGACATCACCGGGAAATCGACGCGGAGCGTGTTCGACGTGTTGAAGGCGGGGACCCTCTTTTCCCACGTCATCACCGTCTGCGACGAGTCGGCGGCCGAGGCCTGTCCCATCTTCCCGGGTCCGGCCAAGCGCGTCCACATGGGCTTCACCGACCCGGCCCGCGTGGAGGGGACAGAGGAGGAAAAACTCGCCCGGGTCCGGGTCATCCGGGATTCGATCCGCGAGGCCGTCGAGGAATTCTGCAGGCGGGAGGCCGGCCCGCGGGCGGGCTGACTGCGAGGGGAAGAAACCGGAAACCGACAGGGGGTGTGCGATGAAAGAGAGCCAGGGAGCGGTGCGGATCGAGATCCTGGACCCGCAGGGACTGCAGGGGGAGCAGCTGGAGCGTGACGTGCGTCAGCTCCTCGACGAGATGAAGATCCAGGGGCAGATCACCCGTGTGACGGAGGCCGGCCGGATCGAATCCTACGGGCTGCCTGCCACCGCGGGATTCGTCCTCAACGGCCGGATCGTTTCCGCGGGCAGCCTGCCCGACCGCATGCGCGTCAGGCAGCTTCTGCGGGATCTGATCGCGTCCGGGGAGTGCAAGGCCGGAGCCTGACGGGGCGCGCCCCCGGCGCGGATGCGGCTGCGGGACTGCTCGGCACGGCACTGCACGCAAAAGAGAGCGTCTGAAACACCGAATCCGGAAACGGGGCGGCGGGTGCATGGAGCGCCGCTCGGGAAACGGGGAGCATCATGAACGCGCTGGTCATCATGGCAATCGGTCTTCTGGTCCTCTCCCTGGTTTCCGGGATGCTGGGCCTCGGGGTGGCCTTCTCCGCCGTGCCGTTCCTGGGGCTTTTCCTGCCGGATCTCGTCCACCAGGTTCAGCCCCTGAGCCTTCTGCTCAACGGCATCACGGCCCTCTTCGCCGTCTTCGGGTTTGCCCGGAGCGGGCTCGTGGACTGGCGAAAGGCGGTCACGCTGGCCGTGATCACCACCCTGACGGCCCCGGCCGGCGCCTGGCTCGTCCAGTACGTGGACCAGGTGTACGTGTGGTTTGCCTATCTTGCATCGGTTCTCTACCTCTCGTACCGTCTTTTCCGGCCCGTGCAGGAGCGGCCGGGGCAGGAGAACTTCCGCCTCGCCCTCATCCTCGCCGTGCCCATCTCGGTGCTGAGCGGTTTCCTGGGCATCGGGCCGGGCTTTCTCCTGATGCCGACGTTGATCCTCGTGGGCTTCAACACCAAGATGGCCGCCGGGATCAACGCCTTCGCCGTCTGCCCGCCCTCGTTTTCGTCGCTCATCCCTCACATCGGGACGGCTCAATGGGACTTCAATCTGACCGTCACGCTGCTGATCGTCGGCGCGGCAGGCTCCTTCGTCGGCGCGAGGCTGACGAGCCTCTATGTGCCCGGCGGGCGTCTCAAGCAGCTCTTCGGCGTGCTGATCGTCATCATGACGGCCTACAAGATAGCCACCCTGTTCGGGTAAAGCCGCAGGCCCGTTCAGGGTACCTGGAATGAACGCGGCAGGGCCTCATATCCCCTTCCCTTGCGGATAGATAATATCCAGATGGACACTGGGAAGCGGATACCATGTATCCATTTCATCGGCCGCAGCGAGTTTCCTCCACAGTGAGAGTTCTGATTACATCAATATTATCAAGATGTTAATATGAAGCAGGCCTGATGGCACATCTTGTGTACCAAGCGGGGGTCAAATACACACCCGGAAGAAAAAAGGAGTTCACGTCATGAGAAGAGCATTCGCAGTTGCAGCGGTCCTCTCATGGTGGCTGCACTGGCAGCAATTTACCCTGCCCATGCCGCAAAAGGCTGCCCCGGAGGCAGTATGGGCTATGGCGGAGGATACTGCGGCGCGGCTCTACTGAACCAGCCGGGCCTGAACCTGACCGCGGAGCAGATCTCGAAGATCCGGGCCATGGACGAACAGTTCGTACGGGAGACCAAGCCCCTCCAGGACAAGCTCTGCAGCAACAGCAGTGACCTGAAACGCCTCTGGATGCAGCGCACGCCCGATCAGCAGAAGATCAGCGCCCGGCAGGCCGAGATCCGGGCGCTGAGGGATCGGCTGCAGGACAAGGCGACAGCCCATCGGCTGTCGGTCCTCAACGTGTTGACCCCGGAGCAGCGGGACAAGGTGCAGATGTACGGCGGGCCGGGGACGCACCGCCGGGCAGCCTGGCGATAGGCAAATCAGCCACAGCGAATTCGGATGCGAGGCAAGGCATGGCCGGTCATCGCGGAAGAAGCGGTGATGACCGGCCCTTGCCGGGGGCCATTGCGTGACGGGCAGGCGAGAAGAGAAACACCGCCGTGCAGAAGGCGGCGAAAACCACAGGAAGAAAGGAGAACGGACATGAAGAAAACGTACGTTGTATTGCTTGCGGCAGTCCTGGTTGTCGGACTCACGGCCGCCACGGCCTCGAGCGCGCCGTGGAAGGGGTACCGCGGCAGCGGCGGCTGGGGGACTGGTACGCCCTACAACCAGATGTACAACCCGGCCAATGTGGAGACCCTGTCGGGCGAGGTGGTCAGTATCGACAAGACAGTCCCCATGAAGCGGATGGATTACGGCGTTGCCCTCGTCGTCAAGACGGAGAAGGAAACGATCCCCGTCCACCTGGGGCCGGGCTGGTTCATCGAGCGCATCGAAAAGCCCTTCGCCGTCGGCGACAAGGTGGAGGTCAAGGGCGTGCGGGGTACCTTCCTCGGCAAGCCCGCCATCATGGCGGCGGAGGTCAAGCGCGGAGCGGACGTGCTGGTGCTCCGCGACGCGAACGGTGTTCCCGCGTGGGCGGGCTGGGGCTGGAAACGCTAGGGGCATCCGGGGACCCGGTGTCTTTTCGGAGCCGGGTCCCTTTTCATGACCGGCCGCATCACCACGAACAGCGGAAATCGCAGACAAGATGTTTCGGAAGAGCCTGCATGGAATTTCTCTCCTTCACTTCGCCTGGCCGATCCCGGTCGTGCTGGTTCTGAACGCGATTCTGCCGTCCCTGATCGGCGAGTTCACCTTTGTCAGCGGTGCCGCCGCTTTCTGGAAGGTCCCGGTCCGCTATCTTCGCCTCAGTCTTTTTCTTGTTGTGCCCCTCCTGATTCTTCCCCCCTTCTGCCCGCTCATGCGGCGGCTGCTGACCCGGGGGGACCGGGAACTGGTTCAAGTTGAAAAAGCCAGGGACCCCTGGCCCGTCAATCTCTGGTTCCTGCGCCCGCTGCAGGGGACCGGCCTCGCGCTGCTCTTCGGCACGAAGTTCATCGGGATGGTCCAGGAATACACGGGCACGTCCCTGGGCAAAGCCGCGATCCTGCCGCCATCGCAATTCTCGCCGGGCCGGTTTCTCGTCTCCACGGCCATCGTCGTAGCGGTCTCCCTCCTCCTGTCGTTTCTCTGGTCCCTCGACGATCTGGGCGTCAGGCACCGGAACAGGAAGACGGGGGAGGTAAAGATGGTCGGGAAGTATGTCGGGATGCTTTTGCCGGTCCTCTTCGGTTTCGGCGGCATCTTCGGAATCCTGCGAGACACTCCGTGGCCTCTCGCAGCATACTATGCCGTGCAGATGACCGTCGTTCTGTATCCGCCGTTTGCGACCCTTGCCGTCTGCCACGCGCTGTACCTGCGAAAGAAAGGCCCCCTGCTGCTGCAGCGCATTCAGTCGACTCCGGCCGACGCAGCATGAAGCGCCATTCCGGCATGATTTTCTGCGGATGACAGGCCTTCGAGGATTTCCACAACCGTCTGCACACAGGGCGCGCACACGTTCTTGAGCATCTCCTGCTCCCTGAACCGCCTCTGGCCTGCTTGCGTCGAGAGGTCGCAGCCGCTGAGCAGGGCCCGGCAGATGCAGCTGCCATGCCTTTCGGCAAAGCGATCCATCAGGTCCCTCGTCTTCGCATAGGTCATGTCCATTGCCGAGCGCTCATCGCTGCTCCCGCGGCCATGCCTCAACCCCAGGACGAGGATCCCTCCCGTGACGGCGCCGCAGACTTCCTGTTTGCGTCCCATGCCCGCACCCAGGCCGCAGGCGATCTTCAGGGCCGTGTCCGCGTCCAGGGCACTCTCGTCCAAGAACGCATACAGAACGGACTGCGCGCAGTTGTACCCGCTCGTGAACATTTCTACGGCGATGTCGGTCCTGCTCGGCACGGCTGCTCCTTGCGATGCTTCCGAGACGCTTCCGACTTGCATGCCCGAGGCAGACGGCCGTCACGACGGGGTGTGAGGCTTGGTTCCCGAGACCCTGACGCTGAGGACCGTCTCTGCGGCCTGCCGCGCCAGCTCTTCCACGGGGAGACTGAGGGATTCGGAGAGCCCCGAAAGCATGGGGTCCGTCGTGACGCAGTCCACGGGAAAGGGCGCCTCGTCATGGACCGTGACGTTCTCGAAGCCCGCCTGCCGCATGACCTCCAGGTAGTCCTCCTTGAGAGAGGCGCCCGCAACACAGCCGACGTAGGCCGCAACGGAGTTCTTCAGGGCATCCGGCAGCGGCCTCGCCAGCACGATGTCGGAGACCATGAGACGGCCCCCCGGTTTCAGGACCCGGAAGGCCTCGCGGAATACGCGGCCCTTGTCGGGGGCCAGGTTGATGACGCAGTTGGAGATGATGACGTCGACGCTGCCGTCTTCTACGGGGAGGTGCTCAATGTCCCCCAGCCGGAACTCGACGTTCGCGAAGCCGTCCTTCCGGGCGTTCTCCGTCGCCCGTTCGACCATCTCGGGGGTCATGTCGACGCCGATGACCCTGCCCGTCTTGCCCACCCGTCCGGCAGCCAGGAAGCAGTCGAAGCCGGCCCCGCTGCCCAGGTCGAGGACCGTCTCGCCTTCCTGCAATGACGCCAGGGCGATGGGGTTGCCGCAGCCCAGGCCCAAGTTCGCCCCCTCGGGGACCGCCGCGATATCCGACTCGGCATAGCCGATCTTCCTGCCGATTTCCGTGAGGGCAGGCCCCCCGCAGCACGAAGCCGACGGGCAGCACGAGCCGGACGCGGCGGCAATGCTCCCGTACTTTTCGCGCACGATGCTCTTGATGTCCTTTTCGTCCATATCATCCTCCGATGCGTGTCAGCGGGTCATCATGATGGGTTCGAGGAAGTCCTTCACCCTGTCGGCCAGGAAGTCCGCCCTGACAAGGGTAAAGCAGCAGATCTGCCCGTCCTTCTCCCAGCTGATGAGGGCGAACTTGTCGCCCGTCGCGATTCCCGCCCGCTCACGCAGCTCCTTGGGCAGGACCATCTGGCCCCGCTCGTCGACGCTGATGAGCGACTCCATGCGGCAGCGGGCCTTGAAGTCGCCCGGCGCGGAACAGCAGGCCTCGTCTTTTTTGCCTTTCGCCATGGGGCAGAACCTCGAATTCTGTGAATTATGATATATCAGATGAATCGGAATTATCTGATTCTACGGATGCTGTCAAGAATTTTCTCCGGTGGTCCAAGGGGGCGACAAGCGGGGCCGTCAGGGCACGCATCCCCTTCCGGCACCGGGACGCAAAAGACCCGGGGATGTTGTCTCCCCGGGTCTTGCGCGGCACCTCGTTCCTTTCAGGAGGCCGATTGGACGGCGCGGTCGGCCTGGCGCGCGGCAATGAGGACGGGGTCCCAGGCATTCGAAAAGGGAGGGGCGTAACTGAGGTCGAGGTTGATCATGTCCTGGACGGTCATGCCGGCATGCAGGGCCGTGGCAAAGATGTCGATCCGCTTGGCCGCCCCCTCGATGCCGATGATCTGGGCACCCAACAGCCGGCCGGAGCCCCTCTCAGCCAGAACCTTCACCGTGATGGGTCCCGCCTGCGGGTAGTAGCCCGCCCGCGTCGTGCTCTTGATCGTGGCCGCGGCGAACTCCAGCCCCATGTCCCGGATCTCGCGCTCCTGAAGACCCGTCCGGGCGACCTCCCACCGGCAGATCTTGCTCACGGCGGTTCCCACGACACCCGGAAAGGTGGCGTAGCCGCCGCCGAGGTTGATCCCGGCCACGCGGCCCTGCTTGTTGGCGATCGTACCCAGGGCGATGTGCACGGGCCTGCGGCTCACGAGATGAAAGGACTCGGCGCAGTCGCCCGCCGCCCAGATGCCCGGGGCACCGGTCTGCATGCGGTCGTTGACGCGGATGGCACCGCGCACCCCCAAGGGGACCCCGGCCCTCTGCGCCAGCGCGGTGTTGGGCCGGACGCCGAGCCCGAGGATGACGATGTCCGCGGGCAGGGTCCTCCGGTCGGTCACGACGGCCTGCACGCGGCCGTCGGCCACCTCGAAGGCCTCGAGCGACTCGCCGCGGTAGAGCTGCACGCCGACCTCGGCGACGGCGTCGGAGACGAGGGCCCCCATGTCCGGGTCGAGGGTCCCCATGACCTGCTCCGCCCGCTCCACGAGGGAAACCTCCAGCCCCCGGAGGATGAGCGCCTCGGCCATCTCGAGGCCGATGTAGCCGCCGCCCACGATGACGGCTCTCGCCGGCTTTTCCTCGTCCAGCACGCGGCGCACCGTGATGCCGCTCTGGAGCGAGTGCAGGCCGAAGACCCCCTTGGCCTCCCAGCCCGGGACCTTCGGGCAGAACGGCATTGCGCCCGTTGCAATGAGGAGGCTGTCGTAGGGCTCCCACCAGCCCTTTTTGCTCTGGAGGTCCTTCACCAGCACCCGCCGGTTCTTCGGGTCGATCTCCTCGACCTCGTGGTGAACGCGGGCGTCGATGCCGTACTCCGCCTTGAATGTCTCGGGCGTGACGGCGATGAGCTTGCTGAGGTCGTCGACAACCCTGCCGACGTAGTAGGGGATGCTTCAGGCCGAGTAGGAGGTGTGCGGGCCCTTCTCAAAGGCAATCACATCCAGGTTCTTGTTCAGCCGCTTCGCCTGGGCGGCGGCGCTCATTCCCGCGGCGTCCCCGCCGATGACCACGAGTCGCTCCTTCGCCATAATAGAGGACCTCCCGCAACGGATGATGATGGAATCCTAGCACAAAACGCCCGGCGGGGGGAACGGATTCCCGCGGTTGCGCGCCGATCAAACGTCGAGATGGAAAAAGAGACGGGCGAAATAGCTGATCCCGAAGGTCAGCGCGGCGACGCCGAGACTGATGGCGGCCATCTCGGAAAAGCGCTTCCGGAAGGGGATGTCCTGGGCGACGGACACGTAGGACGTGAACATCAGGATCACCAGCAGCGCATTCGCCAGCGTGCATGCGAGACTGAGATAGGGGTTGTCCAGCACGAGATACGGCAGGAGCAGGAACAGGACCGTGCCGAGGTAGGTCACGCCCGTGTAGATCGCCGCCCGCAGGGGATGTAGCACCTCGCCCTCGGACTTGATGGAAAGGTACTCCGATGCGGACATCGAAAAAGCCCCGGCGACGCCCGTGATGAAGCCCGCCAGGGCAATGAGCCGGATTTCCCCCAGGGCCAGGGTGAACCCCGCCAGGGCGCCCGTGAGCTCCACGAGGGCGTCGTTGAGCCCCAGGACGATGGAGCCGACGTACTTGAGCTTCTCGTCGTCGATGATCCCGATCAGCCGCTCCTCGTGGTCGGCCTCTTCCCCGGATACCCGGTCGAGGCCGGCAACGGCGCCCGACAGCTCGGCGTAGGCCGCCGCCGCGCCGCCTTCGCCCTTCTCCATGAGCTTGAGCCCGAAGGTGAGGCCCAGGAACCGCGCAACCAGGTAAAAGAGCCAGACCTTCCACCGGACGGGGGCGACGTCCGTCCCGGTCAGGTCCCGCAGGAAGTTGTAATGGGCCCGTTCGCAGTCCCCGATGTCCCGCAGGATCCGGGCGTTCTGCTCCTTCTGCGCAAGCGCCGCGAGCCGGTGGTAGACGTGAAATTCCGTGATCTCGTTTCTCTGGGCCTCCAGGATCCGTTCCCGGACGTCGGCCGGCAGCGTGCCGTGTTTCATGCTCTCCCCCACGACGGAGTCCCGCTCCGCCCGTTGCGGGCGCGGGGGGCAACCCCTCCGCGGCGGGACCTTGACCGCGGATTATAGGGTCTTTGCAGGGGGATTGCAATCCGGGAAAGGCGGAGAGAACGTCCGTGAAGGCGGGCTGACGGCGAAAAAAAAAGGCTGAAGGTCGTTGTCCTTCAGCCCCTTTCTCATTCGGCCCCTGCACTCAGGCCTGCTGCTCGAACGCGGTGTCCGGTGCGTCGGCCGTCCGCCCCTCCGTGCGGAACATGGACATCGTCGAGGCGAGCTCCTCGGCGGCGGCGGCGTTCTTCTGGGTCACCTGGCTCATCTCGTTGACGGCCTTGTTGATCTGGACGATCCCCTGGGACTGCTCCTGGGATGCCGCGGCGATCTCGGCCATGAGGGCGACCACCTTGGCCGCCGCGGCGGTCACCTCGTCGAAGTCGCCCCTCGTCGCCTGGGCCAGCCGCTCCCCGTCGCGAACCTTGCTCACGATGTCATCGATCAGCTCGGAGGTGTTCCGGGCCGACTCGGTGGCGCGCAGGGCGAGGTTGCGCACCTCGTTGGCCACGACGGCGAAGCCGGCGCCGGCCTCCCCGGCGCGGGCGGCCTCGACGGCGGCGTTGAGGGCCAGGAGGTTCGTCTGGAAGGCGATCTCGTCGATGCTCTTGACGATGTTCTGGGTCTGCCGGCTCGCCTCGGCGATCTGCTGCGTCGACGCGGCCAGCTGCGCCATGGACCGGTTGGCCTTCTCCATGATCTCGTTGGCCGCGCTCATGAGCCGGTTGGCCTCTTCCGTGTTGCCGGCGTTCTGCCGCGTCATCGACTCCAGCTCGTCCAGGGAAGCCGCCGTCTCCTCGAGGGTGGCGGCCTGCTCGGAGGCCGACTCGGAGAGGTTCTGGGCGATTTCCTTCGAGTGGCCCACGGCCTCGCCCATCTTCACGCGCATGGTGTTGACCGACTGCGCAAGCTGTCCGAGCTCGTCCGTCGACGCCGATGCGACCTCGTGGGTCAGGTCCCCCTCGGCGACGTGCTGCAGGACTTCCATCGTTTCCGTCAGGCGCTTCGAGATCATCCGCGTGATGAGCAGGCTCACCGTGACGGAAAAGACGACCACGACGGCGGCCACGAGGATGAAGTTCCGCAACATGGCGCTGAAGCCGGCCTTCGAGGCGCCGTGATTTTCCTTGCCGAGGCGGTCCTCCAGGGCCTGAAGCTCCGAGAGGGCCTTGTAGACGGCCTGGAACTTCCCGTCGACGGGGCCCATGAAGGTCAGGGCGACGCTGTAGTCCGCCATGGCCATGTCGAGGACCTTGACGGCCTGCTCCCGGTAGGGCTTGAAGTGGCCCAGGGCCGTCTCGAGGAGCTTCTTTTCCTCGGGCGTCAGGTTTTCCTGCTTCGCAAGCCCCTCGGCGAACTGCTGCGTCTCGGCGAGGGTCTTCAGCTGTTCCTTCACCAGGGCGTCGATGATCTTCTCGTCGGCGTTGGACCCGGCGAGGCTGACGATCTTGTAGAGATTCTTGTGGACGACGTTGACGTCGTTGATGATCCGCGCACAGCTCTGGTAGCCGACAAAACGGTTGTTGTAGAGGTCGTCGATCGCCGAGGACTGGCTCGAGAACCCCACGTATGCCATGGCCACGAGCACGACCATCGAGACCAGGACGACGAGGGGCGGGGCGAGCAATTTCTTCGTCATGGACAGGTTCGAAATCAGTTTCTTCATCCCGCAGATCCTTTCACCTGATCGGGCGGAAAAAGCCGGCAGGGGTCATGCCCTGCCGGCATCCGGATTCCTACTTGTAGGTCCCGCAGCAGAGGATGATGTCCCCCGCCTTGAGGACGTACGTCGTCTTGGCCTCGACCTTCTTGGTCTCGGGGTTGAGGTACTTGTAGTCCACCCAGCCGGAGCCCTTCGTCTTGGCCGTCTCCACGATCTCCTTGCGGAAGAGCTTGCCGTCCGTGTCCGGGACGTCCATGAGGTTCTTCCCGATGAGTTTCGGGTTCTTGGGGTGGGCGACGATCGTTGCGCTCATGTCGTAGGCAAAGACGTAGAGCTCGCCCTTGTCGAACTGCCCCTTGGCCTTGTTGATCTCCTTAATGGCCGCGTCCTTGCCGTTGGCCTTCACGAAGGCGGCGGCCTTTTCGACGAGGGCCTTCGCGTCCTTCTGGGACGCCGCGGCACCCGGCGCAAACGCCAGTCCGAACACGAAACACAGCGACAACGCACAAATCAGGACTCTTTGCATCGATCTACCTCCCTGTGGGAAATTGGCATTTCAAATTCCTCGCACCGAGGTGCCGGGAATCAGGAATGGGTTTGTCCGTTGATATACCCCGCACCAAGCTGCGGGGGATGCGCGTACAGTCGTTTTCACGTCAAAGATGTGACACGATTGAAACCGAAGACAGGGATTAGCATAATCCATGCCACACGGCGGAACTCGTCCGCTGCGCCTTCAAGCCCCGCCGGACCGCAGTCAAATAAGGTTTTGCAGCCCTCGGGCAAATGGTGTATGGTGCGCCTGTCCGCGGCGGGCCCGGGATGCCCTCCGCGAGGTGAACGGATCAAGGAGAGGACCGATGGCAGAAGACATCCGATGGGTCAGGACGCACTGCGCGCGCATGGATCACGGGGGCTGCACGCTTCTCGTGGGGGTCCAGGACAACAAGATCGTGAAGATCAAGGGGGACCCGACGGGGTTCCTGAGCAAGGGCTATACCTGCATCAAGGGGCTCGCCTCGGCGGACAAGCTCAACCACCCGGACCGGCTGCGCCACCCCCTGAAGCGGGCCGGCAAGCGGGGCGAGGGGAAGTGGACGCGCATCTCCTGGGACGAGGCCCTGGACACCGTCGCCCAGGGTCTACTCAAGGTCAAGGAACAGTACGGCGCCAAGGGTGTCGCCTTCGGCGTGGGGATGCCCAAGGGTCTCGACCACTTCATCCAGATCCGACTCGCGAACATTTTCGGCTCCCCCAACGTGATCGCCTCCCAGGACGTCTGCCACGCGCCCCGGGAGATCACGGGCGTGCACACCTGCGGGTTCTACCCCGTGGCGGACCTGCACTACCCGAGCAGGCTCGTCGTGCTCTGGGGCAGCAACATCACCTCCACCAACGAGGAGGGCGAGATCTGCAGCATGCTCATGAAGCAGATCAAGGACGGCACCGAGATCATCGTCATCGACCCCCGGCGCATCGACCTCGCGAGGAAGGCAAAGCACTGGCTCCAGCTGCGGCCCGGGACGGACGCGGCGCTTGCCCTGGGCTTCCTCCACGTCATCATCGGGGAGGGCCTCTACGACAGGGAGTTCGTCGAGAAGTGGACCCATGGCTTCGACGAGCTCGCGGCCCACGTGAAAGACTGGCCGCCCGAGAAGGTCTCCGAGATCACCTGGGTGCCGGCCGACACCATCCGCCAGGCCGCCCGGGCCTACGCCGCGGCCAAACCCGCCGCCATCCAGTGGGGCAACCCCATCGAGCACGTCACCCAAACCTTCGAGACGACGCGCGCCCTCATCTGCCTCATGGCGATCACGGGCAACCTCGACGTCCCGGGCGGGAACGTGGACCCCCGGGACCCGAAGATGCTGGGGCTCGCGCCCCTGGTGCGCGCCGACCTCATCCCCGACAAGCGCAAGGAGATGATCGCGAATGCCCACGGCGTCATCCCGCGGCTGATGACCAACGCGCCGGCCTTCTTCCGGAAGGCGATCCTGGAGGACAAGCCCTACCCCATCCGCGGCGCCTACATGATGTGCTGCAACCCCATGCTGTCCTACGCCGACAGCCGGCTCACCTACGAGGCCTTCATGAAGCTCGACTTCCTCGCCGTCGCCGAGATCTTCATGACCCCCACGGCGGCCCTGGCCGACGTGGTGCTGCCCGCCGCGACGCAGTTCGAGTTCAACGACATCGGCCACATCGGGATCGGCCACGGCTACATCCTGGCGCGGCCCAAGGTGGTGGAGCCGCCGGAGGAGTGCTGGCCCGACATCAAGATCATGAACGAGCTGGGCAAGCGCATGACGCCGAAGGAGCTCTGGAAGGAGGACTTCAACGAGTTCGCCGAGGACGTCGTGAAGCCCGCGGGCCTCACCTACGCGCAGTTCTGCGAGAAGGGCTACCTGAAGGGGCCCGAGCGGTTCAAGAAATACGAGGAGAAGGGATTCTCCACGCCGACGACCAAGGTCGAGCTGCGCCTCAGCACGGCGGAGAAGTTCAAGCTCTCGGCGCTTCCCACGTACAGGGGGCTCCCCGAGGCGGAGGACCCGGCATACCCCCTGGTGCTCACGAGCGCCAAGAGCCGCTACTACCTGCACTCCTCGTACCGGTGGGTCGAGAAGCTGCGCAAGATGAACCCCGACCCGAGGCTGGAGATCCACCCGGAGACGGCCGCGAAGTACGGCATCGCCGAGGGCGACAGCGTTCTCATCGAGACCCCCTACGGGAAGATCACGCAGAGGGCCTATCTCACGGATGCCCTCGACCCGCGGGTGCTCTGCGCAGCCCACGGCTGGTGGTTCCCCGAGGCAAGCCCCGAGACCCAGTACGACTGGCAGTCGGCCAACTTCAACATGCTCACGTCGGTGGGCAAGCTCGGCAGGGAATACGGGACGCCGAACCTCAAGGGGCTGCCCTGCCGGGTGAGCAAGGCGTAAACCCGGATCCAGGGTTCGGCAAGGGGAAACATTCAGCAGGAAACAGGGGCCGTCCTGATACGGACGGATCCTGGAAAACCCCGACCGCATGCGGTCGGGGTTTTCTCATGTTGACAGAACGCGGTGTGCGTCTCGCATTCCTTTTTCCCTAAGGTCTTGATTTCCAGTTTTCATCCTTTGTGCTACATTTCAAGCCAAAATCACCTTGAGGGAAAGCAATCGTGCAGATTCTCAAGGCGGGCGTTCTCTACTTTGCGCTCGCGTTCGGTGCGGGTTTTGTTCTCGGGACGGTCCGCATCCTGTGGCTTCTGCCGCAATTCGGCGAGAGAACGGCCGAACTGATGGAAGCCCCCCTGATGCTGATCGTAATCATCGCCTCGGCCCGATGGGTGGTCCGGCGGCTTGCCTTGCCGTCCCATACGTCCAGCAGACTCGGGATGGGCATGATTGCTCTCTGTCTCTTGCTGACCGTTGAATTCACGATCGTCCTGTGGCTTCGCGGCCTGTCGATAGGCGAGTACTTTGCGGCCCGCGATCCGGTGGCCGGCGCCGTTTACTTTGCCATGCTCGCGGTGTTTGCACTCATGCCGCTTGTGGTAGCCCGCAGATGAGGCTTCGATCCCGCTGAGCAAACGGCACCAGCGGACGATGCTCCGCAGTGCGGCTGATAAGAAACCCTCCGCCCTCCCCTGCCCGAATCGTGATTGAAAACGGGCAAGCACAGAAGAGCGCAGCCCCCGATTCTACATCAGACCGTATTTCTTCAGCTTCAGGTGCAGCGTGCGGCGGGTGATGCCCAGGCGGCGGGCGGCCTCGCTCTTGTTGCCCCCCGTCTCCTCGAGGGTCCTGAGGACCGCAGCCTTCTCCAGGGCTTCCAGGGATGCGTCCGTGACGGCCGGGGCATCGGCCGCCTGCCCGGCGGCCGCGGGCACGGTCTCCGCCTCGAGCACGGGCGCCACGTCCTGCTCGTCCAGGATGTCGGCCCGGCAAAGCACAACCCCGCGCTCAATCGTGTTCATCAGTTCCCGCACGTTGCCCGGCCAAGGGTAGCGCAGCAGGCGGTCCATGGCGCGCGGGGTGAACCCCTGGAGCGGCTTGCGGTTCTTCTCCGCAAAGAGCTTCAGGAAGTGCTGGGCCAGAAGCGGGATGTCCTCCCTGCGCTCCCTCAGGGCGGGAACGCGCAGGTTCACCACGTTGAGGCGGTAGAAGAGGTCTTCGCGGAACCGGCCTTCCGCGACGAACTTCAGCAGGTCGCGGTTCGTGGCGGCAAGCACGCGCACGTCGACCCGGATGAGGTCCTCGCCACCCACGCGGGTGAACTCCCGCTCCTGCAGGACCCGCAGGAGTTTCACCTGCATCCCCAGCGACATCTCGCTCACCTCGTCGAGGAAGATCGTCCCCCCGTCGGCCTGCCGGAACTTGCCCTCCTTGCGCCGGTCGGCGCCGGTGAAGGCGCCTTTCTCGTGGCCGAAGAGCTCCGACTCCAGCAGCGTCTCCGTGATGGCGGCGCAGTTGATGCGGATGAAGGGCCCCCTGCTGCGGGGGCTGTTGGCGTGGATGGCCCCGGCGATCATCTCCTTGCCCGTGCCCGATTCCCCCGAGATCAGCACCGTCGCCTCCGACGGGGCCACCTGGGCCACCAGGTCCAGCAGCCGGGTCATGGCCGCGCTGCGGCCGATCAGGTTCCCGCGGTCGAAGCGGGCCCCGAGGCTCTCGCGCAGCAGGCGGTTCTCCTCCCGCAGGTGCGTGTGCTCCAGGGCACGCTCCAGGGAGAGGCGCAGCTCGTCGAAGTCCAGGGGCTTCGTCAGGTAGTCGTAGGCCCCCTTCTTGAGCGCCTCGACGGCCGTCTCCACGGAGGCATATGCCGTCATGAGGATCACGGGCAGGGCTGGGTTGAAGCGGCGGATGGCCTCGAGGGCCTCGATGCCCGAGACGCGCACCATGCGAATGTCCATGAGGACCAGGTCGAGGGGCTCCTTCCCGACCGACTCGACGGCCGCGGCGCCGTCGTCGGCCTCTCGGACCTCGTAGCCCCAGCCGCTCAGCAGGGCCTTCAGCATCGTCCGGTGGGCATAGTCGTCGTCGACGACGAGGATCACATTCTTGGCGTTCATGTCTGCTCCTTCCCGGCCGTCCCGGCGGGCAGCAGGATCGTGAAGACCGTCCCCCTGCCGGGCTCGCTTTCCAGGCTGATCTCGCCGCCGTGGGACTCGACGATCCGGTGCACGATGGCAAGCCCCAGCCCCGTCCCCGAGGGCTTCGTCGTGAAGTAGGGGTCGAAGACCCGCCCGAGGTCCTCCTTCCGGATGCCCGTCCCGGTGTCGCCGACGGTGATGCGGAGGGTTCGGCCGTCCTGCAGGGCCAGGCCGACCGAGAGGACGCCTCCCTGTTCCATGGCGGCCAAGGCGTTGAGGAAGAGATTGAGGAACACCTGCGTCATGCGGTCCGGGTCAACGAGGACGGGCGGCAAGCCCGGGGCGGCCTCTATCCGCACGGCGATCCCCTTCTCGCGCGCCTGCCTCTCGATCGTGTCCGCCGCCTGCCGGACGAGGCCGGCCGCGTCGGTCGCCTTGCGCCTCAGCTCCACGGGGCGCGAGAATTCGAGAAGCTCGGTGATGACCCGGTTGAGGCGGTCCACCTCCTGGATCATGATATCCGCCATCTTCACGTCGTCGGGCACCCCGCCGTACCGCTGGCGGAAGTAGGTGGCAAAGCCCTTGATGGAACTGAGCGGGTTGCGGATCTCGTGGGCCACCCCCGCGGCGAGGCTCCCGACGGCGGCAAGCCGCCGGCTTCGCTCCACCTCGTCGCGCAGCCGCTGAAGCTCAGAGAGATCACGGAGAAGGGCGATGCGGCCGATCGGCACCCCCTCGTCATCCTTCAGGACCGCCGCGATCACCTCCAGGGGCACCGTCCTTCCTTCGCGGACCGTGCACGCGAACTCCCTCTCGACGATCGGCCGCTCCGGGACCAGGCCCCCCAGGATCTCGAGGCACGCAGGGGGAAGGATTTCCGCGGCGGGCCTGCCGAGCGCCTCTGCCGACGGCCGCCCGAACAGTCTTTCCGCCGTGTCGTTGAACACCGCCACCCTCCCGTCGGGATCGACGGCTACGAGCCCGACGGGCATGTGCGCCACGAGGCTGTCGGAGAGGGCCTTGACCCGGGTCAGCGAGGCCCGGACAGACCGGTAGCCCAGGGCAAGGAGAAGGGAGACGATCCCGGCCACGCTGATCAGCAGGAGCACCGAGGCCGTGATGACCGTGTTGCGGGTGTCCTGGGCGTGGGCCTCCTGCACGGGCGTCCTGTCGAGGCCCACGAAGATCACGTAGGCGGCGCCCTGCCTCTGGCCGCTGAAGCCCGCAAACGGCTCCTCCCGGGGCGCAAACCGGCGATAGACCTCGAAGGTGCTTGCCCCGTCGGCCCCCTCGATGATCCGCCACTGCGCATGGCCCTCGCGGGCAAGGGCCGTCAGATCCAGGCCCGTTTCATACACCTCGCCGATCACGCCGGGATCGCTGTCCGCGAGGATCCGGCCCTTCGTGTCGGTGATGGTGAAGTACTCCACGCCCGGCTGCTGGGCCGTCTCGATGAGGAGCTTCTGCAGCTGGAAGCTGCCCCACCGCATCCCCTCGCCGGCCCTCGCCCCCGCCTCGAAGGAGCGGATGATGGCCTCGCCCTTCTCCAGGAGAAGCCTCGTGCTCATGTCCCTGTGACGGGTGACATTCTCCCAGGTGAGAAAGGCAAACAGAGGGACCAGGAGCGCCACGGCACCGAGAATCACCCAGGGGGGCACGAGGAGCCACAGCCTTTTTCGCTCAGCGGTTCTCACAGGCTACCGTCATGCAAAACTCTTTGTCATTGTCCATGAAGTTCGCGAGTTGAGAATTCAAGAAGCTCAGGAGGAATCAAAGGCTCAACCCGCCCATGCATCCGGGAACCTCTCGCTCCGCACATCGAACATTCCCTGAATACTTTCTTCACTCCTGTATACACTTTATGGATACATATTATCCACTTTTTTATCGCACTCCGAGCGGCAGAACGGATGAATACACGAAAAATATATGCGAATTCGGCATCTTATAAATAAATGATTCAGATGGCACGATCGTTGCCCTATGGTCTGGGCAAGAAAACAACTTCAAAGGAGATTGAGACCATGAAAAAGATGATGATCGTTCTCACAGCCCTTCTTCTCGTGACGGCCTTCGTGATGCCCGCCGACGCGAGGGGTGGTAAAGGCCGCGGATACGGCTTCTGCAACGGCAATGACCTTTCGGGCGTGCAGGGCCTGAACCTCACGGCAGAGCAGAAAACGAAGATCGCCGACCTGCGGACCGCGCACCTGAAGGAGATCAAGCCCCTCGAGGACAAGATGCACAGCAAGAGGGGTGATCTCAGAATCCTGTGGCTCGAGAAGAGCCCTGACGAGGCGAAGATCCGCGCAACGGAAAAGGAAGTGCGGGCGCTGCGCGACCAGATCGACGACAAGAAAGCCGATTACCGCTGGTCCGTCTACAAGGTGCTCACCCCGGAGCAGCAGGAACTGCTGAAGCAGAACCGGGCGATCGGGCGCTGCTTCGGCCCCGGGCCGGGTGCCGGCAAGGGCATGGGCCCGGGCAAAGGCCCCGGTGCGGGTCCCAAGATGGGGTCCGGCATGGGCTACGGCATGGGCGGCATGCGATAAAATAACCGTAAACGCGAGACCTTCTTCACAGGCACTTCCCCCTTTGCAGGATCACCCGGCCCCCTCTGCCGGGTGATCTTTTTTTCTGACCGCAAGACCCGCTTGAACCCGATCCCCTCGAGGCGTTCTCGAATTCATTTGACTTTTTCACGGAAGCAGTTCAGAAAAAACGCCATCTTCTCCTTGCCGGCCTTCGCATCCGGCCGAACAGGAAAGCGGGACATGCTGAAGGACGAACTGGACCGTCAGCAAAGGCATTGGGACCGGGCCTACGCGGCCGTGATGGATTTCTTCGGCGAAGAGCCGAGCGGCGCGGCCCGAAGGGCGGCGGAACGCTACCTGGAAGGGGGCTGCAGCCTCCTGCTGGAGCTGGGCGCCGGGCAGGGACGGGACACCCTTTACTTCGCGGGCCTGGGGCTGCGGGTCTATGCACTGGATTACAGCGAAAGCGGGCTCTGGGGAATCATCGACAAGGGCGTCAAGACCGACCTGGGCGAGATGATCGCACCCGTCTTTCACGACCTCCGCAAACCGCTTCCTTTCGAGGATGCCTCGATCGACGGCTGCTTCTCCCACATGCTGTACTGCATGGCCTTCAGCCGGGCGGAGATCGGGTTTCTCAACGGGGAGGTCCGCCGTGTCCTCAAACCGGGGGGACTGAACATCTACACGGTCCGCCACAAGGGGGACGCCCACTACGGCCAGGGAACCCATCTCGGCGAGGACCTTTACGAGATGAACGGTTTTGTCGTACACTATTTCGACAGGGCCATGGTCGAGAGCCTGGCCGAGGGGTTCGACATCCTCGGCATCGAGGAGTTCGAGGAGGGTTCGCTCCCGCGGAAACTCTTCCAGGTCACGTTGCGCAAGAAGTGAAAATGGTACGAATCTTGAACAAAAGCATGGTCATGAAAACGACCCTCACCGGAAAAGAGAAGCTCAATATCCTGCTGTCCCTCGCCGGGATCGCGCTGGTGTTCGTCTACGCCTACTGCGGGGACTCGTGCTCGTACCTGCAGGGCTCACTCCTCGGGATCGACCTCAAGATCATGGGGGTCCTCTTCATGGGGACGCTCATCGTGCTCAGTCTCCTCGGCCTCGCGGATTACCGGCTCTTCCTGCTGTCGGCCGGCGTCGGGGCGGAGGCCTTTCTCATCGGCTTCCAGGTGCAAAACGACGTCTTCTGCCCCTACTGCCTGACCTTCGGGGCGGTCCTGCTGCTGCTCTTCGCGATCAACCTCGACTGGTCGAAGCGCAGGATGGTGGGAATCTTCGCCGCCTTGGGGCTGCTCACCTTCATCGTCTTCTTCGAAGGGTCCGCGACGCCCGCGTACGCGGCGGAGCCCGTAAAACCCGTCTTCGGGAACGGACGGGTCCACGTGCGGCTCTACAGCGACTACTTCTGCGGCCCCTGCTCGAGGCTCGACCCGGAGATCGCCCAGCCCATCGCGGATCTCGTGAAGAAGAACGCCATCCGGGTGACCTTCGTCGACACGCCGGTGCACCAGCACACGACGCTCTATGCCCGCTACTTCCTCTATGCGCTCAACGAGAAGAAGGACATCGACTACGCCAACAAGGCGCGCCATGCCCTCTTCCAGGCCGCAGCGCTCAACATCACCGAGCGGGAGAAGCTGGAGGAACACCTGAAGAAAAGCGGCATCAAGTTCAAGGTCTTCGACCCGACCCCGACCTTCAGCTTCCTGACGGGCTACCTCACCGAGGACAAGGTCCGCTCGACGCCCACCGCAGTGATCCTCGACAGCGGCCGGAAAAAGGTGGTCAAGGGTCCGGCCGACATCGCCCGGGCGATCGGGGAGATCCAGTAGGGGTGCGGAGCACCTGACGCTGACACCCTGCGCTAATCACGGCCACGGACGATCAGCACGTCGCAGGCCGCATGACGGATGACCCTGTCCGCCGTGCCCCCCAGGAGATGCTCCTTGATCCCCGCCTTGCCTCGCGGGGCCATGACGATGAGGTCAACGCCCCGGTCCGCCGCGTCCTGCACGATCTGCTCGTAGGGGACGCCGCTTCGGACGCTGGCCTCGACGGAGAGGCCCTTGGCCTCGGGGAACTTTCCGATGAACTTCACGACCTCGTCTCTCGAGGCCCTCTCGAGGTCGGCCTGCACGCGCTTGATCGTCGTTTCCTCGAGCCAGTATTCGCCGACGTTCAGCGGCAGCACCCTGACGACGTGGAGGACGGCGAGCTTCGCCGAGTAGGCCTTCGAGAGATCGAGGGCCTTGCGGAAGGCCCTCTCCGAATAAACGGAGAAATCTGTGGGCACCAGGATGGTTTTCGGCTGGAACATGGTTCACCTCCTCGCTTCTTCCCAAGACAATACCCGGGCGCCGATTTGACGCCCCGGGGCCGTCACGCCGCCCGCGCATGGCGGGGCTGAGCGCTTGCCGGCCGCTGCTTGCACCCTGCCGGCTGCCGGGCGCTCATCGGGCGGCGGATTACGCGGCGGTGACTGAGCCTGTGCGGTTACCCCGATGCCGGTACGCCTCGGGAATCGGACAATCGCGGCACCGCAACAGGTTGCTCTTGTAGACGTAATCGAAATAGTCTCCCTTCATCAGGTCCGAAAAATCCTCTCTTCTTGCCTGCAGCTTGCGCTGCCTGCAGCCCCAGAGAGTAATTCTCAGATCCCCCGGCTGGTAGGGGCACTTGATCATTCTTCTTCGATTTCTGCGAAGCCACTGTTCGATCTGATGGGATGTCATTTTCATGATCCGGACTCCTTTCCGCAGCCGACGATTCAGAAGGAACCATCTTCGACCTCCCGCAATGACGCCCGGCTGCGACCGGGTATTCGCGGGCCAAAGAGAGCGGGCCATGAAGACACGGAACGGCACGGCGGCGAAGAGAACACCGGGCATGTGGGGGGGGCGGAATGCAGCACACGGACGAAACGCACCGGATGACGGGGTGCCGGCTTCCCCCCGCACAGCGCAAGACGATCAAGGGGTGTTTACCTTTTTCCGCAGGAGGAAGTAGATCGTCCCCTTGTCGTCGATTCGGATCGGACGGGTCTCGACCGGGCAGGGAAGCTCTATGGTTCGACTGACGGCGTTGTTCCCCGCCGTGCCCCTCATCAGGAGGCAGTCCTCCACGATGGAAATCTGGATGTCCCCGGGATCGCCGTAGGTAAACGACAGGGCGATGACGATGGCCTTGACCCCGTCCCACATGGTCACCCGCGGGTCATCCCTCTCACTTCGGGTCACGTGGATCCACGGGGAGCGCTCGAAGCGGGTTTCCCGGCGTTCCCTTTCCCCGGACTGTCGCCCGGGCTGTCGGGCGGCTTCATGGACAGAGGGTGCCATGGGGTCATCCTCCTTTATCGGGCCGTGCCCTTGACGGATTGAAATGCAAGATACCTCTCGATGGTCTCCAGCATCGCAATCTCGTCCTTGAGGCTGCGGGGAGTGCTTTCGTTTTCCCCGAAAAAGCGCCTAATCGATGCCCTGAAGGACGACTGCGCGGCGCGGCTGTTCTGCCGCCCGGAATCCCTCCTCTTCAGGACGATCGAGACCAGCCCATTCTCGTTTTGCACATCGATATCATCGCCGTTGACCTCGTACGGCAGTTCCAGTACGTGGGAGAATGCCGCCGGGGCCTTTTTCGCCCGGTGGGTCCCCCCCTCCGCATTCGGCAACTCCGGGCGGAGAGTCCCGTCGAAGATCAAGCTCATGCCCTGCGCACGAATCCGGAGATCCTCGAGGCCGAGGTCACGCAGATCCGCCGAGATGAAAAGACCTTCCGACCCGGCCCACATGTATATTCTCGGGGGCTCCGTTCCCCCGGAGCCGTTCGGTTTGCCCAGGGGCACTGATTTGGTTCGGATCCGACTCAAGCCTTCCGCTCGGGGCAGGGGCACATCGGCCCGATACGCATGCCGGGACATGGGAAAACTCCTTTCAGGTCAGGGTTTCGAGGGCTTGTTTCCGGTCGTCGATGTGCTGAACAGATGCTGGCGGATGCGCGAAAACGCCGGTTACCGAATCGTGTTCGTGCGTCTCCTTATGCCCATTTGCTCTCTCAAGCATAATTGTCCGGATGGCAATATTGAAAAAATAATGGTTGAATAGTGTGCAAAAACACTATTTCAAAAAGGAGGAAAGGTAAGTCCTGAGATTGACTCTCTTGTTGGTCAGGCCCAGTTTTCTTCTCAGGTGGGCCCTGTGCGTGTCGATGGCAAACTTTGACAGGTCCATGAACTGTGCGATTTCCTTTGTCGTCTTGCCCTCCTTGATGAGATTGGCCACCTGGATTTCCTTCTGCGTGAGATTCAGGAACTGCATGGACAGCTTCTGCGCAAAGGGGGACATGATGCCCTGCAGGTTCGATTCCAGGATCTGGAGGCGGGTCAGGTCCTTCTGACCGGACAGGCTCTTTTTCAGCTCCCTGAGGTGCGGGATGACAAGCTCCTTGACGCTGGCAAGGATTCTTTTTTCCAGGTCCGTCTTGTCCTCTTCCCTTTGCTTGAGCAGCACGCGCAGCGCTGCATTCATCTCCTCCAGGGCATGGGTCTTGGACTTCAGCTCCTCGGCCATCGTCCTGAGGGTTTCCTCGTCCCGCTTTCTGTCCGTGATGTCCAGGAAGGACAGCACCGTTTTCTTCGTCCCCGGCATCATGGCGACCGTCGCGTAGACGTCCCGGATGCGCCCTTGCCTGTCCGTGTATCGAAACTCGTAGTTCCTCGGCGCCGCATCCGGGTCGAGCCTGCGCAGGCGGTGATACCCCATCACACGGTCCAGATCCTCTTTCCGGATGAGTTCCGTCCAGCTTTTCTTCCCCTCGATCTCGCCGGCCTCGTAGCCCGTTTGCGCCGTGAACTCCCTGTTGACCATGGATATGGTCGTGTCCTCCTCGACGATCATCATCGCCGCCGGTGTCGTCTCGAAGATCGTGCGGTACATGCCTTCCGATCTCTTGAGCTCATCCTCCACGCGCTTCATGTCCGTGATGTCGATCGAGGTGCCGACCCACTCGCGGATGCTCCCGTCATCCTCGAAGAGGGGGACGCCGCGGACCAGCCAGTGCCGGTACACCCCATCCTTTCTGCGTACCCGGTACTCGACCTCGTAGGCGCTCTTGGCTGCGACGGCCTTGCGCCATTCCTCCAGGGCACGCTCCCGGTCATCCGGGTGAATCGCATTTGCCCATCCCGCACCCTTGATTTCCTCCTCGCTCTGACCCGTGAAGGCCCTCCACGCGGGGAGATCCTCGACCAGTTCCCCGGCGGCATTGGTCGTCCAGCCCAGCTGCCCGGTCAACTCGATGTAGGAACGGTGGCGCTGCTCGCTCACGCGCAGGGCCTCCGCCGCCCGCCTGCGTTCGGTGATGTCCTCGACCATCTCGATCGCCGCCACGACCCGGCCCCTCTCGTCCGTAACGGGCGTCGCGATGATTCGGTAGTGCCTGACGGTTTCTCCCGACGGCGTGTCGGTGACGGCCTCGTGGACACGGCCGTCCCTGAGCGTGCGAATGGTGGGACAGTAGGGGCAGACGTCGTTTGCCGGCGGGTCGTTGAACGATTGGTAGCACAGGGGCGCGGCAGCCGGGTCCACGCCGGGGAACCATTCCCGCATCTGGCGGTTCAGGGTGAGGATCCGCATCTGCGGGTCGATCATGGCCACGCCGACGCCGATGTTTTCGATGATGTTGCGGTACTTCTCCTCGGCCTGCTTGAGCTCGAGCATGAGCCGCTTCATGGCCCCGCGGGGTTCGGCGGCGGATGCCCCCCGATCGCCCTTCGCCTTCGGTCCCGCCCGTATCCGTTCGGCTTTCCTCCGCTGCGCCATGATGTGCACCTCCTCGACGGATGCCAGTTCATTGTATCGGGCACAGAATGGGCTGCGCAAGGGCCTTCTGCAGGCTCTCCCGGTTGCCGGGGGCGCCCGGCTACAGGTGCTCCCACAGGATCTTGACCCCGATCCCGATGAGGATGAGCCCCCCGGCAATCTCCACTTTCCGGCCGAGCCAGGTCCCGATCCTCCCGCCGAACACCATCCCCGCCCACGTCATCGCGAAGGCCGTGACCCCGATCACGGCGCTCGGGTACAGGATCGCCCCCCCGACCAGGGCGAGGCTCAGGCCCACGGCCAGGGCGTCGATGCTGGTGGCGACGGCCAGCATCAGCAGGGTCCACCCGCGGGTGGGGTCCGCCCCCGGGACCCCGCCCGCCCCGTCTTCCCGGAAGGCCTCGACGATCATCTTCCCGCCCACGAAGAGCAGCAGCGCGAAGGCCACCCAGTGATCGTAGGCCTCGATGAGCTCCGCAACGGCGCGGCCGGCGGACCACCCGAGCAGGGGCATGGCAGACTGGAAGAGGCCGAAGGCGGCGGACATGCGCCAGACGGCCGCCCGGGGAGGGTTCACGAGCAGGACCCCCGTGGCGACGGCCACGCTCAGGGCATCGACGCCGAGCCCGATCGCGATCAGCAACACGGTCAAGAAATCCATGGCGCGCGCCCGCCCTGTTCAGCTCCGGTCCGGGGGGTTGAGATGACGAAGGATCGCCCCGGCCAGCTTCGCGGTGATCCCCGGGACTCTCATGAGGTCCCCGGTCCCCGCCCGCCGCAGCGCGTCCACGTCGCCGAAGTGCCGCAGGAGGGCCCTTTTCCTCGCAGCCCCCACGCCCGGGATGCCGTCCAGCACGGAGAGCGCGTTGCGCTTCTCCAGCCTCCGGCGGTGATGCGTGATGGCGAACCGGTGCGCCTCGTCGCGGATGCGCTGCAGGAGCAGCAGCGCCGCAGGGTGTTTCGCGAGGTAGACGGGATCCTTTCGACCCGCGAGGTAGACGTGATCCTGCTCCTTCAGGGAGGGCCGGCGGCGCGCGCCGCCCGCATCGCCGGCCTGCGGCGACCCCTTGGCCAGGCCGATCACGTCGAGATCCCCGATCCCGAGCTCGCGCAGGACCTTGACGGCCATGCCCACCTGCCCCCGGCCGCCGTCGACCATCAGCAGGTCGGGCAGGTCCTCCCGGCTCTCGAAGCGCCGCTTCAGGACCTCGTGCATGCCCGCGTAGTCGTCGGGCCCCTCGACGCCCCGGACGTGGTAGAGCCGGTAGCCCGACTTGTCGGGTCTGCCGTCCGAGAAGGACACGAGCGCCCCCACGGGCAGCTCGCCGCCGAGGTTCGAGATGTCGACGCCCTCGATCCGCCGGGGCAGCCTGCGCAGGTGCAGCTTGTCGCGCAGCAGGGCCAGGGCCGTCTCCTCGTCCATGCGGGCGGCCCGCTCGGCCTTGAATGAATCCTCGGCGTTCTGCCGCGCGAGCGCGGCCAGGTCCCGCCGCGGCCCCCGGCGCGGCACGATGAGCTCGACCTTCTTCCCCCGCTTCTCCGAGAGCCACTCGGCCAGGACGTCGCCGCCCTCGATCTCCGTGGGGATGACGACCTCCGCGGGGATGAAGAGCTCCCCGTCGTAATACTGCCCGAGGAGCGACGAGAGGACCTCGGCGTCGGCCGCCGCCGTCCGGACGGGGGCAAACTTCTTCGTGCCCAGGGTCTTGCCCTCGCGGATGCGCAGGATGCAGACCTGGACCTGGTCGTCCTCCCGGTACAGCCCGAAGACATCCTGGTCCTTGAAGTCGGCCGAGACCATCCGCTGCTTTTCCACCGTCGCCTCGATGGCCGCGATCTGGTCGCGCAGCCGCGCGGCCTCCTCGAACTCGAGGTTCTCCGCCGCCTCGGCCATCCTCTGCCTGAGCAGGTCGAGCAGCTTCGACCCCCGGCCCTCGAGGAAGAGAACGGCGTCGTCGATGAACTTCCGGTATTGCTCCTTCCGGACGAGCCCCACGCAGGGGCCGGCGCAGTTGCGCATCTCGTACTCGATGCAGGGGCGCCGGCGGCCCCTGAGTTCCCGGTCCTTGCAGGTCCTCAGGGGGAAGAGGCGGTGGAGGTATTTCAGCGTCTCCCTGGCCGCGAGCCCCGAGGGGTAGGGGCCGAAGTAGCGGGCCCCGTCCTTCTTCGTCTTGCGCACGAGCTGGAAGGCGGGGAACTCCTGCCGCGCGTCGAGGCGCAGGCTGTAGTACGTCTTGTCGTCGCGGAAGATGACGTTGTAGCGGGGCCGGTGCTCCTTGATGAGGGTGTTCTCGAGGAGGAGGGCCTCCTTCTCGGTGTGGGTGACGATGAAGTCCAGGTCCCGGACGCGGGAGACGAGAAACGGCACCATCGCGCGGGTGTCGGTCCCCTGGAAGTAATTGCGGATGCGGTTCCGGAGATTCTTTGCCTTGCCGACGTAGATGACCTCGCCCTTGCCGTCCTTCATGAGGTAGACGCCGGGCCGGGGGGGGATGGCCCCGACCTTTTGGTCAAGCGCCTCCTTCACGTCCGTTCGGGCGCTGTCTTTCTCTTCCGTTTCCATGGCTGCCGCCCCAAGGTCTCGGGCTCCGGGAAAAAACAGGACGGCGGATGTCAAGCCGCGCCCCTCACCCCGTTACCTTCTCACCCTCTTGCCTTCTCCTCGCTTGACGCTGCGGTTTGCGTTTCTCACCGGCCTCTCGCCGGGCTCCGTCTCATCGCCGGTCGGCTCGCCCCCGAACCCGATCTCCAGCTCGGTGAGCTTTCGGATGCGGTCGCGAAGCTCGGCCGCGCGCTCGAACTCGTAGTCCCGGGCCGCCGCCTTCATCTCCTCCCGCAGCCTGGCGATCAGCTCCGGGACCTCCGCGATGGAGACGTACTCGACCCTCGGCTCCATCACGGGCACCGTGACGTAGTCGGCCTCGTAGACGGAGGCCAGCACGCTGTCGAGGGACTTGCGGATCGTCTCCGGGGTGATCCCGTGCGCCTCGTTGTATTTCCGCTGGATCGCACGGCGCCGCTCCGTCTCGTCGATGCAGGCCCGCATGGCGTCGGTGATGCGGTCGGCGTACATGATGACCTGCCCTGCCACGTTGCGCGACGCCCGCCCGCTGGTCTGGATGAGGGAGCGCTCCGAGCGGAGGAACCCCTCCTTGTCGGCGTCCAGGATCGCCACGAGCGACACCTCGGGGATGTCGAGCCCCTCGCGCAGGAGGTTGACGCCGACGAGGACGTCGAACTTCCCCATGCGCAGGTCCCGGATGATGACGACCCGCTCCAGGGTGTGCACGTCGGAGTGCATGTACTTGACCCGCACGCCCAGGCTCCCATAGTACTCCGTGAGGTTTTCGGCCATGCGCTTCGTGAGGGTCGTCACGAGGACCCGCTCGCCCCGCTCGGCGCGCCTGCGGATCTCGCCCAGCAGGTCGTCCACCTGGTAGGTCACGGGGCGGACGACGATCTCGGGGTCCATGAGCCCCGTGGGGCGGACGATCTGCTCCACCACGCGGCCGCGGGCCTTCGCGATCTCGTACTCGGCCGGGGTGGCCGAGACGTAGAGGCGCTGCTGGGGGAAGCGCTCGAACTCCTCGAACATGAGCGGCCGGTTGTCCAGGGCCGAGGGCAGGCGGAACCCGTATTCAACGAGGGTCTCCTTCCGCGAGCGGTCGCCGCGGAACATGCCGACGAGCTGCGGCACGGTGACGTGGCTCTCGTCGAGGATGACGAGGGCGTCGGCGGGCAGGTACTCCATGAGGGTCGGCGGGGGCTCGCCGGGCTTGCGGCCGGTGAGGTGCCGGGAGTAGTTCTCGATCCCCTGGCAGTAGCCCATCTCCTCGAGCATCTCCAGGTCGAACCGGGTGCGCTGCTCGAGCCGCTGGGCCTCGAGGAGCTTGCCCTGCGACTGAAGAACCCGGAGCCGCTCGCCCAGCTCTTCCCGGATGGAGGCGAGGGCCGCCTTCACCGTGTCCCGCGTCGTGACGTAGTGGCTCCCGGGGTAGATGTCCGTCTTGCGGAGCCTCCCCAGCCTCTTTCCCCGGAGGGGATCCACCAGGGAGATCGCCTCGATCCGGTCGCCGAGGAACTCGACGCGGACGGCCTGCTCCTCCTCGTAGGCCGGGAAGATCTCCACCACGTCGCCGCGGACCCGGAAGGCGCCGCGATGGAAGTCGGTGTCGTTGCGCTCGTACTGGATGTCCACGAGGCGCCGCAGCATCGTGTCCCGCGGGATCTCCATGCCCTCCTCGAGGGACAGGGCCATGCCGAGGTAGGTCTCGGGGGCGCCGATGCCGTAGATGCAGGAGACGCTGGCCACGACGATCACGTCGCGGCGCGACAGGATCGAGCGCGTGGCCGAGTGGCGCAGCTTGTCGATCTCCTCGTTGATCGCCGAGTCCTTCTCGATGTAGGTGTCCGTCGTCGGGATGTAGGCCTCGGGCTGGTAGTAGTCGTAGTAGCTGACGAAGTACTCGACGGCGTTCTCCGGGAAGAGCGACCGGAATTCCTGGTAGAGCTGCGCCGCGAGGGTCTTGTTGTGGGCGATGACCAGGGCGGGCCGCTGGACGGCCTGGATGACGTTGGCCACCGTGAAGGTCTTGCCCGAGCCGGTGATCCCGAGCAGGACCTGGTGCGGGTGACCCCTCTCGAGGCCCCGGGCCAGCTTCTCGATGGCCTGGGGCTGGTCGCCCCGGGGCTCGAAATCGGAAACGAGCCGGAAGGGCCGCCTGTCGATGTAGTCGCCGCCCGCCGGTTGCCGGTTGTTTCGACCGCTCAACTCGTGACTCTCAACCCCTGTAATGGCCGGGCGCTTCGTGCCCCGGCTTCGATACTCTCTCACTATAATGGACCGGGGGGCCCGAGGCAAGCGGCAACCTCCCGTCCAATTAACCCTTGACAAACATTCGGGATAATGGTTTAAGAGTCACCTTTAGCATTTAACCTGACAGGACCCTGACATCATGAAAAAGACACTCACGACCATCACGAATCTCAAGCGCAAGCGGGCCCACGGATTTCGAGCCAGGATGGCCACCAAGGGTGGGCGGCTGGTTCTGAGCAGAAGGCGCGCCAAGGGAAGAAAGAGGCTGACCGTCTGAGCCGGGTCCGGAAAGAGTGGTAGGGTGAGCCCAGCCGCAGCAACCCCCCCAGCCCTCGAGGACAGGTACACGCTCACGAAGAGCGAGAGGATCCGCAGGCGAAGCGAGTTCAAGGCCCTTTTCGAGTCGGGCAAGCGGGTTCATTCGGAGTACCTGACCGTCATTCACTGCAGGAACACAACGGGCGTGCGGCGCCTCGGGCTCGTCGTCGGCAAGCGGGTGGGGAAAACGGCCGTCAGGCGAAACCGGATGAAGCGGCTCCTGAGGGAGTTCTTCCGCTTGAACAAGCACAGGCTTCCGGCCTCGCAGGATATCCTGATCGTCGCAAGGAAAGACTTCTCCTTCATGAAAGGCCAGGATCTCTGCAGGGAGCTGGAGAAGGTCCTCGCGGGACAAATGAAAGCCTGACCATGCTGAGGCATTTTTCCCAGACACTGTTCATCGCCCTCATCCGGGCGTATCAGGTCATCGTCTCCCCCATCCTGCCGCGCTGCTGCCGCTTTTACCCGACCTGCTCCGAGTACACCCTCCAGGCGATCCGCTTGCACGGGCCGCTCCGGGGGGTCCTGCTCGGCGTCCGGCGTCTGTTGCGCTGTCATCCCTTTCATCCCGGCGGCTACGACCCGGTCCGGTAAGCGAGCCCCAGGAGGCATTCATGAGCACGAACACGCGGACATTTCTGGCGATACTCCTGTCGTTCCTCGTCGTCTTCATCTACCAGTACTACGCGGCGCAGAACGTCGACACCCAGAAGCAGGAGCAGGCCCAAACCCAGACGGCGCAGCCCCCGGCCCCCGCGCCCGGGAGCGTGCCGGCTGCCGCAGCCCCCGCCGCGGCAGCCCCGGTGAAGGCCGCAGCGGCCGCCAGGGACATCCGGGTGGACACCCCGCTGTACACGGCCGTGTTCAGCACCCGCGGCGGCGGCCTGAAATCCTTCAAGCTCAAGGAGTACAAGGCCACCCTCGACGAGGGGAGCCCCCTCATCGAAATGGTCGCCGTCCAGGAGGGATCCGAGCTTCCCCTCTCCACGGCCTTCACCCATTCGACCGTCTCCCTGCCCGGCGATGTCGTCTACGAAACCGACCGGAAGGCGATCGACCTGACCGGCGAGCCGAAGACCGAGCGTCTCGTCTTCACCTATGCCGTGCCCGGCCAGTACCGAATCGAGAAGGAGTACACGTTCCAGCCCGACCGCTATTCCTTCCAGCTCGAGGTGCGTTTCGTCAACAGCTCGAACGCCGCCCTGAGCCAGAACCTTTCCATCCGGTGGTTCGAGGAGCTGGACAAGAAGGGGATGGAAGAGGAGGGGGCGATCGTCCAGGTCAAGAACTCGACGGAGCGGGTCACAGGGGCCAAGCTGACGGTCAAGGCCTTCGGGCCCGACATCCAGTGGGGCGGCTTCGAAAACAAGTTCTTCCTCGCCGCCATGATCCCCAAGCAGCCGGCGCTGACGACCGCCTCCCTGGCGCGCGACCCCCGTGCGCAGGTCCTCGTCAGCCTTGAGGGGCCCAAGAACGCAATCCCCCCGGGACAGACGGGGATCTTCAACTACACCCTCTTCGTGGGGCCCAAGGAATTCCAGCGCCTCAGGGCGGAGGGCGTGGGGCTCGAGGCGGCCATCAACATCGGCGACTGGATGAAGTGGCTCGCCATCCCGATTCTCTTCCTGATGCAGTTCCTCTACACGTACGTGGGCAACTACGGGATCGTGATCATCATCATCACCATCCTCACGAAACTGATTTTCTGGCCCCTCGGCAACAAGAGCTACAAGTCGATGAAGGAGATGCAGAAGCTGCAGCCCAAGCTCGAGGAACTCAAGGCGCGCTACAAGGACGACAAGCAGAAGCTCAACGCCGCCGTCATGGAGCTCTACAAGACGCACAAGATCAACCCGCTGGGGGGCTGCCTGCCGGTGATCATCCAGATCCCCGTCTTCATCGCCCTGTACCAGCTGCTGTCCTACGCCATCGAGCTGCGCCACGCGCCCTTTTTCTGGTGGATCCAGGACCTCTCGGCCAAGGACCCCTACTACATCACGCCGATCGTCATGGGGGCGACGATGCTGATCCAGCAGAAGATGTCGCCGCCCATGGGGGATCCCATGCAGCAGAAGATGATGCTCCTCATGCCCGTGATCTTCACGTTCCTGTTCCTGAACTTCCCCTCGGGACTCGTGATCTACTGGCTCGTCAACAACGTCCTGAGCATCGGCCAGCAGTACTACATCAACAAGTCTCCCACCGCGTGAGGTGCTGAACCATGAAGGTCCTCGAAATCGAAGGAAAGTCGATCGATGAAGCGATCGAGAAGGCGTGCCGGGAATTCGGCGTCCCCCGCGAGAAGCTCAACATCGAGATCCTCTCCGAGGGCACTTCGGGGTTTCTCGGTCTCGTGGGGTCGAAAAAGGCCAAGATCAAGGCCAGCCTGCTGAGCCTGGACATGAGCTTCGAGATGCCCGGTGAGAAGCAGGAACCGGCACCGGAGATGCCGGCGGCACGGCCCCCGGAGGCCCCCGAACGCCGGGAGGCGCGCCCGCCCCGGGAACACCGCCCGCCGCGGGAGACCCGCGAGCCCCACGAGCCGCGGCCCCCGAGGGCGCAGGCCGGGCAGCGGGAGGGCCGGCCGCCGCGGGAGCATCGCGAGCCCCGCGAGAGGCGTCCCCAAAAGACGCAGGGGGAGCAGCCGGAGACGCATCTGCCCAGGGAACAGCGGGATGGCCGGGCGGCCCCCGAGCCGCGGCCGGAGCCCGTGCCGTCGTCCCCGGAAACCCTGGAGGCGGCAAAGGAAGCCCTTCTCGGGATCCTTTCCCGCATGGGCATCGAGGCCGAGGTGACGGTGGAGGACACGCCCGACGCCGTCAGCCTCACCGTGAAGAGCGCCGACGAGGGGCTTCTCATCGGCAAGCGGGGCCAGACCCTCGACGCCCTCCAGTACGTCGTCAACAAGATCCTCGGCAAGCAGGGCCGTGAGAAGAAGCAGGTCGTCGTCGACACGGAGGACTACCGCAAGAAGCGCGAGGAAGCGCTCGTGGCCCTCGCGGAGAAGGTCAGCCAGAAGGTCCGCAAGACCCGCAAGCCCGTCACGCTGGGCAACATGACGGCCCGCGAGAGGCGGATCATCCACCTCACCCTGCAGAACGACGACTCCGTCGTCACGAAGAGCCGCGGTGAGGGCCCCAATCGCAAGATCGTCGTCAGGCCCGGCAAGAGCAGCCGCCCCTACAGCCCGAGACCCCGGTGACCCAGGCAGACACCATCGCGGCGATCGCCACACCGCCGGGCATCGGCGGCATCGGGATCGTGCGGGCAAGCGGACCCGACGCGGAGCGCATCGGGCAGGCCCTCTTCAGGTCCCGGAGGGCGCCGGGTCCCTTCCGCAACCGCCGGCTCACCCATGGGGAGATCGTCTGCCCCGTCACGGGCCGCGTGCTCGACGAGGTCCTCGTCGTCTTCATGCGCGCGCCCCATTCCTACACCGGTGAAGACACCCTCGAGATCCACTGTCACGGCGGCCCCCTCATTCTCGAGGAGGTCCTCCTGGCCGTCCTGAGGGCCGGGGCCCGCCCCGCCGAACCCGGGGAGTTCACGCGCCGCGCCTTTCTCAACGGCCGTCTCGATCTCGCCCAGGCCGAGGCCGTCCAGGAGATGATCACCGCCCGGTCGCCCCGGGGGCTCGACCTCGCCCTGGGGAACCTCCGGGGCGACCTGTCGCGCCGGATCGGGGAGCTGCGCGCATCCATCCTGGACATCCTCACCCTCCTCGAGGCCGAGATCGACTTCCAGGAGGAGGAAGGCCTCGAGGCAGCCCCGCGGGAGGGCCTTCTCGACGGGCTTCGCGACGTCACCGCGCGGATCGAGGAACTCACGACGACCTACGGCGAGGGCCGGATGGCCCGCGAGGGGGCCCGGGTCGTCATCACGGGGAAGGCCAACGTGGGAAAGTCCAGCCTCTTCAACCGCCTGCTGGGGGAGAGCCGGGCCATCGTGACGCCCCACGCGGGGACCACGCGGGACTACCTCGAGGAGGGTGCGACCATCCGGGGCATCCCGGTGCGGTACGTCGATACGGCCGGCATCCGGGCGGCGCAGGATCCTGCCGAGCAGGAGGGCATCGAACGGGTCTGGCAGCAGTCGGCGTCGGCCGACGTGGTCGTCATCGTGCTGGACGGAAGCAGCCCCCTCACGCAAGAGGACCGGGACGTCATCGCTGCGAACCGGGACCGGAACACCGTCGTCGCGATCAACAAGTCCGACCTGCCCGCGGTCCTCGAGGAAGACTCCCTTCCCGGGGAGCTCGCCGGGCGGGACATCTTCCGGGTCTCGGCCAAGACGGGGGAGGGCCTGGCGGCCTTCCGCGACGGCGTTCACACCGCCATCGGGCGTGCCGCCGGGCCGGGACACTCCGATGCGGTCCTGACGACCCTGCGGCACAAGATCGCCCTGGAGCGCGCCTTCGCGTGCCTGCGGAAGGCCGAGCAGGGCCTCTCCGGCGGGCTCTCGCCGGAGTTTGCCGCCTTCGACCTGCGGGAAGCCCTGGGCGCCCTGGGCGAGGTGACAGGCCAGACGGTCAGCGAGGAAGTGCTGGACCGCATCTTTGCCGCCTTCTGCATCGGCAAATAAGCGCCCCTCTCGTTTCAGTCCTCCCGCATCCCGTCCAGCAGGGCCATGCAGTTGTACCCGAGGACGCGGTGGTTGTATCCGCCCTCGAGGATGGCGAAAAACCCTGCGCCGCTCTTGCGGGCCGTCTCGCGGACCATCCGGCCGATGTCGGTGTAGTGCGACTCGCCGAGCACGCCGCCCCAGTCCTCGCGGGCGTAGTCGAAGCCGGCGGAAATCCCGATCACGTCGTATGTCTCCGCGGCCAGGGCCTTGTCGACCTGGCGGATGAAATCCGCCGGGGAGTTCGAGGACGGGTTGACGAGAGTGGCATAGCCCCTGCCGCCGAGGATGTTCACCGTCCCGTCGCCGAAGTGCAGATCGATGTCCAGGACGAGGGCCTTGCGGATCTTCCCGTCCCTCTTGAGCCTCTCCATCGCGATCGCCATGTTGTTGAAGAAGCAGAAGCCCCAGCAGCTGCCGGCCGAGGCGTGGTGGCCCGGGGGCCGGATGAGGCCGAAGCAGGGCTCCTTCATGCCGATCTCGGCGGCCTGGATGGCGCCCCCGGCGGCCAGTGCCGCGATCTCGTAGAGGCCGATCCGCCGGATGTACGCGATGTGAGCGGCCGTGTGGCAGGCGGCGATGTCCTCCTCGGCAGCCGGCCGGGCCTCCACGAAGGTCACCCTGTCCTTGATGACATCGAGGATCGCCTCCATGCGCCCCGAGGCGGCCGCCGGGTCGCTCGTGTAGGAATCGATGAACTTTTCGCTCCAGACCACTTTCATCCCTGCACCTCCTTACGAGAGCCTTGCACCTGGATTGCCGTTTTCTCTTCCCCCTCCCGGGGACATGCCCGATTGGGATACCGGCATCATGGAATGCGAGGGCAGGGATGATCCTCCGTGTCTTCCTGCCCCATCATCCCGACATTCCGCAACCCCGTCACGTCCCGGCCTTCCCTATGCGATGAAGCCCATCTGCACGAGCAGCTTGCGCGTCGTGGGCGAGAGGTTCAGCGCCGCGGCCTCCGCCGGCGACACCCAGCGCGCATCGCTCACGTCGTCCGCCGCACGCGGCTCTCCCCCCAGGTAATCGGCCAGGAAGTCGACGATGACGTAGTGGTACCTGATCCCGCCTTCGGTGTCCCTGTCGATGAAGTCAAAGACGTAGAAGGCATCCCTTGCCCGGACGGATATCCCCGTCTCCTCGAGGAGTTCCCGCTCGGCCGCTTCGCGCACCGTCTCCCCCAGCTCGACGAGACCCCCCGGTATGGCCCAGAAGCCTTTCCCCGGCGGGCTTGCCCGCTGCACGAGGAGGATCCTCCCCTCGTGGATCACGACGGCACCCACCCCGACCCGCGGCAGCTCCCGGTATGCACGCCCCGACTGTCCCTTCTCTTCGCTCATCGGCCCAAACGGTTCCTTTCCAGCAGGGCGAAAGCCCGGCGGGCCTCCCCGACAAACGCCCTCACCCGGGCGGGGTCCTTCGCCCCGTCGGGGGCCTCAACGCCCGTGTGGGCGTCGACGCCCGCGGGGCGTACCGCGAGGATGGCACGGCCCACGTTTCCGGGCGTCAGGCCCCCGGCGAGGATGACGGGCCTCGGCGCCGCCTCGACGATCCGCCGGCTCGCCGCCCAGTCGTGTGTTTTGCCCGTCGCCCCGCGCGCGCCCGTCTGCGGGTCCCAGGTGTCCGTGATGAAGGCATCGACGCAGGGCCCGAACTCCCGGGCGTCGCGCAGCAGGGCGTCGAGATTCCCCGGCCGCACGACGAGTGCCCTGACGAGGAAGAGTCCCGCGCGGCTCTGCTTGAGCCTGCGCGTCTCGGCGGCCGTGATGTCGCCGTGCAGCTGGACCCTGCGGCACCCGAGCCTGTCAGCAAGGCCCGCGATCTCCGATGCCCTGTCGAGGTACGTGATGAGGACGGCCCGTTCGCCGATGCCGAGGGAGGCGATGACCGCCCCGGCCTCTGCCTCGGGCAGGTCCTCGTCGTGAAGCTCCAGCCGCAGGGGGAATCCCAGCCAGTCCGCACCCGCCCGCAGGACCATCCGGGCCTCCTCGAGGTCCCGGATGCCGGCGATCTGGACGATGCCCTCCACGGGCTTATCCTCGGGCTGCATCGCTTCGGGAAACGGCGAACTCGAAACGCACCGTATCGAGCGGTTCAGGGCTCGTATTGTAGTTTCGCTCGATGAACGTCACCCGGTCCTTGCGGTCGACGTAGAGCAGCGTGGACGAACGGGTCCCGTAGACGGGGCTCGTGATGAAGCGCGCCGACAGGACCCGCTCCCATTCGAGCCCGACGCCGGTATCCGGCAGCAAGCGGTCCTCCGCGATGGTGCGGTCCGACAGGATGGCGAAGAGCGCCTCGGGGGAGGGGTCCTCTCCCCGGGACAGCAGATCGCCGAGGGCCTCCTTGCCCCGGGCCACCTTCGGCCAGGGCGTGTCGAGCAGGTGGTTGCTCAGGCCGTACAGCCCCGGCGTCAGCGCGATCACGCCGCCCTTTCGGTTGGAATAGTAGTAGAGCTCCCGGGTCGTCCCGACGATGAGATTGAAGCCGTTGTAGGCGGCCCCCTTGCGCCTGACCTGCTCGAGATACCCCGCCGGGTCGGCCTGCCCCAGAAGATAGTCCGTCAGCAGCAGGCCCCGCGAGGGCGCGTCGCTGCGGTGCGACGCGGGGTCGCGGTAATTCGTGATTGCGGCGAGACGCCCGGAGCGGGTGACGCCGAACCAGGTGCCGCCGCCCTGGAGGTCCCTGCCGGCCAGGAGCTCCGGTGCCTCGGGCCAGAAGGCGGCCGGCCTCGAGGGGCGATCGTAGAACTCGTCGCGGTTGGCGGCGATGATGAGGCGGTACTCCGGGTGGATCTCGAAGGCGCAGAAGAACAGGCACATCAACCCGGCTCCCCCCGGGCGGTCCCGCCGCCCGCGACAGACAGGTTCCGCTTCACCGCCTCGAGGACCCGCGGCATGATCTCCCCCGCCTTGCCGTGGATGACCACATCGGCCTGGTCGTCGAAGTCGGTCACGGTAAGGTTGACGATCGCCACGGCGGCCCCGGCCTCCTTGGCATACACCGGCATGTAGGCCGCCGGGAAGACCACCAGGGAAGAGCCCACGACGATGAGCAGGTCGCAGCGGCGGGAGTGCTCGACGGCCTTCCGGAGCGCCTCGGCAGGCAGCTGCTCCCCGAAAAAGATCACGTCGGGCTTGAGGATGCCGTCGCAGTCGGGGCACAGGGGCGCCGCGTCCTCGAGCCGGACGCGGGAAAGCAGATCCGCCATGGCGAAGCGCCGCTGGCAGCCCAGGCAGCGCGCATGGTTCATGGTGCCGTGGAGCTCGTAGACCCGTTCGGGCGCGCTGCCCGCCTTCTGGTGGAGGTTGTCGATGTTCTGCGTGATGACGCAGTCGAGCTTCCCGAGCCTCTCCAGCTCGGCCACGGCGAGGTGGGCCCCGTTGGGCTGCGCGTTGGCGATGAGTCCGCTCTCGATCAGCAGCCGCCACTGCTTGAGGCGCGTCTCGGCGCTCGCGAGGAACCGGTAGATGGTGAATTCCTCGGGGTCGAACCGGGACCAGATCCCGCCGGGGCTGCGGAAATCGGGGATGCCCGATTCGGTGCTCACCCCGGCCCCGGTAAAGACCACGACCCGCCTCGCGCCGGTGATCAGCTCGGCCAGCTTCTCGATTTTCCCGCTCAGTCCGTCCTCTGCCACAGGGCACATCCGGGCGCCGGTATCGCCCCGCGCGGACGGCGGGGCATCGCCTCAGCATGCATAGTACATTTCGGGGGAAAAGAAAAGGTGTCAGGTATCAGGCGGCAGGCGAGGCTTTCAGGGTCCTCAACCGGTCCCTGTTCCCCGCCGCCTCTGGCCTGCTGCCCGTCTCTTCAGGGATGGTGCAGGATTTCACGGATGCTTTTCGAGAGGTCCCGCAGCTTGAAGGGCTTCTGGATGAACCCGTCGCAGCCCCGCTGGATGATCTCCGTGGCCTCGCCGTCGATGCTGTACCCCGAGAGCAGCAGGCACTTCATGTCGGGGTTCATGCTCTTGAGGCGGTCGAACACCTCACCGCCGCCCAGGCCCGGCATCACCACGTCCAGCAGGACGAGGTCGATCGAGCTGCCCTGTCTCTCGTAGAGCCTGATCGCCTCCTCGCCGTCCCTGGCGGTCAGGACCTGGTAGCCCATGGTTTCGAGAAGGGCCCTGCCGATCTCGAGCACCATGTCCTCGTCGTCGACGAGGAGCACCGTCCCATGGCCCCGGACGATCCCCTCCTGGCCTCGCTGGGGCTGGGAGATTTTCTTGGACGAGGCCGGCAGGTAGATGGAGAAGGTCGCGCCCCGGCCGGGCTCGGACTCCACGTCGATGAACCCCCCGTGGCCCTTGATGATCCCGTAGGTCGACGCAAGCCCAAGGCCCGTCCCGCGGCCCATTTCCTTGGTCGTGAAGAAGGGCTCGAAGATCCGTTCCTTGGTCTTCTCGTCCATCCCGACGCCCGTGTCGCTGACCGACAGCAGGACATACTTGCCGGGTTTCGGGTTGTAGAGCTTGCCCTTCATCTGCTCGTGGGTCGTGTTCGCCGTCCGGATGGTGATCGTGCCGCCGCCCCGCATCGCGTCGGCGGCGTTGACGAGCAGGTTCATCAGCACCTGCTCGATCTGCCCGGTGTCGGCCTCGATGGGGGCAAGGGTCCTGTCGAGATGGAGCTGGACCCGGATTTCCTTCCTCGTCCGGCTGAAGGTCTCGCAGGCGTCCTGCACGGTCTGGTTGAGATTGATGGGTCTCACCTCGTAGCGGCCCTTGCGGGCATAGCCCAGCAGCTGGGCCGTGAGGCGGGAGCCGCTGTCGACGAGTTTCTCGATGTTGCGCAGCCGCTCGTAGTGCTCGTGCTTCGGGCTCAGGTCGAAGAGCATCAGCGAGGCGTTCCCCTGGATGGCCATCAGGAGGTTGTTGAAGTCGTGGGCGATCCCGCCGGCCAGGGTGCCGATGGCTTCCATCTTCTGGGCCTGGCGCAGCTGGGCCTCGAGGAGCTTCTTCTCCTCCTCGGCGCGCTTGCGCTCCGTGATGTCCCGGGCAATGCCGTAGATGCCGCGGATCTTGCCCCCGCTCTCCTCGGAGAACTCCTCCATGGCGGCGGCGCGCAGCTCCACGACGGAGATGCCGTCGCCGGTCGCGGGTTTCGTCCGGCAGCGCAGCCGCACCTCCATGCAGTCCGACAGGGGCCTCCCCTTGGCCGCGGCCTCGAAGAAGGCCCGGACCTTTTCAACATCCTCCTCGAAGACGATGGTGGAGAACGCCTTTCCCCGCAGCGAGGCGGTCTCGTAACCCAGGAGGCTCTCGACGGTGTCGTTGACGAAGAGGAACTCACCCTTCTCCCCGAGCGTGAAGATGATGTCGGGCGAGTGCTGCACGAGATGGCGGTACCGTTCCTCGGTGGCCGCGAGATGGTTCCGGAAGATGTCCCGCTCGGCCCTCAGCCGCTTCTGGTCGAGGGCGTTCTCCACGCGCCTGACGAGCTCGTCGTGCTCGAAGGGCTTGCCGAGATAGTCGTAGGCGCCCCGCTTCAGGGCCTCCACGGCCGACTCGATGGAGGCGTGGCCCGTCATCATGATGACCGTCACGTCGGGATACCGGTCCTTGACGAAATCCAGCAGATCGAACCCGTCCATCTCCGGCATCATGAGATCGAGGAGCATGAGGTCGCAGCGGTTGGTCTCCAGCCAGGCCACGGCGTCCCGCGCCGAAGGGCATGTCTCGATGCGGTAGTTGCGCTCCCCGAGCAGGATCCGGACGCTCTCGCACATCCGGATCTCGTCGTCCACAACCAGGATTCTGGGGGTTCCCGTCATTGCCTGCTCCGATTCACGTTTTTTTCGCGGGCCCATTCAGGGGAAAGCGCATCACGAAGATCGTGCCCCTGCCTTCCGCGCTGTCGCACCGGATCGATCCGCCGAGGTCCCGGACGATGCTGTGCACGACGGACAGGCCGAGTCCCGAGTGCCCCTCGCCCTTCGTCGTCACGTAGGGCTCGAAGAGCCTCTGCCGGACCGCCTCGGGCAGTCCGGGCCCCTCGTCCCGCACCGAGATCTCCACGGCCTGCTCCGCCTTGCCGTTGGGTTTGCCGGCCATCTCCTCGAGGCCCTTCGAGACCAGGCAGCGGGTCCGCACGAAGAGGTTGCCGCCCTGGGGCATGGCCTCGATGGCGTTTTTCAGGAGATTGATGAGGACCTGCTTCAGGCCGTTGCGGTCCGTGACCAGCCCCGGCAGCGCCGGGTCGAGATCGAGATGGAAGCGGATCCGGCTCGTCGCCGAAAAGGACTTGTCGATGATCACGACGAGGTCCCGGATGAGCCCGTTGACGTCCACGGACTGGCGCACGCGCTCCTTCTCGGCGGTGAGGTCCGTGAGCTGGCGGACGATGAGCGCGACGCGGTCGATCTCCTCGTTGACGATCCGCAGCTCGTCCTGGGCCGCGTTGTCGGCCCCGAGTTTCATGCCGAGGATCTTGAGGTAGTTCTTGATGATGCTCAGCGGGTTGTTCACCTCGTGGGCGACCTTGCGGGCGAGGGCCGACGAGGCGGCAAGGCGTCCCGCCTGGTAGAGCCGGGTCTGGGCCATGCGCATCTGGTCGAGCTTCAGGGCCATGGCCACCTGGTCGCCGTAGAGGTTCAGCAGCCTCGACTCGGCCTCGAGCGACTGGATGGTGGCCCGGTCCGCCCCGATCACGAAAACGCCCACCCTCTCCTTCTGGGCCGCCAGGGGCAGGCACAGGATCTCCTCGCCGCCGAGCAGGCGGATGAGCATTTCGTCCATGATCGTCAGGGGTCCCCGGCCGCGGAGCTCGCGGGTGCCCAGGATCGCCTTCCCGGTCAGGGCCTGCACGGGAAGCGCATCGCTGCGGCCCATGGGGATGGTCAGCTCCTGCCCGGGGGGAAGCCGCGAGCCGGCCGTGCCCTGCAGAACGAGCAGCTCGCGGTCCCGATCGTGGACGAAGAGCAGGACGGCAGGCGTGCCGAAGAGGATCTCGAGACCCCGCCTGGCGGCCCTGTGCAGGGCCTCGCGGTCGATGGCTTCCGTCAGGCCCTGCAGGGCGGCCTGCAGCAGCGCCACGTCCCGGACCCGGCCGTTGAGGGCCGCCTGCATCGTCTCGTCCCTCTCGTCGGGGGGCGGGGGCTGCGGGTCGACGGGGTCGATCGAAATGCCCAGAGACTCGGCGAGCTCACGCACCTCCTCCCGGGCGGCGGCGAGCATGTCCGTGACGTCGGCGAAACCGATCCCGAAGAGTTCCCGGACGGCCTTTTGCCGGTTGAAATCGGAATCGGGCATGTCGGCCAGCAGGTTCGCCGCATAGACGATCTTGACGAGCGGGAAGGCGCCGTGGATCCGCTCGAGCGGTTCGTGGTGGTAGCGCGCAGCGTCCGCCGTGAAGGCGTCGAGACCCCAGCGCGCGAGCAGCCAGGCGCCCACCTCGGCGTGGGTGATCCCCATCCGGGTCTCCCCTTCCAGCAGCAGCTCCGAGCGGCCTCCCGCGGCCGCGAGCACCTTGCCGTATTCCTCGGGGAAATGGACCCAGAGCACCAGGCGGCCCACGTCGTGCAGCATCCCCGAGAGGAAGGAGACCTCGGGGGCGCTGAAGGATGTCTTTTCGGCAAGCCTCCGTGCCAGCACGGCGCACAGCAGGGCATGGCGCCAGTAGAGCTTCATGTGAAACGGGCCCCGGCCGTTGACCCGCGAGAAGACCTGGTGGATGGACGCGCTCACGGCGATGCTGCGCACGGCATCGCGCCCCAGCTGGAACAGGGCGTCGTCGACGCGGGTGATCTTCTCCGCACGGCGGTAGAACGGGGAATTGACGACCGACAGGACCCTGCCCGCAAGGGCGGTGTCGCTGTTGATGATGCCGGCGATCTCCTGGATCGCCGTCTCCTCGCCGCGGCAGGCCTCCAGGAGCTTCAGAAGCACCTGGGGCAGCGACGGGAGGACCCTCGAGGCCGCAATCTGCGACAGAAACCGGCCCGCCTGGTCATTCGGATTTGACGGTCTGTTCTCCATAAAGGCAACCCGTGAACATAAAAGCAACTTTTATGCCGAACCCCGCGGCCGTCCTTTCTCACGCCTTTCCCCCGCGCCGTCTTCCGGATGGGGCCTGTCCGGCAGGATGACAGGCCGCCGCCGAAAGCAGCCGGGAGAGGCTGCGGGCCGCAGCCGGTGCGGGGCAAAGGGGGTTGCCGGGCCCTACGGCCGTCCCCCCGTCAGGGGGACAAAGCGGACGGGCAGAAGGCTTTTCGTCGTGACGTGTCCGTTCAGGTCCTTTTCGACCAGCATGATGTGCTGGATCGTGTAGGGGCTGCCCACGGGGATCACCATCCTTCCCGCTGCCTTCAGCTGGGCAATGAGGGGCGGCGGGATATGGCCGGCTGCCGCCGTCACCATGATGGCATCGAAAGGCGCCTTGTCGGGCCACCCGGCGTAGCCGTCCCCCGTCCGGACCTCCACGTTGCCGTAACCGAGGTCCCGGAGACGGGCCCTCGCCGATTCGGCCAGTTCGGGGATGATCTCGATCGTGTACACCTTCCGGTAGAGGGGCGACAGGACAGCCGCCTGGTACCCGGAACCGGTGCCGATCTCGAGAACGGTCCCCGAGCCGTCGGGCTGCAGGATCTCCGTCATGTAGGCCACGATGTAGGGCTGGGAGATCGTCTGGCCGTGACCGATCGGCAGGGGCCTGTCCTCGTAGGCGGACGACCGGAGGCCCTCCGGCACGAAGAGGTGGCGGGGCGTGGTCCGCATCGCCTTCAGGACGCCCTCGTGGCGCACGCCGCGGGCGACGATCTGTTCCGTGACCATCGCCTCGCGGAGCACGTCGAAATCCTTCACGGCGGGCTGCCCGAGGAACCAGCCGTCCGAGGAGCCCGCGAGGAGAACCGCCGCCAGGAGAATCGCCGCAGCAACGGCAAGCACCGCATTGCGAGGTTTCATGGCGCCGCCCCCTGTGGTATCCTTTCAGCCATGGGTTATGCGATTGCCGCCGACATCGTCATCGTGATCCACTTCCTGTGGATCGCCTTCGTGATCCTGGGATTCCCCTTCTTTCTGTGGGTCAACAGCGCCCGGTGGCGCCTCATCCACCTGGCCGCCGTGATTGCGATGGTCCTGATGCAGATCACGCGCTCCATCTGCCCCCTGACCTACCTCGAGGCCTGGCTCAAGTCGGAGGGGCGGGGGGCGGAGGTCTACCCGGGCAAGTTCATCATCGAGACGATCGAGCGCCTGATCTACGTGGACTCGGTCACCCTGGAGAAGATCACCTGGGCCACGGGCGCCTATCTCGGGCTCATCGTCCTGTCCTTCCGGTTCCGGCCGATCCCGAAAAAGAAGAAGGTGAGAAGTTGAGAAGGTGGGAAGGTTGGAAAGGCCGACGATATCGGTATCACGCAGTGGCTTTCCGTGTGCATCTTCCCACCGTCTTACCCTCTGGTGTTCTTATAACACAGTTGGCCGGCCGTGCAAGCACGGCCGGCTGCGGCAATCCCCGCTTGCATTCGCCCTGCCGATGGTTTACCTTGGCTCCCGGGTGAAGCCATGACCGAGAAGCCTGCCCTCCGCCGGGACATCCAGATGATCATGACCCTCGTCGAGGGACGCCGGGTTGTCGTCTTCCAGGACCCCTACGACCTGAGCCGCCAGCAGCTCGCCGTCGATGCGGGCGCGCTGCCGCTTCTCCAGATGCTCGACGGCCGGCACGACATCCGGGACATCCAGCGGGAACTGACGAACCGCAGCGGCGGGCGCCTCGTCTATCTCTCCGACATCGAGTCCTTTCTCGAGAGCCTGGACCGGGCGTATCTCCTGGACAGCGAGTCCTTCCGACGGGAGATGGAGTCGCTCTGCCGCGCCTTCGAGCGGGCGCAACACCGTCCCTGCGCCCATGCGGGGAAGTCCTACGACGCCGACCCGGAGAGGCTGTCGCGGTTCATCGAGGAGACGGAGGCGGAACTTTCCCGGATTGAGCCGTGGCCGCGCGAGGTGCACGCGCTGGTGGCCCCTCACATCGACATCCGGGTGGCCCGCCGCACGTATGTCGGCGCCTACAGGCACCTCAAGGGGAGGCGTTACGACCTCGTCGTGATCCTGGGGATCAATCATCACCTGCAGGACGGCCTTTTCTGCGTGTCGGCCAAGAACTACCTGACCCCGTTCGGCGAGCTCCGGACGGACCGGGATTTCATCCGTTCCCTCGAGGGCCGCGTGCCGCAGGGCACGCTCTCGCATAGCGACTTCGGCCACAAGATCGAGCACTCCATCGAGTTTCAGGCCCTGTTCCTGCGCCACTACCTCGGGGACACGCCGATCGTGCCCATCCTCTGCGGGGGCATGCACGAGTTTCTCCTTGCCCGACAGGACCCGTTCGAGGACGGCCGGTTCACGGGCTTCGCGGAGGCGCTGCGGGAGCAGGCGGGCAAACGGGGCAGCGTGCTCTTCGTGGCGGGGGTCGATCTGTCGCACGTGGGGCTGAAGTTCGGCGACAGGCTGCCCGCAGAGTCGATCCTGGCCCGCGCGCAGGCCAATGACCGGCGCATTCTCGACGCCCTGCTCGCCGCCGACGGGCGGGCGATCTTCGCAAACGCAGCGGAGACGGCCGATGCCTACAAGGTCTGCGGACTGCCCGCCCTCACCCTGACGGCCGAGCTCGTGAAGGGCAAGACGGGGGTCCTGCTCGATCACGGGACCTACCGGGAGGCGGCGACGTCGAGCGCCGTGACGTACGCGGCGGCGATCTTCACAAGCTGAGCAACGGGGTTCAGGCAGGAGACGGCAGGAACGGAAAAGCCCAAAAAAACGGCGGGGCAATCCCGCCGTTTCCTTTTCACCCCGTGCCCTTGCGCCTGGACCCTGCCCGTCATCCCCCCGCCGTCTGACCGAAGGCGGTATTGGCGTAGAGGTATTCCATCTTCTCCTTGTGCCTCATCTCCTCGCCGGCCATTCTCAGGAGAAGTTCCTTCACCGGCCCCTCGGGGTAGAGATCGGCAAGGGCCTTGTAGAAATGATGGGCGTTGATCTCCCGGTTGGCCGCAACGAGGAACACGTCCACGGAGTTCATGTCCTTCTTCACGTCGGGCTGCTTCAGGTGCTCGGCCACCTTGTAATCCACGGGCAGTTCGGGCCGCATGACGGCGTCGCAGGACATTTCCTCCCTGCACGTGACGAGAAAGGCCTTGTGCCTTGCCTCCTCGTCAGCGAGGTACTGCAGGGTGTCCCTGGCCGCCTTGTCCTCGACGACCTTGCTGAGGTTCAGGTAAAAGGTGTGGGCCTCTTCCTCCCTCTGGATGGCAAGATCGAGGACCGATCGCAGCGTGTCGCTTCCCATGACGCCTGCTCCCCTTCAAAATCTCTGCCCGCCTGTTGCTCCGCTTAGAAAAAGTAGTCCCTCCGCGGCCAAAGTGCAAGCGGAAACCCTTCCGGAAGAAAGCTTTCGATTGCCTCGGGAACACCGATCTGATAGAATCCCGACGCTTTTTGAAGGCGACCCCAGACCCTACCCGGAGGCAGTCATGACGGTGAAAACGAACGAGGACCATGTCTTTTACAGGACCCCGACCAAGTACTACCCCACCGTGGAGCGCGGCGAGGGCGTATACATCTACGACAAGGAAGGCAGGCAGTACATCGACGGCTCGGGCGGCGCGGCCGTGGTGAACATCGGCCACGGGGTGAAGGAAATCGAGGAGGCGATGCTGCAGCAGGCCAGCCGCATCGCCTTCACCCACGGCACGCAGTTCACGAGCGAGGCCGCCATCGGCCTCGCCGAGCGGATCGTCAGGATGTCGCCCCCGGGGCTCTCCCGGGTCTACTTCCTCTCGGGCGGCTCCGAGGCGGTGGAGACGGCCATGAAGATGGCGCGGCAGTACCAGGTTGACCGGGGCCTGCCCCTGAAGTACAAGGTCATCTCCCGCTGGGCCAGCTACCACGGCAACACCCTCGGTGCCCTGGCGCTGAGCGGGCACACGGGCAGGCGGCGCTACTACCAGCCGCTCATGCTGCACACCCCCCACATCGCGCCCTGCTACTGCTACCGATGCCCCCTGAACCTCACCCCCGAGCGATGCAGCGTCGAGTGCGCCGACGAGCTCGAGAAGGCCATTCTCTACGAGGGGCCCGATTCCGTGTCGGCGTTCATCGCCGAGCCCGTCGTGGGGGCCACGGCGGGGGCGCTCGTGCCGAAGGACGGCTACTTCCAGCGCATCCGCGAGATCTGCGACAAGTACGACGTGCTGCTCATCTCCGACGAGGTCATGTCGGGCGTGGGCCGGACGGGCCGCAACTGGGCCCTCGACCACTGGGGCGTCGTGCCCGACCTGATCGTGGCCGCCAAGGGGCTTGCCAGCGGCTACACCCCGCTCTACGTCGTCGTCGCCAAGGAGGAGATCCACCGGGTCATCAAGGAGAAAAACGGCACCTTCGTCCACGGCCACACCTACAGCCAGAACCCGCTGTCCTGCGCGATCGGCTCCGCCGTCCTGGATTACATGCAGAAGCACGACCTCGTCGCCGCCTCGGCAAGGAAAGGCGTCTACCTGCTGGAGAAGCTGCAGGGGCTCCGCAAGCATGCCATCGTGGGCGACGTGCGCGGCCTGGGGCTCTTTGCCGGCATCGAGTTCGTGAAGGACAAGAAGACGAAGGAGCCCTTCGACCCGAAGCTTCGGATCAACGTGCTGGTCGGCAACAGCGCCTTCGCCAAGGGCCTCATCTCCTACCCCGGCGGGGGCGGCGCCGACGGCATCAGGGGCGACCACAGCCTGCTGGCGCCCCCGTTCATCATCACCGAGGCCCAGATCGACAGGATGGTCGAGATCCTGGACGAGGCGATCGGGGAGACGGAGAAGAAGGTGCTCGGGTAAGCAGGGTATGGCGATGGATCGGGATTCTGGAGAGCGAAGTTAGACGCGTTTTCGTCAACCGCTCTTCGCGAAACGGAACGTCCGCAGCGCAAACTGTTTGAGCCCGGAGGGCGAGTTTTTGCGCCTGCAGTGGAGTGAGCGTTAGAGCGGTCGAAAACCGTCTATTCGCCGGAAGAATTCCGATCAAGAGCCGCTCTCATTTCGGTCAACGACATATCAACGCAGCAAGAGGATCTCGAATGGAAAAAGTCATCATCACCGCAGCCATCACCGGAAGCCGCATGATGCGGGACATCGCCCCGTACATCCCCATCACCCCCGACGAGATCGCCCAGTCGGCCATCGAGGCCTGGCAGGCCGGCGCGTCGATTGCCCACATCCACGTCCGCGACCCGGAGACGGGCCTTGGCAGCCAGGACATCAACCTCTTCCGCCGCGTCGTGGACCGGATCCGGGAGAAGACGGATCTCATCCTCAGCCTCACCACGAGCGGCATCCCCGGCCGGAACCTGCCGACGGCGGAGCGGCTCGCGCCGCTGCAGCTCAAGCCGGAGCTTGCCTCCTACGACGCAGGCTCGATCAACCTCGGCGGCAAGGCCTTCATCAACGACCCGGCCTTCCTCGACGAGGCGGCGAGGATGATGAAGGAGGCCGGGGTGAAGCCCGAGATCGAGATCTTCGACCTGGGCATGATGGTGACGGCCCTGCGACTGAGGGACGAGGGGAAAATCGACGAGCCGATGCACTTCCAGTTCTGCCTCGGGACCCCCTGGGGGGCGCCGGCCACGCTGAAGTCGTTCCTGCACCTCTACGAGCACATGCCCAAGAATGCCACGTGGTCCATCTTCGGCGTCGGGCGGGGCTTCCTGCCCATGGCCATGATGGGGCTGGTCATGGGAGGGCACATCCGGGTGGGCATGGAGGACAACATCTACGTCAACCCCGGCGTGCTCGCGAAGACGAATGCCGAGCTCGTGGAGCGGGTCGCCGTGATCTGCCGGGCCTACGGGCGCGAGATCGCCACGCCCGCGGAGGCGAGGAAGATCCTGGGTTTCACGAAATAGGGGCCCGCATATTAGGGAGGGCCGATAAAACAAAACGGCGGGGTCAATTCCCGCCGGTTTTGTTTTACTTTCAGTGTTTCAGGCCGTACTTCTTCATCTTGTACCGCAGCATCCTCTCGCTGATCCCCAGGATGCCCGCCGCCCTCGTCTGATGATGGTCGGCCTCCTCGAGGGCCTTGAGGATCATCTGCTTCTCCAGCTCCTCGATGGACTCCTTCAGCCTTCCCTCCCCCGCCGTCTCGGCGGCACCCGAGAAGCGGTCCCCGAAAGGCAGATCGGCCACCGTGATGATCGAGTCCCGCGCGATGACCACGGCCCGCTCGAGGATGTTGATGAGTTCGCGCACGTTGCCCGGGTAGTCGTACTTCAGCAGCTGGTCGCGGGCCTCCTGGCTGATGCCCTCGATGTCTTTCGCGTTTTCGGCGGCGAATTTCCTCAGGAAGTGGTCGATGAGGGCCGGGATGTCCTCCTTGCGCTCCTTCAGGGGCGGGATGTACATGTCCACGACGTTGAGCCGGTAGTAGAGGTCCTCGCGGAATGCGCCTTCCTTGACCCTCGCCTCGAGATCGCGGTTCGTGGCGGTGATGATCCGGACGTCGGAGCGGAGGACCTGGTTTCCGCCGACCCTCTGGAACTCCCGCTCCTGGAGGAAACGCAGCAGCTTGATCTGCACGGCCGGGGTCAGCTCCCCGATCTCGTCGAGGAAGAGCGTCCCCCCGTCGGCTTCCTCGAAGCGGCCGATTCGCCGTGCCGTCGCCCCGGTGAAGGACCCCTTCTCGTGGCCGAAGAGCTCGCTCTCGAGCAGCGTCTCGGGGAGGGCGCCGCAGTTGACCGCGATCAGCGGCCGCGCCTGACGCGGGCTCAGGTTGTGGATCAGGCGGGCGAAGAGTTCCTTTCCCGTCCCGCTCTCGCCGCGGATGAGCACCGTGGCCCGGCTCGGGGCGATCCTCCCCGCAAGGTTCACGAGGGTCTCCATCTGGGGGCTTCGGTAGACGATCTGATCGGCGGTGACCCCCGTCTCCTGGAGGCGCCGGCGCATCATCTCATTTTCCCGCAGCAGGATGCGACGCTCCGAGAGCCGGTTGACGTGGATCAGGAGCTCGTCGAGATCGATGGGCTTCGTCACGTAGTCGACGGCCCCCGCCTTCATGGCCTCGACGGCCGTCTCGATCGTCCCGTAGGCCGTCATCATGATGACGTCGATTTCCGGGTTGAGCTTCTTGACCTCCTGCAGGACCTGCAGGCCGTTCATGCCGGGCATCTTGTAGTCCATCAGGAGAAGGTCGAAGTACGACGCGCGGACCTCCGCAAGGGCCTTCTCGCCCGTTTCGGCCTCGGCCACGGTGTGGCCTTCCTTGCGCAGGAAGTCGCGGAGCATCTCCCTCTGGATCTGCCCGTCTTCAACGATCAGGATGCTGAGTTTCTTCATGCCTCTCCGTGCAGCCCGTCCCCTTCCTCTCCGGCACGGTGCGCCCTGCCGGTCGAATTATCACAATCGGCGGGACTTTGCCACACCCCGTCCGCCCCTCAGCGGGCGGGGGCCGCCGCGGAAGCCGGCCGGGTCGGCAGCGTGACCTCGAACGTCGTTCCCCTGCCGACCGCGCTCTGGACGCGGATGGTCCCGCCGTGGCCGCGGATGATTTCATAGGCGATGGGCAGGCCGAGGCCCAGCCCTTTTTCCTTGGTGGTGTAGTCGGGGTCGAAGATCTTCTCGACCTCCTCCGGCGCCAGGCCGGAGCCCGTGTCGGAGATCCGGACGACGGCCCGGTCGGCCGACGGCTTCTCGACGGCAATGTCGATGGAGCCCGGACCGTCGATGGACTCGATGGCGTTCTTGACGATGTTGATCAGGGCCTGCTGCAGCTTGTCCACGTCCATGGGGACCATGAGGGCGTCCGGCTCCGGCTTCAGGGTGAGCGTGATCCCGCGCGCCCGGGCCTCCTCGCCCATGAGCCGCGCCAGTTTCTGGATGACCTCGGTCAGCGAATAGTCGCGAAGCTCGAGCCGCCTGCTGCGGGAGAAGGTGAGGAAGTCCTCGATGATGACGTTCAGGCGGCGGATCTCGTCGCGGATGACCCCCGTGAGGCGGCCGAACTCCTGGCTCTTGTCCTCCTCGCAGGGAAGGAACTCCCGCTGGAGCCGCTGGCTCGCCATGCTGATGGCGTTGAGGGGGTTGCGGATCTCATGGGCCACGCCGGCTGCGAGCTGGCCGAGGGAGGAGAGCCGCTCCGACTGCTCGAGACGCTTGCGCATCTCGTCGAGACGGGCAAGGTGGCGCTTGTGGTTCTGGAAAACGAACCAGAGGGAGGACAGGCCCGCCAGAACGATGAAGCCCATCGAGAGGAAGAGGAAGTGGCGGTTGGTCTCCAGGATCTGGTCCATGCGGTCCCTCTGGAAGCCGACCCGGACGATCCCGACGGGACGCCCGTCCATGGTGAGCGGGGCCATGACCATGACGTGCTCCCGCTCGCCCAGGGTGACGCCGCGGGCGGTCACGGCAAGGGACCCGGCCAGGAGCTCTTTTTCCTGGGCCGTCATCTCCTGGATCGCCGGCTGCTCTCCCCTGGAACCCAGCACGGCGCCGCGGCCGTCCAGAACGGCCACGAAGACGACCCCCGGGGTTTGCGCCGCCTCGTCGACGGCCCGCTGCATTGCGATTCGAATGCCCCAGCGCTGCAGGGCAGCCTCGTCCAGGGCGACGATCACCGTCCCGTTGCCGCCGCTGCGCCGCAAGGCCACGACACCGCTGCGGCCCGCCCTCTCGGAGCGGCCGAAGAGGTCGATCACGAGATCCTTCTTCTTCTTCACGGCGGGCTCGGCGCGCAGGAGGATCTGCCTCGGGAGAGGCCGGCTCTGAAAGAGGGCACGGCCCGAGTCATCGACGACGGCCAGCAGCCAGAGCCCCTCCCGCTCCATCACCGCCTTGGCCTCTTCCGGGGGGATGACCCCGGACGGCCAACGGGCGTCGATCGAGCGGAGCACGTTGACCAGGGCACGGATCAGAGACTCCTGGGTCAGGAAGGTCTCGTCCGTCAGCGGGATGAGGGTCTCGCCGGCCGCCTCGCCCCGGAGCATCTGCATGATGCTCGTGTAGCTGACCAGGGCCTCCCGCTCGATCTTTTCGGCCACGTCGAGCCCCCTGACTTCCATGAAATTGACAAGGGAGCGGTCGAGCCGGTTGAGGTCCATGAGGCCCATGACCAGGATCAGGATCACGAAAATCGTGCAGGAAATGATCAGCGTGATGGGGCGCAGGAGGATCTGGCTGGCTGAGGGGATTTGATTCATCCGGCTATCCGGTGAGAAAAGGGGTTCTCCGGTTTGCTCATCGAACGGGCTTCTTCGTCGCCGGTTGCTGGTCCGCGGCGGAGTGCCAGCGCTGGAACTGCTCGGGTGTCAGGATCTTTCTCATCTCGATCTCGAATTCGATCTTTTCGCGGATCAGCTGGGTGTCGATGGCCTCGATCTCCTTTCCCTTGGCCCGGATGCTTTCCTCGGAGGCGGCAGGGTCGCGCAGGAGATCGCGGTACTGGATGCTCTTTCCAATGATCTCGCTGCGCAGCTTCAGGATCCGGTTCGAGTAGTGCGCCCGGATCCGTTTCATCTCCCTGTCCTGGGCCTCCGTGAGCTTCAGCTCCTTCACGAGGGAAACTTCGCGGCTCATCGCGTTCCCGGGATCGGGCCGCTGGTCGCGGCCGGCAACCTGCGCCTGGCTATCCGGGACGAGGCAGATCAACAGGAAAAGAACAGGAAGAATGCCTCTCAGCTTCATGACCGACTCCTCTTTGGGCGCCGGATCGAGCCGGCGCCGCCCTTTACCCGTTCCGCAGGGACGTCCCGGCGCGCGCTGAAACAGTGAACCCCATCATGATACAAATGTCAAGCATGGCTCCCGATTCTTGCTCCGGCCCGTTTCGACATTAATGTCGAGGATGTCGGCAGGCGCGCATCAATGCAAGTATTCAAAAATGATGAACTTTTTAAAAGCCGCCTGCCGCGGCCGACATTTCTTGCCTCCACGCCCCGTCATGCCCGGCGGGAGAGAAAGGCGAATTGAGGAAAATAGCGCGCAATATCAATGTCTTGTCCGAATGCCGTATTCATGGCACGCTCCCTGCAAAACTTCGAGGCACAAGGTAACTGCAAATGAGGTGCCCAACAACAGCGAGGAGGGCCTTCATTCAAGCGAAGCAGCCGATTAAGAGTTTCAAAAAAACAGTTTCAATCGCTTAAGAATCTCCTCCTTCACGAGCGATAAACTCCAAAGGGGAGGTCGAAAGACCTCCCCGCCCCCCCTCTTTTGAACCCCGATTTGCCTTCCCAATAAGACGGTATCCGGTTGCCGTGCTTGATTCCGTGCGAGCGAATTGCTTTGCGGGTTCGAGAGTGTGTCAAGCAGTCCGGGATCTCGGCCCCCGCCGCGGCGGAGACAGGCCCTGAGGGATGACTGTGAGAAATTCCCTCTACAATGCCTTGACAAGCGCCATAGCCGTGAGCAGAAAAAAAGGTGGCTACGGAGTGAAAAGGCGTCTATAATCGCCGCAACTTTACAGAAGGGGGAAAAACATGAGCAGCTACCAGGGAAGCGACATCTTTCAATTCGCCATCCGCATGGAAGAGAACGGCGAAAAGTTTTATAATTATGCAGCATCCATGACCAAGGACCCCAAGGTCTACGGCATATTCACCAAGCTGGCCTCCGAGGAGATCAAGCACCGCAAGCTCTTTGCCGACATGTTCTCCAAGATCGACACGGTCATGCCGAAGGAGAGCTACCCCGGCGAGTACATGGCCTACCTGCAGGCCAGCATCGACGGGAAGGTCTTCGTGATGTCGGCGGCCAAGGAGCTGGCCGACGTCAAGGACGTGGCCGCGGCGCTGGATTTTGCCATTGGACGGGAGCTCGACTCGGTTCTCTATTACTCGGAAATGAAGAAGTACGTGACGGAATCCGCCCAGGGCCTTCTCGATCAGGTCATCGACGAGGAGCGCAAGCACGTCGTGATCCTCTCGGAGATCAAGAAGAACCTGTAAGGGCCCCGCCGGGCAGCCTGGGAAGGGGCCCGGAGGCGGCCGCGTCGGCCGGCTCAAGGAGCGGCGGATTCGAGACGATAGACACATTGGGGATTTTTTCCGGACGGGCGCAGGGATGCCACCCACCCGGGAAGCGCCCGGCGCGCAGGGATGGATAAACAATGAAGAAGTTCAGCGGCGTCATCGCCGCAGCCGTCCGTGAGGGGGTTTCGGACATTCACATCACGGGCGCCCACCCGGTGGTGTTCCGCAAGAACGGCCAGATCCAGCAGGACCGCTCCATCAAGTGGAGCCATGCCGAGGTGGACGGGCTGGTCCGGAAGCTTCTCACGCCGCGGCAGATGCAGATCCTGCGCAGGGAGTGGTCCGTCGATCTCGCGGTCACCATCCAGAACGTGCGGCTGAGGCTCAACGTCTTCAGCGCGACGCGCGGGTTGAGCCTCGCCATCCGCCTGCTCCCGGGCGTCATCCCGACGATCCAGCGCCTCAACCTGCACCCTTCCCTGCAGCAGATCGCCGAGCTGCGTGCCGGGCTCGTCCTCATCTGCGGGGCCACGGGCACAGGCAAGTCGACGACGATCGCCGCCATCATCGACGAGATCAACCGCAGCCGGGCCGCCCACATCGTCACCCTCGAGGACCCCATCGAGTACCGGTTCGTCTCGAAACAGTCCTTCGTCGAGCAACGCGAACTGGGCACGCACATGCCCTCCTTCGAAAAGGGGCTCACGGACGTCCTGCGGCAGGACCCGGATGTGATCGTCGTCGGGGAGCTGAGAGAGCCTGAGGTCATGCGGCTGACCCTCAACGCGGCCGAATCGGGCCATCTCGTAATCGCGTCGCTGCACGCCACCAACGCGGAGGACGCCCTGTACCGGATGTTCAACTCCTTCCCCGTCGAGGCCCAGGAGGAGATCCGCTTCCAGGTTGCGTCCACGCTCGCCTGGATCGTGGTCCAGCAGCTCATCTTCCACGAGCGGCACGGGTTCCGGGTCCCTCTGCTCTCCATCCTGCGGGGCAACAACACGGTCCGGGGCATGATCCGGGAGAACAAGCTGCCGCAGATCGAAAGCGCCATCCAGACCGGGAAGGCCGACGGCATGTTCTCGATGGAGAGGTACCTGAAGGACTACCTGAGCGCGAAAGACTCCTTTTACCCGCCGGCCGAGAATTTCAAGCCTTCGGAGGAGACGTCCCGTGAGGTGATCTATCACTCACCGCTGCTCGAGGCGGAACCCGAACCGGCGGCGTCGAAACCGAAGAAGGCCCCCTTCGAAGACAAGTCCGTCATATTCCTCCACCCCGACGAGGCGGCGGAGAAGCACTTCTTGATCGACGAGAAGGCAACCGTCGACGAGCTGATCGCCCAGATCAGGGACTCGGGGAAGTTCAAAGAGTGAATCTACAATTTTTGATGCATCAGTTGCACCGGCCCAACAGCCTGCCGATTTTTTGACCCGCCGCCGTTTTTTACCCGTGTCAAAATAGACGCAACTAATTGATTTGGCTTATTTTATATTTTGAGTCCCTCGGGGCATGTGGCATGTTTCGTGCTAATAATACCTCCGCCGGAACCATGCGCTGTTGATCCTTTTTCCAGATGTGCACCTTCAGGCGGATTCCGCATCGCTGATTCCTAATGGATCCGGGGGGGAAAAAAGGATGAATAAGTTCAGCAAGGTCATCGCGACGGCCGTCCAGGAGGGCTGTTCCGATGTCCACATGACCGGGGGGCATCCGGTCGTCTACCGCAAGAACGGCCAGATCCATTTCGACACCTCCGGCAGGTGGACGCACGGCGAGATCGACGGGATCGTCAAGAAAATCCTCACGGCCAGGCAGCTGCAGACCCTGAGGAGCCGCTGGTCCGTCGACATGGCCATGACGATCCGGAACATCCGGATCCGGGTCAACATTTTCAACACGACGCGCGGTCTCAGCATCGCCATCCGTCTTCTCCCCGGGACCGTGCCGACCATCGAAAAGCTCAACCTCCACCCCTCGCTGAAACAGATCGCCGATCTTCGCGCCGGCCTGGTCCTCATCTGCGGCGCCACCGGGTCGGGCAAGTCGACGACGATCGCGGCCCTGGTCGACGAGATCAACCGCAACCGGGCCGCGCACATCGTCACCCTCGAGGACCCCGTTGAGTACCGCTACGTCTCGAGGAAGTCCTTCATCGAGCAGCGGGAGCTCGGCGCCCACATGCCGTCCTTCGAGCAGGGGCTCATCGACGTGCTGCGGGAGGACCCCGACGTCATCGTCGTGGGGGAATTGAGGGAGCCGGAGGTTATGCGGCTGACCCTCAACGCCGCCGAATCGGGGCACCTGGTCATTGCGACTCTCCACGCCACCCATGCGGAAGATGCCCTGTACCGGCTGTGCAACTCCTTCCCCCTCGAGGCCCAGGAGGAGATCCGCCACCAGGTCGCATCCACGCTGCAGTGGCTCGTGGTCCAGCATCTCGTCATCAAGGAAGACGTCGGGTTCCGCGTGCCCGTCCTTTCGATCCTCCGCGGCAACCAGTCCGTGAAGGGGATCCTCCGGGAGAACAAGTTCCCCCAGATCGAGAGCGTCATCCAGATGGGCAAAAGCGACGGCATGTTCACGACCGAGCGCTACGTCCGGGAATACCTGGCCAAGGTCAGCACGTTCGCATCACCCCAGGACATCTTCAAGCCCTCGGCGGAATCGTCCCAGGAAGAGGTGTACCACTCTCCCCTCATCGAGGGCGAACCCGCAGGGCCGCGCCCGACCGCACCGCCCCGAAAGCCGGAGCAGCCTCGTGGCGCATCCGCTTACGGCTCCCAGGCCTACCTGGATTTCGGCGCAGGGATCGGCGGGCATGAACTGCACAACGGTATCGGTCCCGAGCTGGCCCGCGGGCAGTCCCCGCCGCGGGCGGGGGGGAACGGGGAAAGGGCCGTGTCGGCCATCTCCCGGGACGGGGCTTTCGACCACCTCTACAGCCAGTCCATCGACGAGGGCGAAAAGGGCGGCTCCCACCTGATCATCGACGAGAAGGCCTCCATCGACGAGCTGATCGCGCAGATCAGCAACTTCGGAAGGCCCAAGGCCTAGGCTGGAGGCTGTTGAAAAAGGTCATCTGCTGCGTTGCTCTCCTTCCTCGTCGCTCAACATACGCATCCAGTACGCCTCGCTCCTCGGAATCTCGAGCGCCTTGTATCTGAACCTTTTTGAACAGCCTGACAGGTCAAGATCCCTTTCCCCTTCACTCCTTCATTCCCGCGCCCGTAGCACATAGCTTCGACACTGCACAGAAGAGAAAACCCGGCCGGGGCCGGGTTTTCGTCCACTCCAACCGTCTGCGCGCTACTGCTGGATGGGCAGCAGGAAGCCCTGACGCGTGATTCCATAGCCGGGGCCGAACTGCAGGGCGAAATCGTCGAACTCGGTAAAGTGTGCATCATTCCCAAAGGCGTGCAAGCCGATTTCGGAGCGGCCCGTCGGGAAGACAACGCCGCTCTGCGGGCTGTGGAAAAGGGCCCCGTCGGGACTCGCGAAGCGCAGCACGTCTCCCGCAGGCCCGGTGTTGTCCTTCGTGAAGAAGCCCGTCAGGCAGTAGCCGCCCGTGCGAACCAAGCCATTGACCCTGCAGCTGAGGGAGGTGTTGAGGTAATCGCCGAAACGCAGGAGAGTGAAGTTGTCCGTGTTGATCACGGTCTCTTCCGGGCTGTCCGGCGGCCACAGCACCGAGTTCCGCAGGATGGGGCCTCGATAGTTGTTGAAGGGGTTGACATCCGCAGGGGCATTGCCGTCCTGATCCCCCACGTAGAACATGAGCCAGTTGTCGCGCCGGCGGAAGACCTCGTCGCTCACGCCCCCGGGAACACCAACGGTTCCCGCATCGGTCCCGCCCGGAGGCTCGCCGACGAAAATCTTCGAGCCCGCGGTGAAGGGCGCCGTAGAGGGGTTCGAGAGAGGCTCACCCGAGATCCGCTCCAGCAGGAGCACCCCCTGCTCCGAACCGGAAGACCACAGGCGGCTGCCCGACTTGGCCGACCGATACAGGGGGCTCCGCATCACGCGGTACTTCGCATTTACCGGGCCGCCCGGCAGGTTGTTCGCAGTCTGGTAGACGGTCTCTCCGCTGCGGATCTCCCGGGCCGCCGTGCCGCCGCCGCCGACGAACGAGACAGAGGGCGCCTCGATGATCCGGGCCGTGAAGGTCGCAAAGCTGTCCAGGAAAGAAGAGGTCATGATTTGATAGTACTCGTTGCCCGACGTCAGCACCTGGTGGGCAAGCTTCGTGAATATGGGGTCCTGGACGATAACCGTCGTCGTCCCCGTGCCGTAGTCCGTGATGTCCACGAGCCCCGGCCAATTGCGATCGAACGTCACGGCCCCCTCCAGAGTGCTGAAGAGGTACAGGTACGTCAGCCCGCCGGACTCGATTTTACGGATGTAGTAATCGCGGCCCGCCGTGATCCCCGCGGGAAGGGCCCCGCCGGTGTTGATGAACCGGACCCGGTCGCCGTTTCGCCAGAACGTCTGGTTCGTGACGAAGGCATAGGTCCCCCTGCCCACGGGCGGCGGGTCGGCAATGGTCAAGGGCTCGATGGAGTGCGGGCTGGGCTCGAGCTGGGGGTTGACCTCCTTCTTGGCGTACTCCTTCGTCCAGACGAGCAGGATCGGCGTGTAGTTCACATAGCCCGGAATGTTCCCCAGGAAACCGAAGGGGATGCCGTCGTTGTCACAGCCGTATTGGTCGAACCCGGGTACCCCCCTGGCGTAGGTGAACCCCATGGCGTTGCCCTGCTCGTCCAGGCGGAAGGTAATTCCAAGGGCATGGCGAACGTTCGGGGTAATCAACGTGTAGAACGACTTCATCTCCAGGTCGTAGCTCAGGTAGTTGCCGGCACGGAGCCACTCCTGCTGGATCGCCGGATAGATGATTTCCCCGGACTCGAGGCGCGCTGCCGCCAGATTGAGTCCGACCTGGAACTCCCGGAACCGCAGGCAGCTGTCCGTGGGAGTGGTATTTGTGGTCTGCAGGGTGTCGACCCGCATCGTCGAGCCGTAGCTCGTCCCGGCCCTCAGGGTGCCGATGCGCCCGATGTTGTCCCCCGTGTACCAGTTCGCAAAATCCAGCATCTTGTCTTGGAACTTCTTCTTCGGTTCGGGCTGTGCCTTCGCGTACCCGATGGGCGTGTAGTAGGTCACCTTCCGGCTGACGGCCGAGGCTCCGGTGCCTATAGTGCCTGTTGACTCCAGGCGGACAAACTTCGTGAGCTCGACGAAGTTCTGATAGGGGGCGGTGGTGCCCGGGTCAACCATCGGTCCTGTCGGCAGGCTGCCCCCGTTGGGGTCTGTGATGCCTTTGAGACGGTTGCTCGCAAGGTCCCGCTGCCTGTAGGCGAGGACCCTCGGGCTCGCCTCGCCCTGGAACTTCACCGTGAAGATCCCGTTCTTCTCCGGGAAGGCCCGGGCCCCCGTGCCCGACACAAACGCCAGATCATATTGCCCGTTGCTGTCCGGGCCGATGAGCCGCAGGCTGTTCACGTTCCGGTCGGGGATGCAGACGGGGGTGATCGTCGACCCCACCCCGTACGCGGAATCCCAGCTCAGGATGTTTCCGCTCGCATCGATCTGGTAGAAGCGCACCGTGTTGGGCTCCAGGGTGCTCACGCCGGAGATGCGGTTGTACGTGATCACGTTGTCTGGTCTCTGGACTTTCACCCAGCTTCCCGAGTTGAAATCGGTTCCATCTACAGGGATACCGCCAAAGACCTTCGTCGTGAGCTCATGTCCGGAAGGGGGCTGCGTCGACTTGTAATAGTAGGGATAGACGTCAAGCCGGAACGCGCCGTCGCTGCCCAGGGAGAACGTCTTTGCGTGCAGTTCATTCTCCAGGAGGGCTTCCCGCGCCGCCTCGTTGGCCGCCTCGTTTCCCAGGTCCACGGCGATGTAGCGGCTGGCGGCATAGCGGAACCCCGATTCCGCGAGGTAGTAGGCCTTCATGGCGTTGTTGCCCGCCACCTGGCTCAGGGCCGACGTGCCGAACATCCCGATCATCACGGCGCCGAGGGCCGAAAAGACCACCAAGGCCGCAATCAGGGTGACGAGCATGGCCCCGCGCTGGCCCTGCAGGCGTGCCTTCAATCGCGGGGATCGCCGCGCAAGCGCCCTTGCGCTCAGGCGGGCAACCCCGAAGGACAGGAGGAAGATAAAGGGGATGATCACCGGACAGGTGAGAGCCAGGAAGGCAAACCCCGCCATCGGCGTGATCAGGAGCCGAACGAGCATGCAGGCAGCCGGCTTGTCCTCGATCGCCGCGGCAAGCGGCGGCCCGATTTCGTAATAGAAACGGACGAGGGCCTGCCCCGCGCCCGTCGGCAGGAGAACCCTGTCCCTGAACCGCCTCAAGACCTCGACGACGGGGTGATCCGCATCGCCGTATGCGGCGGTGGTGACGAAGCACTGCTTGTCTCTGTACTCGGGAGGTGGGGACGCGGCTGTGGGCAGGGGGCCGCCGCCCGAGTTGTTGTTGTTGCGGGGCGACACGGTCGTGAAGAAGGGGACGGTCCCGCCCGTGTCGGGACGTGCCAGGGCGAATTGAATGTTCACCGCAAAGAGATTCTTGACGTCCTGCCCCATGCTCCAGAGGCTCACCGTGCCTCCCGGGTTCGGGTTGTAGAGGATCGAGAACGCCTGCACCCCGTCGACGAGGACATCACCCCCGGTCGTCGGACAGGCCGTGTACGCGTAATCGGTGAACAGACGGACCGTGCCGCCCACGAGTGCCACGGCACGTCTGCCGTAGGGGCTTTCGTACACCATGCACGTGGCGCTGGCGTCCCGGACGTCGGAGAGCTCGATGATCTCGCGGGTCAGGCGGTTGAGCGCCAGCTGGGCCTTCTGGGTGATGGCATTGTTCTCCCGGGCGAAGACGTAGCTCCTCGTGGCCGTTATGACCGATGTGCCGGCAATCGACGCAATCAGCCCCACGAGGACGAGCGAAACCATGATCTCGATGAGGGTGAAGCCCGTGTTTCTTTTCATAATCCGCATCCCCGCTTCGCTACCGGGTGAACAGGGCGGTCACGGCCTGGTCGCCACGGCGGATTGTGACCTTGAGGACCCGCTGATTGGCGGGGTCCGTCTCCGGCTGCTCGGCGCCGGAGACGAACTTGATGTAATCGTTATAAACGATCTGGTAGGGCCCATAGTACGGGTAGCCCTCGTAGCCCGCGGGTTTCGCCGTGGTGTTCCCGTACGCGACGTAGTCCTTGAAGATGGTCAGAAAGTTCGACTGGGTGGCGGCCAGCCTCTTGTAGTCCGCGTTCATGTACTCCATGATGTGGGCGGCACCGGAGAGGTTCTGCACCCGGTAGACCGGGTCGGCGCTCCGGATGACGTTCGTTCCGACGAACTGGGCGAAAAACACCCCCATGATGGCGGCGATCACGATTGTGACGATCACCTCCAGCAGGGTAAACCCGCGATGTCCGAGGCTTGGTGCGGGCCCTTTGAGCTGCCTTGCCGTCCTCTCCATGTCTCTTTCACCTCCGCGGATCAGGGGATGAAGCCCGTGTTTTTCGTAACGGTGATGCTGCCGGCGGTCGTGGACAGGGTAATCGTCGCTGCGCCGGGGCTCCCAAAGGAGTCGAAGGTGATCTTGTTTCCCGAAGGCGGCGTGACCTGGATGGCGCCGAGCTGCATGACACCGTCCGACGACTCGACGCCGGGAAGGCGGATCACCGTGTTTTCATCGGTGCCCCTGAAGAGCCAGTACCGCGTCGACGACCCGAACTTGATCCCCCAGCTGCTCTCGGAGTTCATGGCCCTCGACTGGGCGTAGCGCAGATGGTTCTTCACGAGCTCCAGCTCGGCCGTCCGGGTGGGCGCGTCGTCGGAGAACAGCCTCGTGGCGGCAAAATAGGTGACAACCCCGAGCAGCAGGAGCACCACGATGATCTCGAACAGGGTGAACCCGCCCTGCCCGCAGGACCTGCCTTTTGGAATCACTCTACGCATACCGTTTCCCATAGTTCTGCAGGGTCCGGATCAGGAAAAAACCCGTGGGCAGCCCGATGAGCGCCGATAGCAGCGACGCATAGGCCGAAACGGGGACGCTCCATTCCAGGGACACGAAGACACCGTTGAGAACGGCAAAGCCGAGATAGACCAGGGCCCCGATCCGTGCCGCACGAAAGGCCAGATTGCCGTCTTTCAGCAGACAGAGGCCAATGGCCGCCATGCACGCGGCCGTGACGAGCGCGATCGGCGGCTGCCAGCGGAGCCAGCCCGGGTAAGCGTCCAAGCCGCGCAGGCCGGCCATCAGGATCACGCCGAGGACGGCATGGAAAACGCCCACCATGATGAAATAGAAGGAGCACTCCTGCCCGGACACGGGGGCGCGCAGGGCCCGGATCGGATCAAAGCTGACCGCGCGGGGCTTCAGCAGGGCCTCGACGAAAATCTTCCAGGGTGCCGGCCGATAGGCCCGGACACGGGCCATGACACGTTCACCCAGGCCGGCCGGCGGCTCGGGCGCAGGTTCCTCACACATCATCCGGGCGATCGCATCGAACTTCTCCCAACGGAGGCCTTCACCGCCGCTGCCGCGAAGGGGGCCCTTCCCGACCGGTTCCTCGACGATGGGTTCCCTGGTCCGATCGGGGTCCAAGTTGCTGAACCGCTCGGCGTCACGATTCGTCATGGTCAAACCCGTCTTCCTCCATCATCGCCCGGATCTTTTCCAGGCCCCGGTAGGCCTTCATCTTGGCGCCGCCCAGGGAATCGCCCGTCAGGCCGGCGATGTCCTCGAAACTCATCCCCTCGTAGAACCGCAGGACCAGGGTCTCGCGGACCGCGGGCGAAAGCCTCATCAGATAGCCCTGGATCCGCCGGCTCCGCTCCCGGCAAAGGGCCTCATCGGCCGGGCCGCCGCAGGGATCCGGTGCTTCCGGCATGCCCTGCACCGACTCTTCCTGCGGCATGGCCTTCCTTTTCCGGAGGTGGTTGCGGATCGTGTTGAGGCCAAGCGTGTAGAGCCAGGGGAAGAATCTCTCCCCCGGCCTGAAGCGTGCCAGGGACTGAAAGGCCCGGAGAAAGATCTCCTGGGTCAGGTCGTCGGCGTCCCGGATGTTGCCCGTCATCCGGAAGGCCAGCCGAAAAACCGGCCCTTTGTACGCATCGACCAGGTCGGCGAAGGCCTCGCGGTCCCCCGAAAGGACTCGACCGATGATCTCCCCTTCGTCGACCTGCTTCATATACAAATCGGACCGGAAAAAAGTCACATCCTAATTATGCATCTTCTGTGACAAAAAGGGCGCTCCCCGTCCTTATTAGACGATATTCGCCGGGGAGAAAAGCTTTTTTATATCGGAGCTTTCCCTTGATTTTTTCCAGGGGCCGTTATAGGGACATTTTATGCAACCCTTGCAACGGGAACGCGGGGCATCGGGGCCCGCAGGCTTTCCCGCGGATTGCAAGCAGGGAATCGGCTTGATTTTTTTGAATTATTGATTGTTGCACGCCTTATGCCGGATGCCTTTTGCCGGCTTTTCTGGCATGTTAGTTGAATAATAATCATAATAACCGGCCGGCAGGAATCGACGTTTTGCAAGCGATGCGCCGGCACTCTCCGCAAGGATGGAAACTGGGCCGTTGACCGCTGCGCCAGAATCACCTGTTGAAATCAGCATCATTCTGCCTGCCTTCCAGGAGGAACAGGGGATTGCCCCTTTGCTCGAGCGGCTCGGTGCGGTCATGGAGCCGCTGGGTCGCCCCTGGGAGGTCATCGTCGTCGACGACGGCTCCACCGACGGGACCGCCGCACGGGCGCGGGAGAAGGGGGCCCGGGTCGTCTCGCACCCCTACAACATCGGGAACGGGGCAGCCGTCAAGACCGGCATCCGCGAGGCCCGGGGCCGCGTGATCGTCATGATGGACGCCGACGGCCAGCATGACCCCGCGGACATCCCCCGGCTTCTCGAGCACGTGGGGACGCACGACATGGTCGTTGGCGCCCGCACGAAGGAATCGGAGACCAGCCTCCACCGGGACCTGGCCAACATGATCTACAACGGGTTTGCGTCGTATGTCTGCAATCGGCGGATCGAGGACCTGACCTCCGGGTTCCGGGCCATCAAGGCCCACGCCGCCCGAGCGTTTCTGTACCTGCTGCCGAACACCTACTCGTACCCCACGACGCTGACCCTGTCCATCGTCCGCTCCGGGAGGAGCCTGAAGTACGTCCCTGTGAAGACCTCGCGCCGCGTGGGCAAGAGCAAGATCCGGATCATCCGGGACGGCGTCCGCTTTTTCATGATCATCCTGAAGATCGCGACCCTCTTTTCGCCCATGAAGGTGTTCCTGCCGGTGAGCCTCGCCATGTTCCTGCTGGGACTCTCCTACGGCCTGATCCGCATCTTCTATTTCGATGCCCGCTACGGACCCACCTCGGCCATGTTGATGACCATGGCAGTCGTCGTCTTCATGGTCGGCCTGGTCTCCGAGCAGGTGGCCCAGTTGCGTTTCGACCGGAGCGAATGCCCGCCGAACGCTCCGGGCGGAGAGGAGGACCCCCGGGGAGGCCCTGCGCAGCCGACATGATCCACGTGTTTATCGGAACGAAGGCCCAGTTCATCAAGACGGCCCCCCTGATGATGGAAATGAATCGCCGAGGCCTCCCCTTCCATCTCATCGAAACGGGCCAGCACGCGGCCATCACGGCGGACCTGGCCGGCGAATTCGGCCTCCGCGGCGCCGACACGCATCTGCGGCCCCGGGCGGCGAACATCGCAACCCTCGGCCAGGCGGCGCTCTGGACGCTGGAGACGCTGCTGCGCCTCCTGACCCCCCGCGAGGACCTTGCCCGGACGATCTTTCGAGGGGACCGCAAAGGGGTCTGCATCATCCACGGGGACACGCTGACCACGCTCTTTTCGCTGCTCTATGCCAAGCGGTGCGGGATCCCGGTCGCCCACGTCGAGGCGGGGCTGAGAAGCCATCACCTCCTGGACCCTTTCCCCGAGGAGATGATCCGGCTCGTTGCCATGCGCTTCAGCGACATCCTCTTCGCCCCCTCGGACTGGGCCATGGACAACCTGGGCCGTATGGGCTACGGGGCGAAGTCGGTCCACGCCGGGGGAAACACCGTCATCGACACGGTCCGGTTCGCCCGGGCACGGCGCACAGGGCAGGACCGTCCCGCCGGGCCGTATGCCGTCGTCACGATCCACCGCACGGAAACCCTCTTCTCCCCGGCCCGCATGCGGGCGCTGACCGGCATCCTCGAGCGGATCGCCGGGGAGCGGCGTGTCCTGTTCGTCCTCCACGAGCCGACCCGCAGGCGGCTCGAGCGGCTCAACCTCATGGAGCGCCTGCAGCGCTGCGGGACAGTGGAGATGATCCCCCTGCAGCCCTATCTGAAATTCCTGGAACTCCTGGCCGGGGCCGATTTCGCGGTCACCGACGGGGGCAGCATCCAGGAGGAATGCTACAGCCTCAACATCCCATGCCTCATCATGCGGGCCAAGACGGAACGGATGGAGGGGCTGGGCGAAAACGCGATGCTGGCAGACTTCTCCCGCGAGAGGGTCGAGCACTTCCTGAAGGCCCTGCCGACCCTCAGGCGGCGGGGCGACGGGGACGAGGCGGTCTCCCCCTCCCGCACCATCGTGGATCACCTGGAGCGGTTTCTGGAGTCCCATGGCTGAGCCCGTTTCAACCTTCTCTGTCATCGTTCCCGTCTTCAACGGCGCGGAGACCCTGGAGGCCTGCCTCACGGCGCTCGTCGGCCAGGAATACCCCCGGGAGCGATTCGAGATCGTCGTGGTCGATGACGGCTCCACGGACGAGTCCGCCGCGATCGCTTCGCGGTTCCCCGTCCGGCTGATCCGGCTGCCGGAAAACCGGGGGCGCATCGAGGCGCGGATCCGGGGCGCCAAGGAGGCCCGGTTCGAGACGCTGGTTTTCAACGATGTGCGTGTGCTTCCCGGGCGGGGCCTGCTGAAGGCCATCGAGGCACGTGCGTACGAGCCCGCCATCCCCGATGTCCGCGACTACGACGGGAGCCTCTGGGGGTTTGCCCGTTTTTTCCACCTCCTGCGCTGCCGGATCTACGCCCCCTTCTACCCCCCCTCGGACGCGCGGGGCGATTACTGGATCACGGAGGAGAACTTCGACCGGGCGCCCAAGGGAACCGGATGCTTCGTGTGCAGCCGCGATCGCTGGCTTGCCAGCCAGCCGGACAACCGGGGAATGGAAACGAGCGATGACACGCGCATCCTCAGGACGATCGTCGCGACGAGGCCGATCCTGCGCTTCACCGGCGTCGAGGTGCGGTACATCCAGAGGACATCCGCCGGCTCCGTGCTGCCGCACGCCTTCCGGCGGGGACCGCTTTTCGCGGACTACTACCTCCGGCCCGGGGGGCGGTACTTCAGGCCTTACCTCGCAGTATGGGGGGTCATCGGGCTGGCCTCGCTGCTTGCCGCCCTGGACTCCCGGTTCGGAAAGGCGGCCGCCGGCCTGGGGATCGCCGCCTATGCGGGAGCCGTCGCCTACCTGAGCCGCAGGCTGAGCGACGTGGCCGTCGTGGCCGTCTGCCTGCCCGCCGTGGCGGCCGCTTTCGGCCTCGGGATCCTGAAATGGCAGGTCCGCAGAATCCTGGGTGCCTCGTGAGGCCCCGTCCATCAGGCACACGCCCCGTTCGGGGGAAAGGGGCTGACCCTTGCACGGCATGATCAAGACAGTCCTCCGGAACATGCGCAACCGGGCGGTCTCGGACCACCGCCGGTGCATCCTCGAGTGCCTCGAGCCCTCGGCGCGGGAAGTCGCCCTGCTCGACTGCGGCTGCGACGACGGGGAATGGACGCTGCGGGCAGGCGCCAGGATCGGCAACGCCCGCCTCTATGGCATCGAGATCGTGGACGAGCGGCGAAGGCACGCCGAGCGCAAGGGCATCGCCGCACGCCCGGGTGACCTCAACGAACGCTTCCCGTTTCCCGACGAGTTCTTCGATGCCGTCCATGCGAATCAGGTCATCGAGCACCTGGCCGACACGGATCGATTCATCGGGGAGATTCGGAGGACCCTGAAGCCCGGCGGCTATGCCGTGATCTGCACGGAGAACCTGGCCGGATGGCACAACATCCTCTCCCTCGTCCTGGGGTGGCAGCCCTTCTCCCTGACCAACGTGTCGGAGAGGCGCTTCCAGATCGGCAACCCCCTCGCCCTCCACCAGGGCGAGGAAGCCGAATCCCCGGGCAGCTGGCAGCACCGCCGCGTCTTCTCGTATCGGGGGCTGAGGGAGATCTTCCTCGTGCACGGGTTCACCATCGAGCGCACGCTGGGGTCCGGGTACTATCCCCTGCCGGGGTTTCTCGCCAAACTGGACCCGAGGCACGCGGCATTCCTCACCCTGAAAGTTCGAAAGCCTGCCGGAGAAGCGGATGGCAAACGCCGATCATAACGCCTGCGCGCAGGCAGCGGCCGATGCGCGATCGGGGAAGGCGCCGCGGGGCCGGGGCACCATCCGCTCGGCGGCGTCGCTGGCCGCACTCCTGGCCGCCGTCGCGGGAATCTGCGCCTATCTCTGGTACCACCCCGCTCTGGTCGGGCACCTGCTGCTCCTCTCCCCGTGGGACGCGCTGCTCCTGTCCGTCCTGGGCCTGCTCGCCATGGCGACGAACGGCATCTACCAGCGCGTGGTGTCGAAACAATTCGGGATCGACCTCGCCCCCAGGGAATGGTTCGGGCTGGCCGCCGTGACTGCGATGGGCAACTATCTGACCCCTTTCTCGGGCGGGCTCTTTGCGCGGGCGATCTACCTGAAGCGGCGTCACGACTTCCCCTACACCGACTTCGCGGCGGTGCTGGCCTCGAACTACATGATCGTGATCGCCGTCGTGAGCGTCACGGGGACGGCCGTCCTGCTCCCGCTGGCGGCGGAAGACCGGAGCCTGTGGCCGCTTCTCCTTTTTTTCGCCGCGGCGCTGTCCATCCTGTCGCTTTCCCTCTTCGTGCCGCTGAAGGGTCTCGCCGGGCGGCACCGGCTGCCGCTCCGCGCCCGTCAGGTCCTCGAGGGCTTCGCCCGCATGCGCCGGGACCGGGCGCTTCTCGCAAGGCTCCTCGGCATCACCCTGTTCAATGTCGCCCTCGGGGCGCTCCTTTACGTTGCGGCGTTTCACGCCATCGGGTCCCCCGTCCCCTGGCGGACGGCACTGCTGATTTACCTGTTGACCTCGTTTGCGTTTCTCATCAATATCACTCCCGGGAATCTCGGGGTGCAGGAAATCGCGGCAGGCCTGGCGGCGGCGCTGCTGGGCGCGGGCGGAGAGATGGGGTTTCTCGCGTCGCTCGTCATCCGCGCCGTGACGATTCTCCTCGCGTTCACGCTGGGCCCGATCTTCAGCTGCATCCTGACGAGGGAGCTCGCGGCCGTCCGGGACGGCGAGCCCTGAGCGCTGACCGCAGACGGCGCACCGTTCGGCCGAAAACGCCCGAGCCCGCATGTGCGGAGACACCATGCTGACAAAAGAAAATGGGTTCACGTTCCAAACAAGGATCGCGGTCACTCCCGACCGCGGGACCGTGTTCGCCTTCGCCGCGCTGCTCGCCGTCCTGCTGGCCGTCTACTCGAACAGTTTCCACGGGGACTGGCATTTCGATGATTACATCACGATCGTCGACAACCCCAGCATCCGCATGCAGTCCCTCGACTGGGACGAGCTGAGGAAATCCTTTTACGGGCCGACATACGGGACCGGCGCCCAGAGGGTCGCCCGTCCCGCCGCATACGCCTCCTTCGCCCTGAATTACCTCGCCGGGGGAACGGACGTCACGGGCTATCACGTCGTCAACTTCCTGATTCATGTCCTGTCGTCTTTCTTTCTCTTCCTGCTGATCCGGCTGACCCTGACGCTGCCTCCCATGCGGCAGACGCTCGGCGCCGTCGCGTACCCCATGGCGCTGCTGTCGTCGTTTCTCTGGGCCACAAGCCCCCTGCACGTCCACGCCGTCTCGATTATCGTGCAGCGCATGGCGAGCATGGCGGGGCTTTTCTACGTGACGGCCCTCTACTTCTACGCGCGGGCGCGCACGGCGCAGACGTTGCGCGGCCGTGTCGCGGGCGGCGCCCTCTGCGGTGCGGCCGCCCTGGCGGCGTTCGCCACCAAGGAAAACACCGCCGTCCTGCCTCTTGCCGTTCTGCTCTACGACGTTTTCTTCATCCAGGGAATCTCGGCGGGGACCTGGAGGCGCGCCCTGAAGTGGTCGCCCCTGCCGCTCGCCGTCGTGCTCGGGCTGGGCCTGCTGTACACCGACCTCACCATGGAGCGGGCCGTCTACGAGTCGGGGGTGAGGCCGTTTTCGCCGGTGGAGCGGCTCCTGACGCAGGCCCGGGTGTTCTGGCTGTACGTGTCGCTGCTCCTGTACCCGATCCCGTCCCGGCTGATGTTCCTTCATGACATCGAGATCTCCCGCAGCCTGATCGATCCCTGGACGACCGCTGCGGCCATCCTCGGGATCATCCTCAGCCTCGCGTTCGCAATCCTGAAGGCAAGGCAATATCCCCTGCTCTCCTTCGCGGTCCTCTTTTTCTTTCTCAATCACCTCGTCGAGGGGACCCTGATCCCCCTGGAGCTGATCTTCGAGCACCGCAACTACATCCCCTCGATGTTCTTCTTCGTGCCCATCGCGCACGGCATGGTCCTCTGTCTGGATCACTTCGCCTACAATCGGGGGTTCCAGTACTTCGTCGCCGGGTCGCTCGCGCTGCTCATGGCCTTTCAGGGGCACACGACCTTCGAGCGCAACGACGTGGTTCGCTCCGATGTCCACCTCTGGCTCGACAACGTCCGCAAGGCACCGAACCTCAGCCGTCCCCGTATCAACCTGGCGAAGCATTACTATGAAGCGGGAATGTACGAAGAGGCCTTCCGTGAACTGAAGGCGGCGGAGGCGCTGAACCGGGACTCGAACCTGCGCCAGATCGGACTTGCGTCCTACAATCTGGGGCTCTACTACATGGACAGGGTTGGGGACTTCGATCAGGCGGAAGCCCAGTTCCGCAAGGCCCTTGAGAAGTACCCCGGCCACCCGTTGTCGGTCGTCGGCCTCGCGACGGTGAAGCTGCGGAAGGGAAACATCGAGGGGGCCTCGAAGCTGTTGCGGGAAGCCGCCACCTATCATCCCCGTCACGGCGAGTTGATGACCGCCTACGCACTGGCCCTGCTGAAAAAAGGGGACCCGCATGGCGCCCAGAGGGCGGCCGCTCGGGCGAGGGCATCAAGGCCGGGAGATTATCACCCCCTCGAGATCTCGGGTGAGGCTTGGCGCATGATGGGGCAGTGGCAGAAGGCCGCTCAATGCTGGGAGGAGGTTCTGCGCCTCAACCCGTCAAGCCCGAGGGCTCACCTGGCCCTCGTGGAACTTTACGACCGGATGCGGGAGCAGCCGGCGCTGACCCGCATGGCTGTCCGCAGCCTGGCGCTCAAGGGCGATGCTCCGCTGGATGAGTGGCTCGCCGCCCTGGCGCGCAACAACCGGGTAGCGGCCTACGAGGTCAATCCCCGGCTGCTCGGCCGCCTTATCCGAAAGGAGATGATCCGGGAGCTGGAAAAAACGGGAAACGCATCGAAGCAGCGCCGGGCCGCTCCGTGAAGGAAAAACGGCTCATTGCGGCAATTGCCAGACGCTGCTGTTGGCCCCTCCGACGCCGGGTTTTCCCGTCGCGCTGACGAGGATGGAGAGGGAGTCCACGGAGGAGAAGCTCAACATGTAGTCGCCGATGCTGGTGGTGGCTCCGACGGCGTCCACGAGATCGGGCGCGGCGGGCGGCCTTCCGTTTTCGAGGAAGAGCCGGGCATAGTTCATGGAAAGACGGGCCTTGCCTTCCATCACGGCCTGGAGTGCCGCGCGATTCTTGGCATCCCGGGTGAGGTCGTAGAATTTCGGGATGGCAACGGAGGAAAGCGCCCCGAGGATGACGAGGATGGCGATCAACTCGATCAGGGTGAACCCCCTCTGGGACCCGGTCAAAGACATCAATTCGTTATGGCCTCGTTCTTTATGATTTGCACCCTGAACAAGACCGCATTTCCCGTCCCTGCACCGTCTGCGCGGCCCCGCCGGGCCGCAGCCCCCCAGAGAAGGAAGATCGGCTCGACGCAAGGCCGCGAAGGAGGAGCGGCCCCCGTCAGTCGATCCGTTGAAAGAAAAGGAGAACGAACGGTTATTGCGGCATTGTCCAGTTGCTTTGAGCCGTCCCTCGAACGTTTCGGGCAGCGACGCCTGTCGCGATGACTCTGATTTCATTCGCCGTGGTCGCGTTCACGTACTGCAGCGTGTAGTCGCCTGCATTCTGCAGGGCTGCCGATGCAGCAAATTGAGCCTGGAGAAAATCCCTCGTGTTCGTCGTTCCGATCAGCAGATTCCTGGCGAATTGATTGGATAATCTCGATTTCCCCTCCGCAACGGCCTGCATCGCGGCCTTGTTCGAGGCAACGTCGGTCAGGTCCATGAACCGGGGGATGGCCACCGCCGCGAGGATCCCGAGGATCACGAGCACGGCAATGATTTCGATCAGCGTAAAACCTTTCTGATTGCGCACTTTCGATCGCCTCCTTGACATGGTCAAATGCCCTCCTTCACGTGTAGACTTGTTCTCTCTCGAAACTCCGACAACCCCATTTATCGCACGTTCGTGCGGCGACCGGTTGGCGCGTCCGGGTTTCCCCTTCCCGTCGGCGCCCATCCGAAAGGCGGCGTATTTTAAATCATTTCATCCCGTATTGCCACAGTTTTTCGGTCCCCAGGGCCCTGGAGACCATCCCCGCGGTGCCTGCCGGCCGGCCGGGCCATGCGGGGTGAAGCCCCTGGTCAACGGGTGATCGGCCGCCGCAACCGGATGCCGGTCCTTCGAGATGACCTGCAAAATTGCGGAGCATCATCCGTGCCACGGCGCAGACCCGCACAGCCGGTAAACGGGAATGCCCGGCGTTATCGCTTACTTGAGCCCGCATTTTTTATGCCGAGAGGGCCCGAAACCTGCCTCCCGGGGCCGAAAAACTGCCATAAATTGTTGTAATGCCTACATTTTATGTAGATTTCTTGATCGACGTGACGTCGATGTTGTACTTTTTTACCCGGTGCCACAGGCTGCGCTCCTTGATCCCCAGGATCTGGGCCGCCTTGACCTGGACACCGTCCGCCCGGGTGAGGGCATCGATGATGAACCGCTTCTCGATCTCCGCGAGCCGGTCGTCGAGGTTGGCCTGCTCCGGCACCTCCTGCATGGCCTGGCCGACCAGGCCCCCCGAGATCTGGACCGGGAGGTGCTGGGGTTCGATGATGCCGTTTTCGGCCATCACGGCGGCGCGTTCGATCACGTTTTTCAGCTCCCGGACATTGCCCGGCCAATGGAACCCCATGAGGAGCTGCAGGGCCGAGGGCGAGATCTCGGCCGATTTCGGGGCCGTTTCCAGGAACCCCTGCACGAGAGCGGGGATGTCCTCCCGGCGGTCCCTCAGAGGGGGGAGGTGAAGGGAGAAGACATTGAGGCGGTAGAAGAGATCCTCCCGGAATTTTCCTTCCTGGACGAGTTTCATCAGGTTCTTGTTCGTCGAGGCGATGATGCGGATATCGACCTTGATGGGTTTCGTGCCGCCCACCCGCTCGAATTCCTTTTCCTGGAGAACCCGCAGGAGCTTGGCCTGCGTCGCCAGCGGCATATCCCCGATCTCGTCGAGCAGGATGGTGCCCCCGTGGGCCAGCTCGAACTTGCCCCGCTTCTGCGCCGTGGCGCCCGTGAAGGCCCCCTTTTCGTGGCCGAAGAGCTCGCTCTCCAGGAGCCCCTCGGGGATGGCGACGCAGTTGAGCTTGATGAAGGGCCCTTCCTTGCGGAGGCTGTGCTGGTAGATGCTCTGGGCGACCAGCTCCTTGCCCGTGCCGCTCTCTCCCGTGATGAGCACCGTGGCGTCCGTCGGGGCCACCTTGAGGATCTGGCTGAAGATCCCCCGCATGACCTTGCTCTGGCCGATGATCTCGGGGAAGAGCTCGCGCGCCTCGACCTTGGAGAGCAGGCTCGTGACCTGCTCGAAGATGATGTTGAACTGGCTGATGTCGTCGGCCTTCTGGTTCACGGCGCTCTGGAGCTGGGACTTCGGGAAGGCCGGCAGGTTCTCGGCGTCGCGGATGAATTTCTTGATGGGCCGCAGGATGAGCCACGTCACCAGCAGGGCGCACAGGAAGGTGAACAGCGCGATGCCGATCCCCCAGGTCCTGAGCATCCACGGCGTCTCGATCCGGTACTTCGTGTAGAAGTCGACGATCTGGTACGTGACGATCACGGCAAGGACCGTGATGCCGCTGAAGATGACCGGGATCAGGATGTAGAGGCTGATCTGGAACCGTGATTTCTGCATGTCGGCCTTAGAACCCCTTGGTGGCGATCTTGGTGAGATCCCACATGGGCAAGAAGACGGCAAGGGCGAAGAACCCCACGACGAAGGCCAGGCCCACGACCAGGACCGGCCCGATGGCGTCGGAGAGGCGCTTCACGGCGAAGGCCACCTCGTCGTCGTAGTGGACGGAGACGGCCTGGAGCATCTCGTCGAGCTGGCCCGACTCCTCGCCGATCGCGACCATCTGGATGACCATGGGGGTGAAGTACCGCGCGGTGCTGAGGGGCCCCGAGATCCCCCGGCCCTCCTCCACTCGGTCGCGCACCTCGTCGAACTCCCGGGCGATGGCCGTGTTGCCGATCGTCCCCGAGAGGATCTGCAGGGAGTTCATGACAGGCACGCCGCTGGCCTGGAGGATGGAGAAGATGCTGGCGAAGCGGGACATGGCCGATTTCACGAACAGGGGCCCCAGCAGGGGGATCCGCAGCAGGAAGGCATCCCGGACATAGCGTCCCTGCTCGGTCCTGAAGTAGTACGCCGCACCCGCAACCAGAGCAATCAGCACCGCGAGCGTGATCATCCAGTAATCCGTCAGGAGGTGATGGAGGAACAGGCTCACCCTCGTCGGCCACGGCAGCTCGACGCCCACGCGGGCGAAGATGCCCACGAAGCGGGGGATGACGTAGTTGAGCAGGACGAAGAAGGCGATCCCCAGGGCCGCCACGACGATGATGGGGTACTGCAGGGCCGACTTCACGTCGGACTTGATCTTGTGCTCGTGCTCGAGGATGTAGATGAGCCGCGCCAGGACCTCCGGGATCGTGCCGCTGGCCTCGCCGGCCTTGATCATGCTCCGGTACAGGGTGTTGAAGGTCTTGGGGTGCTTCGCCATGGCGTCGGACAGCGGGGAGCCCTCGCGGACGTCCTGGGAGATCTCCGTCACGATCTGCTTGAGCTTCGGGTTGGCCACCTGGGCTTCGAGGACTTCCAGGAGCCGCATGATGGGGACGCCGGCGATGAACATGGTGCGGAACTGCTTCGTGAAGAGGATGAGCTCCTGCATCGAGACCCCGCCCACCCGCTGCTGCAGGCCCGCCCAGGAGATCCCGAGCATGGCGGCGCGCTCCGAGGCGCCGGCGACCCGGGAAGGAATCCAGCCGCGGTTGAGCAGGAGCGTCCGGGCCGCGTCGGGCGAATCCGCCTCGATCGTGCCCGAGATGCTCGCACCGGTCTCGTTGATGGCGTCGTAGGAATATTTCGGCATCGCTGATTCTGTGATCCGCCGGCCGTGTCCAGTGAACCGTGAAAAATGGAAACGAGGGGGCTTCTCTCTTCGGCCCGGCCCTCTCCTCTCAACCCTCTGCTCTTCTTACACCATCACCGCCGCCGAGGCCTCCTCGATGGTGGTCACGCCGGAGAGCACCTTGCTCATCGCGTCGTCCTTGAGGGTCCGCAGCTTTCCCTTCTGCTTGAGGGTCCGGCTGATCTCCTGGGCGGCCATCCCCCGCAGGATCATGTCCTGGACCTCCTCGTCGTTGATGACGATCTCGAAGATCCCCGTCCGGCCGCGGTACCCCGTGCCCATGCAGGCCGGGCATCCCCGGCCGCGCTGGAAATTGGCCCCGTCGACCTGCAGCCCCCAGGCGGCGATCACCTTCTCGTTGGGCCTGTAGCGCTCCACGCAGTACGGGCAGATCGTCCGGACGAGGCGCTGGGCGAAGGTCGCCAGCAGCACCGACGAGACGAGGAACCGCTCGATGCCCATGTCGATGAGGCGCGTGATGGCCCCCGCGGCGTCGTTGGTGTGCACGGTGCTCAGGACCCGATGGCCCGTGAGGGCCGCCTGCACGGAGATGCCCGCCGTCTCGGCGTCGCGGATCTCGCCGACCATGATCACGTCGGGGTCCTGTCGCAGGATGGAGCGCAGGCCGCTCGCGAAGGTCATGCCGGCCTTGCGGTTGAGCTGGACCTGCCGGACCTTCTCGACGCGGTACTCGACGGGGTCCTCGAGGGTGATGATGTGGATGTCGGGCCGGTTGATCTCCCGGATGATGGCGTAGAGGCTCGTGCTCTTGCCGCTCCCCGTGGGGCCCGAGCTGAGGATCATCCCGTAGGGCTTGTTGATGATGGATTCGATCTTCTCGCGGTCCTCCTTGACCATGCCGAGCCGGTCGAGCGAGTAGACGCCGGCGCCCATGTCCAGCAGGCGCAGGACGAGGTTCTCGCCGTAGATGGTCGGGATGGAGGAGACGCGGACGTTGATCTCCTTGTTCTCCATCTTGACGGTGAAGCGGCCGTCCTGCGGGATGCGCGAGGTGGCGATGTCCATGTTCGCCAGGATCTTGATGCGCGAGATGATGGGCAGGAACATCTGCTTCGGCGGTGCGGGCACCTCGTGGAGCCGGCCGTCGATGCGGAACCGCACCTGCACGTTCTTCATCTGGGGGCTGATGTGGATGTCGCTGGCTCCCTCCCGGACGGCCTGGGAGATGATGGAGTTCACGAGGCGCACGATGGGCGCCTCCTCGGCCATCCCCATGATGGAGCTGGGGCTCACCTGCAGGTCGTCGGTGTACTCGGCGGCCGCCTCGGTGTCGACGCCCGAGTCGATCGTCATCTCCCCGAGGCTCTCCAGCACGCCGCCCAGCCCGGACTGCATGCCGTAGATCTGGCCGATGAGCTGGTTGAGCTCGCGCTCGGTGCAGACGACCGTTTCCACCTCCTCGTTGGTGAGCGACTCGATGTAGTCCAGGGCGTTGATGTCCACCGGGTCCGTCATGGCGATCGTGAGCAGACGGCCCTTCCGCTTGAGCGGCGCCACCTGGTACTTCTGGGCGGTCTCGGCGGGGAAGACGGCGGCGAGGCTCAGGTCGACGGGATACTTGTCGGGATGGTATTTTTCGATCTTGAGCTGCCGGCTCAGCAGGTCGACCATCTGGGTTTCCGACAGGATGCCCTGCTGGATCAGCAGCTTGCCGAGCTTCAACCCCGTCTTCTTCTGCTCGTCGAGAAAATGCCGCAGCTGCTCCTCGTTGAGGACCTCGGCATCGATGAGCATCTCTCCCAGCTTCTTTCGGACTCTCAAGGTGTTGCCCTTCCCTTCTTTCGGTTTTCGGGTCTGTCCGTGCCCGGCCCGGCGCAACGGCCGGCGGCGGTCAGCGCACCCCCTGCGCCGGCGCCTGCGGGGCGGCCCCCTCCCGCGGGAGGCTCTTCCGGAACAGGGGAGCCGCAGCCGGTCCGGCGGCGCCGGCCGGCGAGCCGGCGATGGCCGCCGCGGGCTGCCAGGGGACCGGCGGCACCGAGGCCAGGGGATGGACGGTCTTGTCCGAGATCCGCGCCTGGTAGGCCGGCAGCGCGCGCTCGCCCGAAACGCCGGTCCCGTCACGCCGTGCCGAGACCACCGTGAGAACAGCCAGGACGCAGACCGCCAGCACGGCGGCCACCCCCCACCCGATCCGGCGCCGCCTCCTTCGGTACGAGGCCCGGTTCCGGAGGCAGGACTGCACGAGCCGCCACCCCGCCCGCGACCGGTTGCGGACGATCATCGCCAGGATGACCTGGTGGCAGAGCATGACGACCTTGCGCGGCACGCCGCCCGTGGCCAGATAGATGGCCGCCAGGGCGGGCAGGGTGAACTCGACGGGGTCGTGGCCGGCCTGGCTCGCCTGGGCGATGCGGTACTCGATCATCCGGCGCATCTGGGTGAAATCGAGCGGCCCGAGGCGCAGGCAGACGTTCATCCGGTCGGCGAAGTTCTCGCGGCGCTCCAGGATCGCGTTGAACTCCGGCTGGGCGAAGATGACGATCTGCAGGAGCTTGAAGCGGTTCGTCTCGTAGTTGAGGAACTCCCGAAGGATCTCGATGCAGAACCCGGGGAGCTTCTGCCCCTCGTCGATGATGAGGACGACGATCTTGTCCTCGTCGATCCCCCTGCGGAACAGGTACTGCTTGATCGCCTCCTTGAGCTGCCACTCCGTGAGGCCATGGGCGGAGTCCACGGCGCCCAGCATCCGGGCGATGCCCGCGAGGAACTGGATGGGCCCCCCGAAATCGGGGTCCATCAGCAGGTGGAACTCCACGGTGTCGTCCCCGTGGAGCTTGCGGATCAGCATGCGGGAGAGCGTCGTCTTCCCCGTCCCCACGTCCCCGATGACGACGTTGAGCCCCCGGCGCAGCCGGATGGAGATTTCCAGCTGCTGGAGGCAGTTGACGTGCTGGGGGGCCTCGAAGAAGAACTCCGGCTCCGGGGAATTGGAGAAGGGTTCCCGGTCGAGGTTGAGGATCTCGAAGTAACTCATGGCTGTTTGCCCGGGCTCTCCCCGGGGGCCTCCTTCGGCGCCGGGGCCGCGGCGGGCGCGTTCGCCGCCGGTGCGGCGGCAGGCGGCGCCTGCAGGGCGGCCGACGCCTTCAGGATGTGGGGCGTAATGAAGATGAGCACCTCCTCCATCGTCTCTGACCGGTCCTCGCTCTTGAACAGGTACCCGATCCCGGGGATGTCCTTGAGGCCGGGGAACCCCGAGTCGCTCAGCAGGCTCCGCTGCTTCGTCAGGCCGGAGATCACGATGGTCTCCGAGTCCTGGACGATGAGGGTGGTCTCCGTCTGCTTCTTGATGATGAAGGGGTTGCCCTGGACGGTGCGGGTGGAGTCCACCTCGTCCTTCTTGACCTTGATCTTCATCTTGAGGTTCTTGCCGTCGATGACGTGGGGCGTGATCTCGAGCCGCAGCACGGCGTCCTCGAACTTGACCTCCTGGGTCACGACGCCGCTCGAGGTGCTCGTGGCCACGTAGGGGACCCGCTCGCCGTTTTCCGTGTAGGCCATCTGGTTGTCGAGCGTCGTGATGGAGGGGCTCGACAGGATGTTGAGCTTCCCGTCCTTCTGCAGGGCCTGGAGCTGCATCTCGAGGACGCTGCCGCCGATCGTCCCGAAGATGAGGCCGAGGGACCCCGCGCCGCCCGCGGCGGCGATGGCCGCGGCGTTGGCCGGGAAGTTCACCCCGAAGCCCTGGCCGGCAATGCCCGTCGACCCGAAGGTCGGCGTGTAGCTGCCCGCCGTCGGGGGTGTCGTCGTCGAGCCGCCCGACCCTCCGGGGGTGATGTAGTAGTTCTGCCCTCCCCAGCGGTTGGCGTAGACGCCGCCCCACTGCACGCCGAGGGCCCGTGCCGTGTCCTTCGAGGCCTCGACGATGTTGGCCTTGATGAGGATCTGGGCGGTCGGCTTGTCGAGCCGCTCGATCATGGGGATCATCCGTTTGAGATCGTCCCGGGTGGCCTGGATGATCATGGAATTCGTGTGCTGGTCGACGAGGATGGAGCCGCGGACCTTGCCGTCCCTGTCCTTCGTGAGGAGTTCCTTGAGGCTGTCGCGGAGCTTCGCGGCGTCGGCGTAGTCCACGGAGACGACCATGGTGAGGAGCTTCTGGCCGCGGATGCGGTCCCGGGCGGCCTCGAGCTTGATGTCCCGCTCCATGTCCTCCGCGGTCATGATGCGGATGATGTCGCCCTCCCACGCGTAGGAGAGGCCGTTGGTCCTCAAAATCCCGAGGAAGGCCTGGTCCCAGGGCTTGTTCACGATGTTGATGGAGGTCTCCCCCTTGATGCCGGAGCGCAGCATGATGTTCACGTCGGCCGCCTGCGCCAGGGCCCGCAGGATCACGTTGATGTCCACGTTGTGCATCCGCAGCGTCACGCGCCGCGTCGGCAGGGGCTTTTCCTTCCGGGCCGCCTCGTCCGTGACGAGTTCGTCCTCCTCGAGGGGCGGCAGGTCCATGATCCGCGCCCGCGGCGTCGGCGAGTGGCCCTTCGAGGTCTCCGCCATGGTGCTCCACTTTTCGAAGAAGGGGTCCTTCGCCTGCTTGAGGTCCCTCGCGCAGCCCGCAAGCGTCAGGCCGATCAGCGGGATGAACCACCAGCACATCCACCGGGTAAGGGCTCTGGGTTTCAAGGCCTGTCTCCTCTAGAAGGTTTCGTCCTTCAGTTTGATGACGATGTTTCTCTGGTTCTGCCGGTCGTTGATCACCACTTGGGAGGCATCCACGCTCCTGAGATAGAAGGCGCTGCCGAAATCGAGCTTCTCGCCGACCTGGTACGTGTTGCCGTTGATGACGGCGAGTTTCTTCTCGCCCATGTCGACAAACCCCGAGTAGACGATGTCCGGTCCGCCCGCACCCCCGGGCCCCGCCTTGGCCGCGGCGGGCTGGACCTTCTTGTAGAAGGGGTCTTTCGCCCAGGCCGCTTCCGCCCTGGCGATCACGTAGCTCTCGGTCGGGGAGGATGCCACCTTCTTGAGCTCCGCGGCGATCTCCTGGATGATCTTCTCCGACCCCGTGTACTGATCCGCCGGCTTGGCCCCCGGCTTCGTGATCGCGGGCGATAGGTAGTACGCGAGGGCAAAGAGGATCGAGAAAATCATGACGCCGACGATGATCTTTTCACGCTTGCTCATGGAGCCCTTTCCCCTGTCGTCCGTGCGGATGCCTGCGGCGGCCGGTCAGCCGACGGCGAGCCACACCTTGAGCCGGAACTCCTTGGTTCCCGGCAACTGCTGGATCTCGATCTCCTCGATCTTCTCGAGGTAGGGCCGGTCGCCCAGCTCGATCAGGAAATTCCGGAAGTGATAGTAGTCCCCCTTCAGGGTCGCATGCACGAGCATGACCGGCGAGCCCCCGACCAGGGAGTTGATGTCGGGGTTGAGGGACACGAGATCGAGCTTCGCCTTCTGGGCCATTTCGCGGAAGATCAGGGGGATCTGGTCCCTCTGCTCCGCGGAGAGTTTCGCCTTCGCCGGCAGCGGGAGATGCCGCTCCGCCCTGACCTTCATCCGGTCGAAGAGCTGCTTGGTCATGGGCGCATAGCTCTGGTGGGTGTTGATCTTCGTGTTCAGATCGTGGATCTCCGCGTCCAGCCGTGCGATCGTCCGGTGGTTGTAAAACCCGATCCAGACGAGAATCAGGATGATGACGAGCCCCGCAATCAGCAGCGTCAGGCTTCGCGTCGCAAAGGGCATGTGTTTCCTCAGTTCCATGGCTCACCAGGCTAGAGCTTGATGTTCAGGACGAAGTGCAGGACTTCCCCCTCGGCCTTGTTCTGCTGCAGCGCCTCGACGACGCTCCGCTGCACGGTGGCCTCCTTCACCAGGGGAGACCCCTTGAGCCTCAGCACGTAGCTCGACAGGGTGCCCTCGAGCATGCTCCTTTCGCCCATGACGATCCCGTCGATCTCCAGGGTCCTGGCCGCGGCCTCGGCCGGCTTCGCCGGCGCAGGGCCTTTTTCCGCCGCCTTGGCCGCGGGCGGGGCTTTCGTCTCGGGCTTGCCCAGGCTCGTCTTGATCTTCAGGAACCGGACATTCTCGGGCGTCAGGGCGGACAGTTCGCTCAGGACGGCCATGCCCAGGTACCGCTCGCTGTACTCCTTCTTCAGGCGCCGCTCCTCCCTGTCCTTGGCCGCCAGCTGGAGGATCAGCTTCGTGTCGACCATCAGGTTGAGCGACGAGAGCTGCTGGTTGAGATCGGCGATGGCCGCTTTCTTCTTCGACGCGATGCGCTCCTGCCAGGCGAAGGTGCCGAGGCCCACAATGATGAAGGCAGCCAGGGAGAACAGGATGGCGCGGTTCACCCGGCCCACCGTGGCCATCTTCTCCTTTTCCTTGTAGGTGAACAGGAGGTTGGGCGTCCTCGTGTTGTCCGACAGGGCGAGGCCCACCGCTACGGAGAGGGCGGCCTTCTCGGAGGACGTCGCGGGTGCCGTGTACCCGGAGATGTACGGAATGGAGGGGTCCAGGGGGTCGATCACCCCGCTCTCGATCCCCAGCTGCTCCCCGATGTAGTCGATGAGGGGCCGGTAGGCGTTCACGACGCCCGAGATGTAGACCCGGCTCACCTTCTCGCCTCCCAGGTTGGCGAAGGTGCGCTCCACCTGGCGGACGAGGCGGTCGAGGGCCGGGCGGACCATGTCGAAGATTTCCTCTTCCGAGAGGTCGTGTCCCGCATCGTCGGGGGTCAGGGCCGGCGCGTCGGGGTCGAGGCTCATGATGAGCTTGTGGGCCTGCGTGGGCGTGATGGTGAAGTCCATCGCCGCGGCACCGCTCCACCGCATGTCCCGGGCCGGGGGGCGCCTTCGGTCCGTGTAGCCCTCCACGAGAGACTCCACCATGCTGTTCATGCCGGTCTTGATGTCCCGGGTCAGGATCAGGCTGCCCCGGGAGTAGATGTCGATCCGTGCGCCGTCGCGGCCGATGTAGAGGCTGGCGAGGGTTTCGCCGTAGGTCGGCATCCACTTGGTCCGGAAGAGGTTTTGAATGGCGAAAGGGGCGATGGTGAGGCCGCTCAGGGGATAGCCCGCGTCGTTGAAGAGCTCGACGACGGCCTCCACTTCGCGCCTCGGCACCGTGTAGACCATGACGGAGGTCTTCTTGATCCCCTGCTCCACCACATCGGACTGGACCTCGAAATCGAGGATCGTGTCCGAGTCCTCGAAGGAGAGCTCCCGCTTGGCCGTCCAGTAGATGGCGTTCTCGAGCTGCTTTCGCGGGACCTTGGGGACCTTGATGAACCGGACATCCACCTTGGACGAGGACATGAGGTTCCAGAGCTGAAGGCCCTTGGCGGGACCGCAGAATTTCCCGAGCTCGGATTTCAGGAAGCCCGTGAACTCGTGCGTCCCCCGGGTGATCGTGGAGGGTACGGGCACGCGCCGGAAATCGACGAGCCGCCACTGATCGGCGGCGGTCTCTTCCACTTTCACCATCTGGAGGACCTGGTGGCCGATGTCGATGCCAACCGTGACGGGTCTCTGGAACGCGGGGGCGAGGGACGAGAAGGGGCTTGCCTTTTTTCTCTTCGGCACGACGGGCCTGTAGGAAGACTCTGCATCGGGAGCCGCCTTCGCTTTTCCCCGGATGACGTTGAGAAGTTTTTCCGTGGAGGAAATTTCCCGATTGGAGGCCATGCTCACCTTCTTGTCGAAAAAAGTCCCTGGCGGCCGGCAACCGTCAGCGCTGCCGGAACCCCTGAGTCACGAAAGCAAAAATCCCCAAAACCCCTCCAGAACAGGGGCCCCAGGCGGTCCATCAAAAATCGCGAATAATACCAAACAGTTACGCACAAAAAGAAAAGCCTTTGAAACCATTATCTATTTTGCTCTTTTTGTCAAGCTTTTTTAGGACCCGGAAACGACTGCAACGATTGCACAATATATGCCATAAAACAAATACTTACCCTTGACGGGGGATGGCGGACGCGCTGCCTCCATTTCACATCCACAAATTTTGCAGGCCCGCGCCGCCGGGCTCCCACCCCTTGCCGGGGATGGCAAAAGGCTCGGCGTAACGAGAACTTCCCGCAAAACCGGGTGACACCGACCCGGAAAATCTGCTATGGGAATGTCTCGAGCTGATGCAAACGCTGAAAAGCCGCGGCGCGGACACAGCATGACCGGGGAGAGAGCGATGAGACAATTTTCCGTCAGGACGCAGGCACGAACCCAGATGATCGACATCACGGGCCAGGTCCGGTCGGTCCTCCGGGAAAGCGGAATCGAAAGCGGAATCTGCTGCGTGTTCGTCCCGCACACGACGGCGGCCGTGACGATCAACGAAAACGCGGACCCCGACGTGCCCAGGGACATCCTGTCCCAGATGGACAGGACAATCCCCCTGCGGGGCGATTACCTGCACGGCGAGGGTAACTCGGCGGCCCACATCAAGGCGTCGCTTTTCGGGGCGTCGGAAACAATCGTCGTGGAAAAGGGAAGCCTCGTTCTCGGGACCTGGCAGTCGATCTTCCTCTGCGAGTTCGACGGCCCCCGGACGAGGCAGGTGTTCGTCAAGGTCATTCCGGGATGACGGATGAAGGCCGCGATGACCGGCAGCAGAGACTGAAAGACGGCCCGCGGCCAAGAGATCCGCACTCTTCTCATGCCGGTTGCCCCGCTCAACGGGCGGGGATCAACGGGAGGGTGAAGGCAGGCGGCGGGAAAGGTCGGCGGCGATGGACGGGGTCACCGTAACGATTCTGGGTTCCGGCACCATCGTGCCCTCTCTGCGGAGAAGCCCCAGTGCCCTGCTGCTCGAGGCTGCCGGCCGGAAACTCCTAATCGACATCGGCCCCGGCACGATGCGGCGGCTGCTCGAGGCGGGGACGGGCATCGGCGAGATCGACTGGGTTCTCATCACCCACCTTCACCCCGATCATTCAGGCGAGCTGGCCTCCTTCCTGTTTGCCACCAAGTACCCCGAGACCTACAGGAGGCGCAGCCCCCTCACCGTGGTCGGCGCCCGGGGCCTGCGGACGCATCTCGACGGGCTTGCCGGCGTGTACGGCGATTGGGTTGTCCTTCCCGAGCACCTCTTTTCCCTGAGGGAGCTGGACAGCCGCATTCCCGATGCCTGGGCGGCCGGGCCGATCACCGTGCGGTCACGGCCGATGGCGCACACGGAGATGAGCATCGGGTACCGCGTCGAGGCGCCCGGGGGCGTGGTGGTGGCCTACTCGGGCGACACGGGCCCCTGCGAGGCGCTGGTGGAGCTTGCCCGGGGGGCCGATCTCTTCCTCTGCGAGTGCTCGCTGCCCGACGGGATGCAAGTCGAGGGACACCTGACACCGTCCCAAGCAGGGGCCGCCGCGGCAGCGGCGGGGGTCCAGCGGCTCGTCCTCACCCACTTCTACCCGGAGTGCGATGCGGCCGACATCGAGGCCCAGTGCCGGAGGACATGGCAGGGCCCGCTGACGCTGGCCGAGGACCTGATGAGGATCCGGCTCCCCTCGGACCGCTGAAACCCGGTGCGGCGAACGGCGGGGACAAAGAAAAGCCGGCTTGCTTTCGCTTGCCGGCTTTTTTCTCACTTCTTTCCGCTCTTGATGGGGACCTTCCTGGCCTTGGTCTTCGCCTCCGCCGTCTTGGGCAGCCTGACGGTGAGCACGCCGTTCTTGAATTCGGCGTCGATTTTCTTGAGATCGATCCCCTCGGGCAGCGGGACCGTGCGCTGGAAGGTTCCGTACGAGCGCTCCACGTGGTAGAAGCTTTTGCCCTTCTCCTCCTTCTCTTCCTTCTTCTCCCCCTTGAGGGTCAGGGAATTGCCCGCCAGGAGAACCTCCACGTCCTTCTCCTCCATGCCGGGGAGCTCGGCCGTGATGCGGTATTCCTTCTCCGTCTCCTCGAGGTCCATCTTCGGTGTGAACCCGCCCCAACGCTCCTCGGCCGTGCGAAGGGGCCTGAGGTCAAATCCGCGGAAGAAATCGTCGAAGAGGCGGTTGACCTCCCTTTGGAGGGAGAAGAGAGGAAACTCTTCCTCGCGTCTCGCCGGCGGGGTCGCCTTCGCCTGGCCCGCCGGGACCACATCCTTGATCTTGTTCGCCATGGTGTGCCTCCTTTCCACGGGATAGCAATGCCTTTACGCTGACTTCACGCTGATCTTCCTGAGCTTCACGGGCTCCGCCTTGGGGAGGGTGAGCTTCAGGACCCCGTTCTTCACCGACGCCTCGATCTTGTCGCGGTCGATCTCGTCGGACAGGGTAAAGGCCCGCTCGTAGTCGCCCGCCTCGTATTCCAAGTAGGCGGCGCGGTAGCCTTCGTATGACGCGGGCTGGACCCTGCCCGTGAGGGTCAGCACGTTCTTCTCGAGGGTGATGTCGACGGACTTTTCATCCACACCGGGCATGTCCGCCAGCAGGACGATGGCATCCTTGGTTTCGTGGATGTCGACCCGGGGGATGAACACCTTCATGGACTTCGTCCTCTCCGTTTCAACGGGCGAGGAAGCCTCTCTCTTCTGGATATCTTTCTCAGCCATGAGGGTTGCCTCCTTTCGTCACTTCTGCGTCTTGATCGCGATCTTTCTGGGCTTGTCCGCCTCCGCGCGCGGCAGCCTGACCGTCAGAACCCCCTTGTCGTAGCTGGCCTCCACCTTGCCGGAGTCCACGGCGTAAGGAAGACGGAAGCTCCGGGTGAATTCGCCGCTTGCGCGCTCCCGGCGATGGGACACCTCATCGGGCTTGAGCTCCTCCGGCTTTCTCGAACCGGAGAGCCTAAGGACGTTCTCGGCGACCGTGATGTCGAGACTCGCCGGGTCGACCCCGGGAACCTCGGCCGTCACGATGACATCCTGATCGGAAACCCAGATGTTGACCGCGGGGAACGTGGCATAGGGTGCGCTCTCTGCCGAGAGAAGACGGTTGACGTCCCGCTGCAGCCGCTCCATTTCCCGCCAGGGGCTCCATACCCTTCCGAATCGACCAAATTCCGGCCAGAACATCTCGCTTCAACCTCCTTTCACGGTTTGTGGTTTCGCCCGGGGATCCAACCTTTTCGATGCCCCCGCTCTGCGTTTTTGCGGATAAATTAAACCCGGTTTTCGGCTTGTCAAGACCGGCGGAAGGAGGGGTTGAGGGGGCAAGAGGCAGGAAAGGCCGGGTTCTCGGGGGGGTCACGACGGCCGGGCAGTCAAGGGAGCCGCCGGAGACATTCGAGGCAGCAGCGGCTAGAGCACAAGGGCGCCCCGGTAGAAGAAGTACAGTCCGATCAGCTGGATCACGTGGTAGATATCGTTGTGGTTGAAGTGGCGGCCCAGTTGGAAGCCGCTGCGCTGGACGGCGGCGGCGGCGAAGCTGACGAGAATCCCGACGGCGATGAGCTTCGCCCCCGGCGAGCCCGTGGTTACGTAGCTCAGCCCCATGGCCCCCAGCACAAACGCCATGGCGATGGAGTAGAAGACGATGACATTGCGGAACCGGTAGTCCCGCCAGATCCATGCGGCATAGACGAGGGAGAGGCCCAGGACGGTCCACCGCAGGATGTCGGCATCATCGGCCGGGAGCAGGTGATAGAAGGTCCCGGCCAGCATGGCCGTCACGGACGTGCCGACGGCGATGCCCGTGATGCGCCACAGAAGAGGCACCCACCGGACGAGGGCCGTGTGCCGGGTGGCGTGGATGGTCGCCCCCGCGAGGGTCCCCAGGGCTGTCAGGAAAAACGACAGGGCGAAATAGCGGTGCACGGGCGTATCGGATACGCCCAGGATCCTCGTGCCTGCCCAGGCGGCCGCCACCGCGAGGAGGACATCCGTCAGGACGGTCATCGGCTCGGGGCCGAGGACCCCGTGCTGCCGCTCCCGATCGCTCATGCCCCCTTCTCCAAGCGACGGATCACGAATCGCTCGTCCTCGCCCTCGCCGAAGATGCTGACGGGGTTGGGCACGGCCGAGTAGACCCGCAGGAGATCGCCGGTGGCGACCCGAAAGCTCTTCGTGGGGACGGCGGGGTTGAACATGAAATGCCCGGCCCGCAGGATTCCCTCGTCCACGTAGAAGGGCAGCGCCGGGTCCCGGTGCCCGAAGGGGGGCACCGAGCCGGGGTCGCAGCCCGTCACCTCCATCAGTTCCTCCCGGCTGGCGAAGCGGATGTCCTTCGTGCCGAACTCCTTCTTGAAGAGCCTCGCCTTGATCTCCTTCTCGGCCGTGGTCACGAGCAGGTAGTATCTTCCCTTGGCCTTCAGGAGGATGCACTTGCTGCTCGCCCCGCTCCAACCCGCCTGCCCGCGGTAGGCCAGCGACTCTTCGCAGGAGCCCACAGGCGGGTGATCGATCTCGTCGTAGGGGATCCCCATCCGCTCGAGAAGGCCCCGGATGGCCTGGCAGATTTCCTGTGACATGTCCGCTCCTTCTCGCTTTCGCCCCTCTCTTAGCAGAAATCCCCCTTCCTGATAAGCGGAAATCTGTGCTACTCTCGCAGGCGCACGACCGCAACGGAGGGGCCCATGAAAACCTTCAAGATCGCCACGTACAACGTCAACTCGGTCCGCAGCCGGCTTCCCATCGTGCTGTCATGGCTCGAGAAAAACCGGCCCTCGGTGCTGTGCCTCCAGGAAACCAAGACGGAAGACGCCAAGTTCCCCGTCAAGGAATTCGAGGAGGCCGGCTGGAGCGTCGTTTTTCGCGGGGGCAAGGGCTACAACGGCGTGGCCATCGTGTCCTCGCTGCAGGCCGAACAGGTGGCCCTCGGCCTCGACGACGGAGGACCCGCCGACGAGGACCGCCTCATCCGGGCCGTCTTCTCGGGGATCGCCGTGGTCAACACCTACGTCCCCCAGGGCGTCGAGCGGGAGAGCCCCAAGTTCGCCTACAAGCTCGAGTGGTTCAGGCGCCTTCGGAAGTTCTTCGCGAAGCATTACAAGCCGGATCAGATGGTCCTGTGGTGCGGGGACCTCAACGTGGCCCGCGAGGAGATCGACGTGCACAACCCGAAGAGGCTCCTGGGACACGTGGACTTCACGCCCGAGGTCTGGGAGGGTTTCGATCACGTGAAGGAATGGGGGTTCGTGGACGTCTTCCGCAAGCACCACCCCGGCGAGCCCAACCAGTATTCCTTCTTCGATTACCGGGTGCCCAAGTCGGTGGAAAGGGGGCTCGGCTGGCGCGTGGATCACATCCTGGCCACAGCGCCGCTGGCGAAGAAGTCCGTCGACTGCTGGATCGACCTGGGGCCGAGGAAGGCCGAGAAGCCGTCGGACCATGCCCCCATCGTGGCGGAGTTCAAACTGTAGTAACGAAGACAAATCCGCCCCCGCCCGCCTTTTCAAACGGAGGGGGCCGCAACTCCCCCTTTTGAGGCTGTGTCGCAATAGGGAGTAGGGGCTGAGTTCTTTGACAAAAAAATATCCGTAACGCACCTCGAAGGATCGCCAACCCCGGCCCGGTGTGCTAGAGTGCTCCGCGAAAGGAGATGCGCTCATGCCTATCGAACCGGCGACCGTCTGCAACTGGGGCTGCTGCCCGCCAGCATCGAGGACTACGTGTCCCCCGAGGACCCGGTACGGGCCTACGATGCCTTCGTGGAGGCCTTGGATCTGCCGCAACTGGGCATCGAGGTGGACCCCAACCAGGTCGGCAACGCCGCCTACGATCCGCGCGCGATGCTCAAGCTGCTGGTCTACGGCTACTCCTACGGGGTACGCAGTTCCCGCAAGCTCGAACGGGAGTGCCACCACAACCTGGCCTTTGTGTGGCTGATGGCCGGGCTGAGGCCCGACCACAAGACCATCGCGGAGTTTAGGCGCAACCACAAGGCGGCCCTCAAGCAGGTGCTCCGGCACTGCGCCCGGCTCTGCATCAAGCTCGACCTAATCGCGGGCAACGTGCTGTTTGTCGACGGCACAAAGATCCGGGCCAATGCCTCACGCTACCGCAGCCATGACCGGGCCTGGTACGAGAAGAAGCTGGCCGATCTGGATCGGCGCATCGAGCAGCTGTTGCAGGACTGCGAGGCCATCGACCGCCGGGAGCGGCACATGGACTCGTACGTGGCGATGCGAAAGGACCTTGCCCAGACGAACACGCTCAAGGACCGGGTCCAGGAGGCCCTGCGGGGCTTCGAGGGAGGCAGCCACCGGCACGTCAACCTCACCGACCCGGACTGCGCCCTGATGAAGAGCGTCCAGGGCAGCCACGCGGCCTACAACGTCCAGTTGGTGGTGGATGACAAGCAGGGGCTTCTGCTGCAGGCCGATGCCGTCGAAGAGACCAGTGATGTCAACCAGTTCGCCCGGCAGATCGAGGCCGCCAACGCGCTGCTGGAGAGTCCCTGCGAGACGGCCTGCGCCGATGCCGGCTATGCCGACACGGCGGAGCTCGAGAAGATCGACCGCCAGGGGATCCGAGTGATCGTGCCTTCACAGCGGCAGGCGAGGAAAGAGCCGGAAAAGCCGTTCAGCAAAAGCCATTTTGCGTATGACCCAGAGCAAGATGACTACAGCTGCCCTGAAGGTCACAGGCTCCGGTATGAATCGACGGAAAAACGCACGGGCAAGCGGCACTACGTGATCACCGACGCGGCCATCTGCCACGCGTGCCGGCACTACGGGAGCTGCACCCAGGCGCGCAGGGGGCGCAAGATCATCCGGCTGCCCAACGAAGAGGTTAAGCTCAGGCTGGAGGCCCAGTACGAGGAGGCCGCCTCGCAGGCCGTCTACGAGAGGCGCAAAACCCGGGCCGAGCATCCCTTCGGGCACATCAAGCGCAACCTCAAGGTCGATGCCTTCCTGCTACGGGGGCTCGAGGGGGCGCGAGCCGAGGTCTCGATGCTGGCCAGTTGCTTCAATGTGGCTCGCCTGATCTCGCTGCTCGGGGTCAACGGGCTCATCGAGAGGCTCCGGGCCCTCGGAAGGCCCTGCTTCGCACCGGCATGAGGCTCAACGGCGCCTTCAAAGGGCCCTGAACCATCAAAACCTGCCCGACAGACCGTGCGCGGATAGACGTTACGGATATTTTGTTGTCAAAGAACGGGTAAACAACTCGTCCCCTCTTGACTGTTGCGACACAGCCTCTTTGTAAAGGGGGATGGGGGATTTGTACGGAGCCTCTCTGCACCCTCATGTCTGAACGATCCTCTGAAGCACGCAAAACTTCCATCCTGAAAGACGGTATTCGCGCCGCCTGGCCCATCTGCCTGGGCTACATCCCCATCGGGCTGGCCTTCGGCGTCCTCGCCCAGAAGGCGGGACTCTCCGCGGCTGCCGTGGGGCTCATGTCGGCGCTGGTCTTCGCGGGCAGCGCCCAGTTCATCGCCGTTGCCATGCTGGGGACGGGGGCGGGCATCGCCGCCATCGTCGCCACGACCTTCGCCGTCAACCTGCGCCACCTGCTCATGAGCTCGGCTCTCTCCGTCTTCCTCAGGGGGCTCCGGAAACGGTGGCTGACGCTTTTCGCCTACGGAGTCACCGACGAGAGCTTCGCCGTGAACCTGGCGAGGTTCAGGGAAGGCGGCTGGGACTGGAAGCGGGCCCTGACGGTCAATCACGTCACCAACGCGGTGTGGGTGACGAGCACCGTGGCGGGCGCCCTGGGCGGGGCCCTGATCCCGGCCCATGCCCTCGGGATCGACTATGCGCTCATGGGGATGTTCCTGTGCCTGCTCGTCTACCAACTGAGGGGGAGGATTTACGTCCTGACCGCCGCGATCGCCGGGGCGTCGGCGGTGGCGATCTCGCTGGCCGTCCCCGGGAACAGCTACATCGTGGCTGCCTCGGTGATCGCCGCCACGGCGGGCCTTTTCATTCGGAGGCGATGGCCCCGGGTCGCACGGGAGAAGGGTGCGTCATGATCACGCAGGACTACCTTCTTCTGTGCCTCGGCATGGGCCTCGTTACCTATCTCCCCCGCTGGGCGCCCCTCGTGGCCCTCTCGCGGCGGTCACTGCCGCGATGGCTCGAGGAGTGGCTCGATCTCATCCCCGCGGCGATCCTCAGCGCCCTGATCCTCCCGGCCCTGGTGACAGCCGGCGAGCCGAGGCAGCTCTCGCCCTGGAACAAAGACCTGCTCGTGGCGGTGCCCGTGTTCCTGTTCGCCCTGCGGACCCGGTCCCTGGGCGGCACCGTCGTCCTGGGGATGACCCTCTACTGGCTGGCGGGGCAGGTTCTCGGATGATCTACGCCAAGCTCTTCCTCACGGCCGTGTTCTGGGGCGGGACCTTCATCGCGGGCCGCATCCTCGCACAGGAGGTCGAGCCCTGGTCGGGTTCGTTCCTGCGGTTCCTCGTGGCCTCGGTGTGCATGTTTCCCCTGGTACGGCACTTCGAGGGACGCCTGCAGACTCTGAATCGGAGGCAGTTTCTCCTCCTGTTCCTCTCGGGGATGACGGGCGTTTTTTTCTACAATGTCTTCTTCCTCACGGGCATGCAGACGGTGCAGGCGGGGCGCGCCTCGGTCATCGTCGCCTCCAACCCGGTGTTTATCTCCCTGTTCGCTGCGCTTCTGTTCCGGGGGGAAAGGATGACCCCACTGAAGGCCTTGGGGGTCGCGCTCTCCGTTGCCGGGGCCGCCTACGTCATCACGCGGGGAAACCCCGGGGAGATCTTCCAGGGGGCCATCGGGCGGGGGGAGCTGCTCATCTTCGGCTGCGTTGCAAGCTGGGTGTCCTACTCGCTCATCGGCAAGGTCGTCATGCGGGACGTGATGCCCGTCTCGGCGGTGACCTACGCCTGCCTCATCGGATCGACAGCGCTTCTGCCGCCGGCACTCTTCGAGGGGATGGCCGGCAACCTCGGCAGCTATTCGCCTTCCGCCTGGCTCTCGATCGTCTACCTCGGCGTCTTCGGCACCTGTCTCGGCTTCATCTGGTATTACGAGGGGATCCGGCAGATCGGCCCGTCGAGGGCGGGGGTGTTCATCAACGTCGTGCCCATCAGCGCCGTGATCATGTCCTTCTTCCTGCTCGGCGAGACGATCGACGCCTCGCTGCTCGCCGGCGGGGCCCTGGTGCTTGCGGGCATCTACCTTACAAACCGTCCCGCCGCCGGCGCATGATGCAGGGACCGCAGCCGGCAACGAAAAGGAAAGCAGGGCCGTGACAAGCCCTGCTTTCTTCTATTCCAGAACACGGGGGGTTCCGTGCTCCTCGATCGCTTACCCGGTGCCCACGACGGCGAAAAGCGCCGCGGCCACCCTACCGGTGATCAAACCGGCCGTCCGGCCGCCAAAACGCCGGGTGGCCCTGATGGTGACGCCTCCAGTGCTTCACATGCCCCGGGGGCACATGCACGTAAACCGGTCGTGCAACCACCACGGGCGCGGGCCTGACGACGACCACGGGTGCCGGCCGCACCACAACCGGGTGCGCGTAGACAACCGGCGGAGGGAAGTGCCCGATGGAGAACTGGCCGTAGAACCCCGGCTGGCCGATGCTGACGGACACGCCGACGTCGGCAGCCTGCGCCGCCGTCGCGGCAACGAGGGTGATTGCCATGGCAAACAGAATGCGTTTCATGTTCGGTTCCTTTCCGCTGTGCTGATTCTCTCCTGTTTTACCTGTCCTGCCGTTTCCGTTGAATCGCTCCGTTTGACGGGTAAAACGAATACCGGGACATTCGGTTTACAGCCTCTGGACCCGGGCCGACCCGAGACGAGGTTTCAGGTGAAATTCGACGGCATTTCGTGGTATTGGGTTATCATGATCGATACCGGCATTGAACGACGGCAATAGGAGGTGGATGGACATGATGAGGGGGAAATGCATCGCAGCCATCATTGCACTGGGGCTTTTCATCGGTGCGGCGGGAATCGCAGCGGCCGCCTCGCAGGACAAGTACGCCCTGCCCGAGCCCTACCTGGCCTGGGAAAAGGCCTACCTCAAGGAATTCCCGGAACTGCAGGGGCTCATGGACGTCATGATCGCCACGGCGGTCCAGCAGTTGAAGGAACCTGAGGGCGATATCCTTCACAACCGGGTGTGCTCGGCGCTGGCTTACGAAATGGGCAGGCCGTTGACCCGGCAGGAACGGAAGCTGGCCGTCGCGGCCGATATCCTCCACAACATCAGCAAGGAGGACAAGGGGGCTGTCTTGACCAACCCCGACGTGTTCCGCAAGTGCTCGGAGATGGTCGCAAAGCTGAAGAAGGCAGGGTACTTCAAGCCGTCACCCGGCTTCTGGGGTGACGAGGCGCTGCTGAAAAACCCGAAGGTCGGGGCCAATCTCGCGCTGATTCACCACATCACGGGCGCCCTGACGGCCGGAGAGATCGCCCGCCGGGCGGGAGGATTTTCCGAGAAGGACATCGAGATGATGCAGGTCACCATCATCGAGCACTCCACCGGGTACTGGTACTTCCGGGATTCCGTGGATCAGGCGGCGGGCCGCAAGGGCGCCTGGCAGGCCGTCTTCCCGGAGCCGGAAAACGAGTCGGCCAAGATCGCCCATGACGCCGACCTGATCTCCCAGTTCGTCTACGAGTCGGTGGTCCCCGCAGGGAGCAAGTGGCGCGAGCTTGCCAAGAAGCGCTGGAATGCCAAGGACACGAAGGAGGAAGCCCACATCGTCTACTACGTGTTCCTCCGTCTCTACGAGGAGGCCAAGACGGAAAAGGGGAAGGCCCTGGCCAGGCAGGATTGGGAGAAGATCCGGCCCGAGCTGGTGAAGCTCATGGGCCTGAAACCGGATGAGGACCCCGTCAAGGTCCTCGGCGTGCCGAAGATCTTCCAGTAACAGACAGAAAGGACCGCGGAAATGAAAAAGCCCCGGCGGCTTCGGCTGCAGGGGCTTCCTTTTCACAAAAAGGGGGACAGTCCCCTTTTTATTCAGTCCCGCTTGGAAAGCTTCCTCGCGATCACGTTGGCGATGATCACCAGGGCCGTCGAGATGAAGATCATGATGATGCCAAGGGCCGAGAGCCTCCCCCACAGCCCGTCCTCGGCGAAGCGGAGGATCTGGACGGCCAGCACCTCCGTGCCGGGCCGCGACAGGACGACGGAGAGGCTCAGTTCACGGACGAACATCGTCGCCATGAGGATCCAGCCCGAGGCGATCCCTGGGACGAGCAGCGGAAGGACGATCCGGCGCATGGTGTAGAGAGGCCCACCCCCGCAGACCCGAGAGGATTCCTCGAGGTGGCTGTGGATCTGGACGAAGGCGCTCGTGAGGGGCCGCAGGCCGTAGGGCAAGTACGTGGCGATGTAGCCGATGAGAAGGGCCCAGATCGTGGAGTAGAGCGGCGTCTGGACGAAGAACCACATGAAGCCGACCCCCACGACGATCCCCGGGAAGGAAAAAGAGAGGAAGCTCAACGACTCGAGCAGGCCCGAGGCCTTCGTGCGGACCTTGACGATGACATAGGCCACGAAGAAGGAAAGGATCATTCCCAGCGTCGCCCCGCCGATGCCGAGGGTGAGGCTGTTCTTCAGGGCCAGCAGCGAGACGGGGTCCCTGAGGACCGTGACCCAGTGCCTTAAGCCCATCGCCGCGAAGGCCTTCGCGCCGGGGGTCATCACGTAGGGCACGAGCGACGTGTAGAAGAGCACGAGGATCGGCAGGACGATGAGCACGAAGGACAGCAGGGCCACGACCGCAAAGAGCGGATAGCGGGCGCCCTTGAGGTCGATGACGCTGGGCCGGTACCCGCGGCTGGAGATGGTCACGTACTTCTCGCCCTCCCGGGTCAGGCGCCGGTACAGGACGATGAGCGTGATGGAAGCCGCCAGGGCGCTCATGCCCACCGCCGCCGCCATCCCGTAGTCGGCGGCGTAGCCCGTGGCGACGATGCTGTAGATGTGGGTGGCCAGCACGTAGATCCGCCCCGGCATGCCGATGACCGACGGAACGGCGAAGGAGGCGAGGCTGCGGACGATGACGAGCGTCAGGGCCGCGAGAATGGCCGGCCGCAGCACGGGCAGGGTCACCCGGCGGAGGGTCCGCCAGTTCGATGCCCCGCAGACCCGCGAGGACTCCTCGAGGGAAACGTCGAAGGCCGACATGGCCGGCGCGATGACGAGGTAGGCAATGGGCAGGTCAAGCAGCCCCTCGACGAGGATCATCCCCGTGAGCGTGTAGATATTGAGCGCCGCCCCCTCGATGCCGAGCTGCCGAAGAAAGAGATTGATCATGCCGTTGGAGGGGTTGAGCAGCAGCACCCAGCTGACGGCAAACAGGATGTGAGGCACCATCATCGGGATGAGCGAAATGACGCCGAACATGAACTTGCCGGGGATGTTGGTCCGCGTGTTGAGGTAGGCCAGGAAGAGGGCGAGCCCCGTTGCGACGATGGCCGAGCCCAGGGTGAAGATGACCGTGCTGAGGAGGATCTCGGCGAAGGCCGGGTCCGTGTAGGCCGCGACGTACTTCTCGACGGTGAAGGCGCCAAAGGCGCCCAGCTCGCTGCTGAAGCTCCCCAGGACGAGCATGACGACGGGACAGAGCGTGAGGAAACCGACAATCGCGATGAGGCCCGTCGTCAGCGCCGAAGACGTTTTTTGCATGGCCGTTCAGTGCATGAGGATCGAGCAGTGCCGCGGGTCGAAGTGGAGGGCGATTTCCTCGCCCTCGCGGATGGCCGCCGTCGGCTCGATCCGGAAGATGAGCAGCGTCTCGCCGACGCGGATTTCCCCCTCGTAGGCATCGCCCACGAAGACCAGGGACTCGACCTTCCCCCGGAAGACATTCTCCCCGTCGCCCCGGCCTTCCGTCAGCACGCGGATGAACTCGGGCCGGATGCACACGGTGACCGCCTGCCCCATCGCCGCGCCGGCCTTCCGGGCGCAGGCTATGGGACCGATTGCGGAGTCCACCCTTGTGCCCGTCTCCCCCGAGGCCGCGACCGTGCCGGGGATGAAGTTGGCATGCCCAATGAAGTCCGCCACGAACTGCCTGTCGGACTCGAAGTAGATCTCGCGGGGCGTCCCCGTCTCCACGATGCGGCCGTTTCGCATGACCGCAATCAAATCGGAGAGCGCCAGGGCCTCGATCTGGTCATGGGTGACGTAGACGGCCGTGATCTTGAGCTCCGTGAGAAAGCGGCGCAGCTCCTTGCGCGTCTCCTCGCGCAGCTTCGCATCGAGGTTGCTCAGGGGCTCGTCGAAGAGGATCACCTTCGGCTCGGCGACGAGGGCCCGCGCCAGGGCCACGCGCTGCTGCTGGCCGCCGGAGAGCTTGGTGGCGGGCCTCTTCTCGAAGCCGTCGAGCCGGACGAACTGCAGGGCCCGGGCGACCTTGCGGGCGACGGCCTCCCTCGGTTCGTTGCGGGCCTGCAGCGGGTAGGCGACGTTGTCGAAGACGGTCATGTGGGGCCATATGGCGTAGGTCTGGAAAACCATGCCCAGGCCCCGCCTGTCGGGCGGGACAAAGAGGCCCCGCTCGGCCGAGAAGACGACCTCGTCGCCGATGGCGATCTCGCCCGAATCGGGTGACTCGAGGCCGACGATGCAGCGCAAGAGCGTCGTCTTGCCGCAGCCGCTGGGTCCCAGGAGGGTGAAGATCCGGTTCGACGGGATCACCAGGTCCACGTCGACCAGTGCCTCGATCCGCTTGCCCTCCGATTCGTAGTATTTGCTGACGTTCTTGACGCGGATTTCCATGAATGCGCCCTGGACGTTTTCCCCTGCGTCACTTCTCCGAACAAGCGGCCCTTCCCGGATTTCCCCCTTCGACCGGGGACGCGTCCCGGCAGGGTGTGCAACCATGCATGGTGCGTTCCCGACCGGGCCGCCCCGCGAAGCGGACCGAGGCGGCAAAAAGGGGGAAGACAGGTTTCCGCCCCCGTGGCGACGGCCAGCCTACTTCGCGAAGATCTTCTTGAACTCGGCCCCCCACTTCCTGATCTCGTCGTCGGAGAGCTCCCGGATCGGGATGACCTTGGCCTTGTCGATCCCGGCAATAGGCGGGTAGACGCCCGGGGCCAGAACGTACTCGCCCACCTGCTCGGCCATGATCTTCATGGCCTCCCTGGACAGCCAAAAGTCCACGAAGAGACGCGCGGCGTTGGGGTGGGGTGCCTTGGCGGTGATGCCGATTGCGCGCGGGGTGCCCATCATCGGCTGCGAGACCCTCGCCCAGTCGAGCGGCGCCGGGGCCTTGGTGACGATGTACTTGGGCATGGATATGCCGATGAGCTTCTCGCCCGTTTCGATGGGGGCGGGCGTGGGGCCGAAGGAGGCCACGAACATCGGGTTGTTGGCCGCCAGGCCCTTCAGGAAGGCCCGCCACTCGGCGTCGGACTTGATCACGTTCTCCCTGAGGCCCACGAGCCAGGAGATGGTCGTCGGGTGCGTGGCGGGGTCGGCCATGACGATCTTGTTCTTCCACTTCGGGTCCGTCAGATCCTGGTAGGTCCTGGGGACGTCGGCCGCCTTGACGAGGTCCTTGTTGTAGATGAGGGCGACGTACTCGATGCCGAAGCTCTGGATCATCCCGTCCTTGTTGGCCCATTTCGGGTAACCCGCCGCGGCGGGGGACACGTAGGAGGCGATGACGCCCTTGCTCTTGAGCAGCTCCATCACCGGGATGGGCGCCTGCAGGACATCGGCCGTGAGCTTGCCCGCCGCGTGCTCCGTCAGGATGGTGGCGATGAACTTGCTCGTCGAGAGCCTCGTGTACTCGGCCTTGATGCCGTACTTGTTCTGGAACGCCTCCATCACGGGCTCCACGGAGGTCATGTTGGCGTAGAAGGCCACCTTCCCCTCGGCCTTCGCCTTTTCAACTGAGGACTGCGCAAAAGCACAGGGCGCCGCGGCAAGCATCATCATTGCGACGAGAACTGCGATCTTCTTCATGGCTTCATCCTCCTTCGCTGAATGCCCCATAACGATTCGTCTTTTCTCACCCGGAGCGGGTATCATAGTACGATTTTCCCCCTGCATCCACGGAAAAGAAAGACCGGGACCGGACTGCACCATTTGTGCCGTCTGCAGCAGGCGATGTCGTGGGAAAGGCAGGACCGAAACGCCCTGCCCTTCCCACGCCGAATCCCGTCATCCGCGGGTTGCCCCGCGCCCGCCTCAGCGGACCGTGAAGGCCGACTGGATCTGCTCGGAGAGTTGACCCGACTGCACCGTGCTGGTCACCACGTACAGCCCCTTTTTGGCACCGGCGGGAAGCGTCAGGGGGATATTGGACGTGAAGGTCCCACCCTTGCGGGTGACGGTCACGGAGGGGTTCCCGACGAGACTGCCTTCATGGCGGATTTCACGCGTCTCGACGACGGAGAGCTCCGTCGCCTCCGTGGGCGTCAGCACGGCATAGGTCAGCTTCATGTCGACTGTGCCGCCCGGTGCGACGGTCTGCGGCACGACGGACGCATTCTCGATGCGAAGCATGGGGCCTTGGGTCGACCGGTAGCCATACTGGTTGGCCGTCTCGCTCCGCGTCCTTTTCTGATCGGAGTAATAGTGGCCGATGGCCCCGCCGACGAGCGCCCCCAGCAGGCCGCCGATCACGGCGCTCTTCGTGTCGCCGCCCACAACGGCACCCAGCACCGCCCCGGCGGCGGCACCGACTCCAGCTCCCGTAGCGGCGCCCTTGTGCTCCTCGGGGACGGTCGCGCATCCGCTCACAAGCAGAAATACGCAAACGGTCACTGACGCAATGGTTCGTTTGATCATTTTCGTACCTCCTTCCGGGCGAAAAGTGTGTTGCCGGGTGGACGAAGGACAATACGCGTGGATTCGATTATACTGTGCTTGCCCGTTCCTGGCCAGCATCAACTTGATGACTCGAAATGGGGGTTAGACAGAAAAAGCAAGGCAGGGCCTGTCTCGACCCTGCCTTTTCTTCCTTACGCGCTGCGGCGTGGCGCGTGTTTGTCCCCGGTTCTTCCCTGCCCGGCGGCCTACTGCACGGTGATCGTCTGTGTGGCCGTCGCCCCTTTGCTGTCCCTGACCGTGATGGTCGCCGTCCCCCTGGCCTTCGGGGTCATCTGGAACTGCGTGGCGTTGACCTGCGTCAGGGTGAGCTGGTTGCCTGAGACGCTCGCCGTGTAGGGCGGTGCGCCGCCCTGAACCGAGAGGACCCGGATGGCGGCCGTACCCGTCGCGCCGAGTTGCAGCGTGTTGGACGACACGAGGATCTTCAGCGGTTCGACCGGGGCGGTGATCGTGACGGTGTGCTGCTTCGTCGTGCCCTTGGCGTCCTTGACCGTGACGACCGCCGTGCCCGCCGCTTTCGCGGTCAGCGTGTATTTCTTGTCGTCGACCCTGCTGACCGCGAGCTGGCCGCCTGACACCGTGACCGTGAAGGGGGCTGCGCCGCCCACCAGGGAGAGCGTGCCCGTCGAGCCCACCGTCAGCGTCGACGGCGCGGCGAGCGTCAGCACGGGCAGGTCCCGGACGATCAGCGACAGCTCGCGGGTCGCGCCGCCGCTGTCCCTGGCCACGATGCCGACGACGCCCGCCTGGCGGCCCGTGACGCTGTACTGCCCGGTTGCCTGCTGCTGAATGGTCACCGCGCCGGGGTTGCTCGCGGTCACCGTGTAGGGGGGCTTGCCGCCCGAGACGCTCAGGGGGGTCGTCTGCCCCACATCGATGGCCCTCGGCTCCGCCGTAAGCTGGGGAAACGACAGGGTGACCCACTCCTTGACGGTGATGGTCCTGCTCGCCGTCTGCCCCTGGCCGTCCCTGACCGTGACCGTGCCCTGCCCGGCCGCCTTTGTCGTGAGCGTGTAGACGGTCCGCCCGTAGGCGTCGTTGCCCTTGAGCGCCGCCGAGAGGTGCGGGCTGGTCGTCACCGTGTAGGGAGGGTTGCCGCTGCCGATGATCAGCTCGCCTTTGCCGCCCACGAGAATCGTGGAGTCGCCCGAGAGGCTCAGCGGCTTGGTCGTGCTCACGTGCACCGTGCCCTGCACCTTCGCACCCGCCGCATCCGTGACGGTGATCTGCGTCGACCCGGGGGCCACCCCCCAGACCATGTAGATGTTCGTCCTGGCTTCGACGCGGGCAATTCCGGGGTTGGCCGACACGACCGTGTAGGGTGCCTTGCCGCCCGAAACGCCGAAGCCTCGCCCCTGGCCGACCGCCACGGGGTTCGATGCGTCGGGCAGCGCGCCGAGGGCAAGGGGCTGCACCCCGGGGTCGTAGACCACGATCTCGCGGACCAATGTGTTGCCCTTGGTGTCCTTGACCGTGAGAATGGTCGTCCCGACCGCCTTGGGGATCACGTTGAAGGAGACCTGCGCCCCCGGGTAGGAGGGCTCGATGGCGACGATGGGCTTCGTCAGGCTGAAGGAGTAGGGCCGGGTTCCGCCGTTGATGTTCAGCGGGTAGGAGCCCTGCTTGATGCTCAGGCGGGTCGAGTAGGAATAAAACGAATGGCCGTCGCCGGCCACGACGCGGAGCGCCTCGGCGGCATCGGCAGGGGGTACCAGCCCCGGGCAGGTCAGGGCCGGCAACAAGACAGCCAGAAAAACGACGGACAGCGAAAACACCCTTCGAGACGAAAAGCGGATCATGGGTTCTCTCCCTTTCTATGGACTCAACTCCCTATAGCGGGGAGCGTCTTGACGTGCTGTGTTTTTGGTGATCCCGCTCAGCCTCCCCCCGATCCGCCCCTCGGCGGGGAGGACAGCAGTGGACAAGGGGGGCGGCAGAAATCACTGCGGCGCCCTGCGGACCAGCTCGAAGCGCAGCGGCTTCGCTTCGCCCTGGCGTTCCACTTCGATGGTCACCTGAGTGCCCGCCTTCCCGCGGACAAGGCTGGCGATCTGAGAGCCGTTCATCCCGCTGACATCCTCGCCGTTCACCTTCAGGAGGCGGTCGCCGGCCCTGATGCCTGCCGCTGCCGCGGGCATGCCCTCGACGACGCTGACCACGACTCGCGGATCCTTTTCCGCCAGGTTGATCCCGACGAGGCCCACGGTCTTGTCGAAGGCCGGCTTCAGGAAATCGGGGACGGACGTGTTTTTCACCTTGCCGGGTTTGAAGAGCACGATCTCCTCGGGCATCTCGCCGGATTTGTTCACACCGGTGCAGGTCTCCAGCCCGAAGAAAACGCCGGTGTATTCCGCGTTGTAGCGCGAGCGGACGAACTTGAGCCGGATCTTCGCCCCGTCATCTTCCACCGTCCCCGTGAACTCGGACTGGTCGCCGGGAATCGTGCAATCCGATTTTTCGTCTTTGTACGGAGCCCTTCTCCAGATTCCCTTGATGGCAGCGCCATCCATGGTCCCCGTGAAGACCTCCTCGCTTTTGCCTTTTCCTCTGAAATCGATCGCCCCGAAGGCCCCGTTGAACTTGACGTCTACTCCCGTGGCATTTCCCGTCCACCGGGCCGAGAAATCCGAGCCGGACACCGTGACGGTGAAAGGCCCCCTGGCGCTGTCCCATGCCCCCCCGAGATCGGCGACCTGTGCTTGCTGCTCGGCCCGGTACTCCAGCTTGTAGAGCTCGTCTCGGACCTTCCCCGCATCCGGGCCGTCGGGGGCGAGTTCCAGGAAGCGCCTGTAGCTGGCGATCGCGCCCTGGTAGTCGCCCGCCTTCGTCTGCGCGGACCCGAGGTACACATGAATGTCGGGCCAGTTCGGGGCCAGCCTTGCCGCCTGTGCGTACTCCCGCACGGCCCGCTCGAAGTCCTTTGGCGCCTTGGCCATCTCCTCGGCGGCCATCCCGCGCATCAGGTAGCGCCGGGCCTCCTCGGGAACGGCCTGGCCGAGACAGACGGCAGTGCCGGCAAGCAGAAGAGTCATCAACGTCAGGCAGCAGACACATCGTCGAACCATTCGAGTCCTTCCTCCGTTTCCATTCTTCCGCGGTACGGGTTTGCCCGCAACTCGCTGTATTCCTTCTCCTCGTGCGGATTGACCGCGCCGCGGAGAATCTTGCACATTTTGTGCCCTTCCGGGTGCGGCGCCCGCATCGGTTTCGGAATGCTTCTGCAGCCGGAATCTACAGGAATTTCGGGGGGAGTTTTGGGTTTCCGGGGAAGTGGAAACCCGGCAGGACGATGACCGATGAGGTGCCGTGGGCGACGAGCTTTCCTTTGCCGTCGAGAATTTCCGCCTCGCCGAGACCCAGGGTGCGGCCCAGCCGGATCCGCCTTCCGCGCGCCGAGAGCTTCCCGTTGGCAACGGGGGCCAGGTAGTTCACCTTCAGGTCCACCGTCGTGATCCCCGCGGACTCGTCGAGCTCGGCAAAACAGGACCAGAAAACGGCCGTGTCCGCAAGCGAGGCGATGACGCCGCCGTGAACGTTCCCGTACACCTGCAGGTGGTGGTCACGCGATTGAAGCTCGACGAGGGCCTCGCCCGCACCGAGCCCGGCGATGACCATGCCGAGGTGGCGGAAGTACGGGCTTTCGTTTGCCAGGGCCGTGACGGCCTTCACGTATTCGGGATTGAGTCTTTTCATGGCACCTTGGCGGGGTGCGGTTCGTCACCCTGACCCCGGCCCCCTCCTCCCGGAGGCTGTGTCGCAATAGGGAGTAGGGGCTGAGTTCTTTGACAAAAAAATATCCGTAACGCACCTCGAAGGATCGCCAACCCCGGCCCGGTGTGCTAGAGTGCTCCGCGAAAGGAGATGCGCTCATG